>JAEXTA010000247.1 GCA_023453665.1 Bacteroidota bacterium | reverse complement strand
CTTCCAAGTTCGATTAAATATTTAATCATCTTTCACTCCTTACATTTTTTATTTCACGATCTACACAACTGCTGCACATCCAGATTGTGCCGTCAATTATAATTTCTCTGTTGCCTCTTTGTTCTTTTCCCCTGTAATGAACTCTGAATATTTTATCCTTCGGATTTTCATTACACTCTTCACACCACATAACTCCTGTTTTATTTGTCAGCTCTTTGCCAAGTCGGTATGTGTAGTTTTCATTAATCATTTAATGAAATTCCGTTCTCAAAATTGTTTGACCCTTAAATCCTTTTTCCATTTCAATAACACAAGTTTGAATTCGTGCGTATCTAAAAGTTTTTCTAAGCAGCGGAGTAACCGATTTCAAACCAAACTCCTTAATTACTTTGAGTCTCAAATCACTGTCCGCTATTGTAAACCACGGCATCAACGCAATTATATAATCACTCATCTCCATACATTTAAGAAGTATATGATAACCAAGCCTCATCCCCATTTGTTTTGCATCTTCCGGTGCATTGCTTAAGTCAGCACTTTTAGATGTGAAAGGGGGATTCATTACAATGCAGTCAAATCTTTGTTTTGGAAGCAAGAAAAAATCGTCTGGAGCTGTAATAGAAATGTCCGATCGAACTTCCTGTATTGCCGCGATAAGATTACCAATACCCGGTGTTGGTTCAAGTATAGTTTTTGTTCGATCGGGAATTAGTGAAGCCATATATTTTGCAACAAAGTACGGTGTCTGGAATTGAATATCTTCGTGAAGTCTTAAAGCATTATTCATTTAATCTTTAACCCCGACTTTTTTCAATCTCTCAACAGCTCTTTTTATTGCATCAAGACCCGATCTTAACTCCCAGCTATCCCGGTAATTAAATGACGGATCATCCTTCTGTATCAGCTCTAATCTTGTAACGGCTTTATTTAATGTGATGCTTCGGTTACCCAGGTTGCTAAGGAAAGTCCCTTTGTCTAAACAGATCTTCTTTCCGTCAGCATCATAAGCGTGTTTTAATGTTCCTCTTTTCATCGCAACTCACTCAACACTGCAGGCAGGCACACAGCCATTAATAACAAAATCACCGCGAGGATTATTAACAAAGCTTTTAACTCTTTACTCATCACTTTCTCCCTTAGATTTTTTTGGTGTTTGAATCATATCGTTAAAATGTTTCTGAACATCTTTTATTACAGCATTATGATCAGCATTACAATTATCACAGTAATCTCTTTCAAAAGAGTCATAATCAAAATCAGACGAGCGTATGGTTATCATTACATTATTGGACTCAACAGGTATTTCAGAACCGCACAAATCACACAAAATTATTTTCATAAAAAATCCCCAAACTCAACAAAGGCCTCTTCCGGAGTCAGTACATGATAACACGGTACACCATTCTCTGTTTTTTCTGTTAACATTGTTTTTCCGCATACTGTGCAAAATGGGTATTCAATTATTTCATCATTATCGATGTCGATGTCAGTGTGCATTTCAACGCGCCAGGTTTCACCGCAATCACAGCCTGTATAAATTTGTGCAAACATTATTTTAATTCCTTTCCACATCTACGGCAGTTATCATCAGCATCATCCACAGACCAGCTGCTCTTATGTCCTATTAAAAAACATATAGTTCGTTGAATAAATTTTTTCATCACAACTTCCCTTTAACATTTAAAAACCATTTGGGAATGAAAACCTTGTTGTCTTTTTTCTTCATAACACTATTAGGAATCCATCGCCAGCCGAGGCCGCACTTGATTTCAAAAGCGTGCATTGAAAAATCAATGACCTCAATTTCCTGCAGCTCTACATACTTATTAAAATCTTTTTTCAGTTCATCAATACTGCTAAGGAGAATTTTATATCGTACATCCTCGTTATCTGTATTTAATTCATAACTCATTTATTTCTATTTCCTTTCTTCTTTGCCTACTGCCTACTGAAGACTGCCTACTTGCCTTCATTCCTCTTCGAACATTTCAATAGTTGCACCATCTTTAGTTCCTGCATTTCTCTTTATTCCCATTTCACTTAACCAGGAATAAATTGTTCTTTCATCAACATCAAGCTTACGTGCAAGTTTACTTACCGGTTCATTTTTATTTTGCAGTACATAGATTTTTTTAAGATCATTAAACGGCTTTTCAATAATCTTTATATTGGTTTTAAGGAATGTTGAAACGATATTCACAAAAGCCTCTGAACCGGATTTCCTTTTCAGAATTTCATAAAGCAAAGCCATATCATCATTATCAGCTACAAGCTGTTCGATGTGCTTTTCATAATCCTTTATTTCATAAACCCAGTTCAGTCTGTCCACTTAAAATTCCTTTTTTATTTTTCCATCAACCATCACCCATGTTCCATCACCCATTAAAACTTCCTGTTCCGCAGCTATAAGATTTCTCCTGTCTTCCTGCAGCTTCTCAGAAATCCTTACTGAATAATACCGCGCACGTACGGCTGCGGATAAAGTCTGAAGAGTAACCTTCAGTGCTTTAACAAATGCTCTCCACGCTAACCGCCAATGTGATTTAATTGCTGTGTTCATCACTTCAACTCCTCAATTGCTTTTTTAACTTTCTGAACCTGATCTTTCTGCAGCCACTCAATTGCATTGATCTCGGTTATCCTTAAAACAAATTTTATAAAGCTCTCTTTTGTTTTTTCTCTCGAGTGCTGCACCCACATACCGGCAAGCATATTTATTTGTATCTGCGTTGCAAATTCTCTTGGTCTGTTTTCCGGTACAGTAATTTTAATCGGAACTTCTTTTGTCGATGGCTTTGGTTTAAACCCGATCTTCTTCAAAGCTTCAATAAAAATATCTGCATCCTGGTAACTCAAATCCTTTGATGATTTAACACCGAACCCGGAGAGAGCTTCACGGTAATTAGCCTCTGAAATTTTCAATTCCTTCTTAGCTATATCTATCTTCGCTAACTGATTTCTGTCTGCCATTATTTTTTCCTTCTTCTGAATTTCTTCGCTTCCGGACAATCAATAAAATGACTTACATGCCTGGTTGGATCATAGTCCACATCCATACCGTTATCCAGCGCACTCAATTCATCAGGATGAAGGCTATCCTCATTAACTGGCATCGTTTGGTTATTCTTAGTTTTCACAAATCTCATCACCTTTCCACATTCACAGATCTTCTTATTCATCAGCATTCACCATTCAATTCAAAATGTTTTCTGGCTTCATTCCACGCAGCGTTTACTGAATAGATTCTTCCGGTATCATCACCTGTGTCTGGATGATAAAGTTTTGCAAGTTTTCTGTATTGCGTTTCAACTTCGGCAAAACCTGAATCAGGTTTTACGTTAAGCACTTCCCACCAGGCTTGTGAACTTGGTCCCGCATTTTCAGGCAGTGCTTTAAATCCGGTGAATGCTCTTTTTAACATTTCAGAAACTCCCCATCGATCCAGGCCGCGAATAGCTTCAATGGATTTATTAATTGCCTGCATATTACCGCCTATGTCGTTCCACTTATCACAGGCTAATACATACTGATCATCATTCCATTCGAAATAAACAGCAATGCCTCTTTCATCATCACGCAACGTATAATTGGAATAAGGCAGTCCGTCTCTCCGGAGAGGAACATTTGAGGAAATAACGACATTCCTTGCTTTCATTTTTCTTAACTCTTCAAGCACTTCATCTCTTGCAGCCGCAAATGTTTTTTGAAATTGTGATCGCACCGGTCTGGTAGTTTGTTTATAACCAACCGGCCATGACAATGGATATGCTTCAACTCCTTCTAATTTTTTCATCATTAGTCTCACACAGCTTTCTTCACATCAACTAATTTTAATCCTTCTTTCTCAAGAGCCTTCCAGTTGATCTTGACATTTGCCTTCTCTGATTTTTCAATTCTCAGGTTAACAGCTGCAAGTTCTATTTCATCAATGCTGCCATTGTTGTAAGCTTCCTGCAGACTTTCTTTATTTACCTCAGGAACCAATCGAATAAACCTGCTTCCGAACATATTCTGAAGACTTATTGCTGCCAGCTTCATTCCATCTTTCACTTTCTTAAGCAGTACAACAGCGCCGGTTCCTTTTCTGAATGATATGCTTCCGTAAGTAAGCTTCATTGTTCTTTTCTTATCCGTGAAATCTTTTTTGTGTTCCTGGGCAAACAAATCTATGTTCACCATGATTGAATTCTTTTTTTCAATAGAAGTTCTTGTTGCCTTCAAATATTTTTTTTCAATCTCCTGAAGCTCTCTGTTCATATCTGCTTCCTGTTCCGATAAGAACGCTTCCAATTTTGCAAGTTCATAAAGCTGCTTATCAACATCTTCATAACTTGTTAACGTGCTTTTCATTTTCTCTTTAGCCATTGTGTACCTCGTTTATGATTTTGTATAAGTTTTGAAAATTCACGAACCATATTGTGTTGCTCACTCCATGCGGTCCTTTCTTTTTCTGATCCGGAAATGACTGAATGATGTAATAGGGATGACCACACCAATGATTTCTTCTTGCGGCAACTATATGAAGCGGGAATCTTTCTGAATTAATTTTTTCTTTTACTTCGTGATCCGTTGCTTTACCACCTAGTGATACAATTGCTTTTAAATATTCGATTGCATCCTGGTTAAATTTATTTTTCAGCTGTTCGAACACTTCAGCCTTAACTCCGCTGCCGCTCCATATCCAGTCCGGTAGTTGTAATGCAGGAGCAGAATCAAAAAGAGGAAGATTCCACGTAATGCCGTGTTTCTTAATCATCTCACTCTTATCTGTGTTCGGCTGCCAGGTCATTAGTTCAACCTTGTTGAATAGATGTGGTATAATTCAATTGCTACTTTTTTTCTTGCAGCTGCTTCATAACTCATTGATAAATTATGCTGCTGATGCTCGATTGCATTCTGCAATTCTATATACTCAGCTAAACAAGTAACTGTATTGAAGCCCTTATATTTAGTCTGCGCTTCATCAAGCACAATTGCATATCCCGGAATTGTTACTTTAAAATCTTCCATTCAATTTCCTTCCGCCTCAGCCTTTAATTCTTCTTGTACTAAATCCATTTCACTAAAAATATTTTTGTACTGCCCCTGAAAATTGTCAGCCAGTATCCGCACCAGGAAACCGGCAATCACTTCTTTGCTGTATAGATTCACCTTTTCCGAAAGCCACTCCACTCTTCGAATGCTTGCCTTTTTATTTTTTAATTCTACTTCTTCTGCAGGAGTCATAAACACATTTTTATTAAAGTGATTGCCAGATCTGCCTGTGCAAGATCTCGTTTGTCTTCCGGGAATGATTCAATGTATTCCTGGAAGAAGCTGTTGATGAATTCAAATAACTTTTTCATACTCCATCTCCTTTGTCACACTGAGCAGAGTTTATCCCGAGCTTGTCGAGGGATCGAAGTGTGATGCGATCCTTAGTCTCAGCTTCAGCCTTCTCCTTCTTTTTATCCCTTCTCGATTTCCTGTCGCTCACCGGAATGATTGTGATGATCACTTTGTTAGAAACAAGTAGATCTACTTTGTATTCATAAGCACGGAAGCGAACAAAACCATTTGCATCACTCAGATAATAGGAGTCCTTAAACATTTCCCTGATCACTGTTTCAGCATACTCTCTTCTATCACATTCATTTGCGTGATTAACAAATTCCGGATTGATCACACGTTCAAACAACCTGTCAACAGCGTGATCGCTCACAGCAACCTTCAGGTTATTATGATTCATTCACCACCTCAGGCTCAACACTAATTTCTTCTCTCTTATTCAAATCTTGATTACCTTTGAAGAGCGGGTGAATGTTATCAAGGTAATGCGACTCTGTATCCGCAAAGAAACTGACTACTATCTTTAAGTCGTTTTCTTTTTTACGTTTTAATTTTTTCAGATCTGATTCCTGTTCTTTTAATCGCTGATACTTATGAACTGTCTCAAGCATAGTCTCAGCATCCTTTTGAATTTGTTTTATTTCATTCTCCAGGTCAGTAATTTCTTTCTGCCTGGCTTCAAGTCCTGATTCAAGATTCATTTTTTAATTCCTTTCTTTTCTTCATTTACCAACTCAAGTCGCATTAACTCAAGTGTTGAGTGCATCTCTATATCTTTTGTTGAATCAATTCCGGTTATAGACTTCAATTCAATTGTTCGTTCGTACATTTTTTTGCAATTCTCAATTGCTTCAATATCGGTCTTGGATTCCGGGAATAAGTGATAACAAAGCTCAACAGTAATTGCAGTCATTCGTTTCATAGAACTGCTCTTCTCTCAAGCATCTTGGCTGCTTTGCTGATGGTATCTTTATCTAACTTTTCACCTGAGGCAACCATCTTTTTTACATTGTAAACCAGTGATGAAAGAATCCGAATACTTCCCAGGGACTGTTCATAAAAGTCTTTTACATATCCGTTTATGTTGGGATAGTTCCGGTCAATGATTGCTTTGCAGTCTTCGAATGTATATGCTTTCAATTCCACACGTACTTTTATTCTGTCGCGTACCTGCCTTACTTCCGGCTGGTTGCCCTGCAGTTTGCTCAGGAATGATGGAAGTCCAACGAATACAATTCCGATTCCGGCTTCATCATTAAATGTTCTGAAGATGTCTATCGCACGAAGGTTTAAGTAATCTGCCTGGTCAACAACAATCATTGCATCTTTTTTCTTCAGCTCATTGATGATCTCAAAGCACATTTTATTCATTGTGCCTTGACCATCTTTTCCGACTAATGAATGGGTATGAATTCTTCTCAGGTATTCAACAGGAAATTTGTATGTGCCGTTTGCTGAAATCAGAATTACATTATTATCCTTCATGTATTCTCTGATCGAAGTAGTTTTTGAAGTGCCTGTGTCACCGATTATAGCACCGATCACACCGTCTACGTGCGCAGTTTCAAGTACTTTAAGAATGGTTCTGTTGTTCTTTGTTTCTACGTAATCAAGATCAACCTGAGGGGCTAAAGCTTTCCGTCTCTGAAGTATCAGGTATCTTCTTACGGTTTCATTGATGTTCTCGATATCGCCCGGATAATTTTTCTTTCTCCAGGTACTAACAACTGCAGGTGAAATATTTAATTCATCTGAAATTGTGTTCCAGCTTTTACCGGTTTCCTTGTAGTGGTTTTCGAGTTCTTTAATCAACTCGACATCAAACCTGGACGCTTTGTCAGCAGGTTGTAAGTGTTTCAGGATGGGTGTATTTTTAGTTTGTCTCATTAACGACTCCCTATTTATGTTGTTATGAGTGCCCGGCTCTGATGCTTGGCGGCTGGAGCCGGGATTATTTAGTTAAATCTTTTATTCTTCAAACCAGGCTTTTACTTCTCTCTTTTTATTTTTCTTTATTGGTTCCATTGTGCTGAAAGGAATATCATCCGTGCCGGTGCTTCTGACTCTCTCCTGCATTACTGCTTCATCCATTTTTGTTTTTAGAAATACAGCTGACTCTTTTACTTGTTGTTCATTGTCGAATGTCCCTGCAGCTCCAATACCTGCTGCAAGATTTTCAATGTACTCTCTTCCGCTTACACTTCTCTGTGTCTCTGCATACTTCTTCATTATTTTTACTTCACGCCGTTTAGCAGTAAGAAGGTTTTCCAGATGTGCTTTCTCAAGATCTGTTTTCACTAATGCATTTGCTGTCCAGGCATTCAGATAAGCTTTACCTAAGTATTCATTTGTGATTGAATCAAATACCCATGCTTCCTGGTACTTCTTAACATTCCTTCGCATATAAGCTTTACGACCTTTATATCCGAACATCCAGTCAGCCCAGTAATACAAATCATACTTACGTGATACTGTAATTCCGTTCCTGCCAATTTCAAGATCGGCAGATGTTCGCATACAGAATAACATCAATGCGTCATCACTGACTTTAGTTAATCCTTCAAACTCTTTTGCAAAAGCTTCATCGCGGGATCTTCCAAGTAAATTTTTGCCTTCGCTCTTATACTTGTGAAAAACATTTTCAATAAAGAAATTCATAAGCGATTCATACTCAGTGAACTCAAGAATATTTCCACGCTTAATATTTTCCTCGAGTGCTTCAGGTCGTTCAACAACATTACCGCCTCTGAATCCGGGCAGTCCTCTGTCAATCCACTCTTTAAGCACTTTAAAATCTCTTTCGATCGGTTTACTTTGTCCGTTATATGGAATTGTAAAATGTGGCGTGATATGAAGTCCTGCAACAAGACTTCTAACCTTGATTTCATCGACATTAACTTTTATAGTTCGTCTGCCTCCTGCAAAATCTTTGCATCGATAGTCTTTTCCGTTATCAATAATTATTTCTTTTGGAATTCCGTAAACTGATGCAGAACTAAAGAAAGCCTGGAAAATGTGATCCGCATTTGGATCTTCTATGTGAACATTCCATCCGAGCCATTTACCTGTTTTGAAACATCTCCATGCTGTGATCCAAGGGTAAGCCGGATTATCTTTGCTCTTGCGTTTACTTCCTTCAGTTTCAAAAGTATCAAGCAGCTCCAAAACTTCGCGTCGTATATCATTCGGCATTGATCGCATCACAGCCTGGTCAGCCTGTTTATGATCACTCACCCAAACCTGACCCGGAAGAATATCCCTGTAATCTCTGTTGATATAGCTTGCATATTTTTTATTGTAATTACTTGCACCATGCCTGGCTAAGTAAATCGAACCTTCAGGAATTTCTTTTCTGAGGCGTCGCATAAACGAACTTACTTTTGGAAAATTATCCGGCACCACACCTTCATCAAGCTTTACTCTGTTGCCATAAGTTGAAAGCCAGCAGGCTTCTGCACCTGGACCGCCTTCAACAAGGTAAATAGATTTAAAGTATTCAAAGTCAGTGTTGTCAACATCACTTCTTCCGGCTCTCTTACCATGATCAGCAAGTAAACCGGCTGGACCCATTTTATAAAGAATAGCTTTAGCAGCCATTACTCTTCCATAACTTGTTTTATAATCCGGATGTTTCATATTCCATTCATTAATAAAATCTTTCAACTCAAAACCTTTTTTATCACCGGCAGCTTGGATAATGCTCATGTACTTATCATATTGTTTCCGGTTATACTCAGGAGCTGCAGCATAAGCATCTGTAAATTCCATCACCTCAATTTCTTCTTTGCCTACTCCCAACTTCCCACCGCCTACTTCCTCACCCCTTCCACCAGCAACCCACTTCCTAACCGCTTTCTCAGGCAGCGAACTAAGCAAGTATTCATACCCGCTTCTTCCAAGTCCATTATTAACCGGTCGTGAAGTTATTTTGTTGCTCTCTCTCATGCGTTTTAATTTTAATCTATCGTTACTCGTTTTCCATTCCAATAATTCAATTACATCTCCGCTGCTAAGCCATACTTCAGTAGTTGAATAAGGGTCTCTCATAATTTTTCCGGATAAGGTTTTCGGTTTAAAAATTTTTTAGTATTCAAGTTCATATTGACCTGATGATTTTTTATCACAATACTTCTGAATGCTTGCTGTATATTTCATCGTTTCATTTAACAATGAATCAACCTTGTTTTTATTGTCCTTAGAAGGCTGTTTAAAGAACTCTTTAATTGCTGATAAAACATTAACCTGCAGCTCTCTGTATCCGTCAAGCAGGTCATTCTCATCTGTCTTTGGTAATATTCCCTTTGGTAATGGAATAGCTAATCTGCCGCAGCGTCTTTCTAAATAATCAAGAATTGAATAGTCTTTTGTTTTGTCTAAAAGTATTCGGAGTTTTTCTACTGTAAGCGGAGCGTAAGAGGAAGATCCTGGTTCAGCTGCCCACCTGTATGGATATGTTGGATCAACATTACATTCATCGGCTATTTCTTCTATGCTGAATTTTCTGTCTTTACTTGGTTTATCAAGTTCCAGGGTCTGAAGCGTTGCCTGCTTCAAACTGTCTGGTATTCTTTTAATGCTGTTATTTCGGCTCATGTAAAAAATCCGGTTAAAATTTTTGTGTATTCTTATTGTTCAAATTGCTATGTTTAAATGGTCTGGTCGTGAATGTCATTTTAAGCTGCTTCTGCTTTTGAGTTTATTAAAGCCAGTATCTTTTGCAGAACAGCCGCGTTCCTGGTTTTACCACGCATAACACGGCTTACATAGCTCTGACTTATTTTGATCTTCTTAGCTATCTCAGATTTATTGTAGAGCTTATGATTTTTAATGGGTGCTTCGTTGGTGCTCATTTTTTATTACAATTTTAGTTCTAATTTTATAACCGGCACAATTATACACATTTTGTGTAAATGTGTCAAGTTTTAATTACACATTTAGTGAAAATTATTTTATGTCGCTTGGCTTTCGGATTACCCACATAAGAGAAAAAAAAGTAAAGGTCAGCCAAACTGATTTTGCGTATATGCTCGGTGTAAGTGGTCCTTCAACTATTAGCAATTGGGAAAAAGATATAAGAGAACCTGAAATATCTGTGCTTATAAAAATTGCTGAGTTGGGAAAAGTTAGTCTTGACTGGTTACTAAAGGGCGAAAAAGCTGACTTAAAAAATCTCGTTAGAGAATCAGGCGTTACATACGTTCCTATCGAAGAAGCCCTTACTAATGGAAAAATACATTATCCGGAATTACCAATTGCTGCAGATGTTCCAGCGGGCAGAAACGAAATTAAAAGCCATGATGATCCGGAATATTTCAAGTTTGAACTTGATCCACGAAGACATTTTGTCCTTAGAGTTGATAATGAGTACGGGTACTCAATGTCACCTCTGCTGAAGGCAGGTGATCTTGTTGTATGTCACATAGATAAAAAAGTAATTAAGAGTGGCGATGCTGTAGTTGTAAGATA
The DNA here is from genome assembly GCA_023453665.1 of Bacteroidota bacterium. Taxonomy (GTDB): domain Bacteria; phylum Bacteroidota; class Ignavibacteria; order Ignavibacteriales; family Ignavibacteriaceae. The sequence continues at coordinate 31,159 of JAEXTA010000247.1, read as the reverse complement.
TGATGGTACTAAAGGTGCAATAAAAATGTATGTTGAAAACTCTGAAGTCAAAGACATAGTTGTTCTTGAATCGATCAACAAAGCAGAGACTCCAATCATCTTAAAAAAGAAACAAATATTGGACGTATATAAAATCCTGGCTTTCTGGAAAAAGTGACCTCGTTCAGAATTGACAATAGGATAGATTTCATTTTTTACTATATTAGAATTAGATTAACGGCATTATGTCCAAAAATCTTGATAAAATAATACGTGATCTTGGATTCGTTTCATCAAAGAATTTTTTTTATTATGACTCCTCTAAACCAAACCACCATCTAAAATTTCGATTAAGAGATTCTTTAAATAAAATCTCACCCTACGCCTACTACTTAATAAACGAAAAACCTTTCATTCTTTTTATTAAAACTACAGAATCTGATTATAGCAAAATCCTGCATCAAAAAATTTGGAACTTTCAAACGCCGGTAGTTTTTATTGAGCACGAGAGCTCAATCGAAATTTTTAATGGATTTTCATTATCTAATAAAGATTCACTTGAGAATTTGACTGAATTTGAAAATTACAATGATTTTGATTATTGGAAGATTCATTCTGGGGTTGCCTGGAACAAGTATTACAAATCTTTCAGAAAGAAAAGACTTGATGATTTCTTATTAGATAATATTAACGATGCTATTGAACTACTAACGGCAGGTAAAATCGGATTAACCCGTGAATTATCGAGTTCATTAATTGGAAGATTAATATTTATCAGGTATTTGATTGATAGAAATGTCTATCTTGGCTATAACGGGATAAGTGTAAGCTCACAAAAAACTTTTTTATTATCAATCATTAAGAACAAAGAAAAATTGTTTGATTTATTCAAGTATTTAGAACGTAAATTCCAAGGGAATGTATTTCCAATTTCTGAATTTGAATACGAGACAATTAATGTAGATCATTTAGAAATCTTGTTTGACTTGTTAAACGGCACAGAAATCAAATCGGGTCAACTTAACTTATTCGATGTATATGATTTCAGTATTATACCAGTAGAATTAATAAGCAATATATATGAAAAATTTTTAGGAGAAGAAAAAAAAGATAAAGACAAAACATTCTATTCTCCAACTTTTTTAGTGGACTATATCTTATCAAATACAATCGTAAATCACTTAAAAAAGAATAAAACCTGTATAATTCTTGATCCTGCCTGTGGTTCAGGAATTTTTCTCGTTGAGGCCCTCAGATTATTAATCGAAAAAAATCTTAATTCGAATAATAAACTTACTGATCATGAACTAAAACAATTGATTTGTGATTCTATATACGGCATTGATAAAGATGATAGTGCAATAAATATAGCCATATTCTCGCTATACATAACTCTCTTGGATTATAAAGAGCCGAAAGAGATTGAAAATTTTATTTTTCCTTTATTAAAAGGAACAAATTTTCATAACATCAACTTTTTTGAAAAAAGAAATCAAGAGATATTAAAAAATATTTCCTTTGATTACATAATAGGTAATCCACCTTGGGGAAGTGTAAATAGAGAAAAAGATGCAGTACATGCGGATTTTGTTAATGAGGTTAATTCTGAAAAACCTATAATAAATGACTATCAAATAGTGCAAAGTTATATCTATAAAACTTTAAGTCTAAGCAAGAAAAAAACAGAATGCGCTTTAATTGTTCATAGCAAAATATTTTATAATGTGAATGCAAAGTTGTTCAGAGACTTTTTGCTTAATTCTACCGAACTTAAAGAGGTGTTTGAAATATCATTAGTGAGAAGGGAAATATTTGATCATGCTATTGGACCCGCTGCTATTTTATTCTTCAAAAAGAAATCTGGTGATTTAACAAATACGGTAACCCACATTTCGTTAAAACCAAGCATTTTTTTTAGTCTTTTTAAAAGCTTAATAGTCACGAAGTATGATGTAAAAAAAATTAAACAGTTTTACTTAGTTAAGTATGACTGGATTTGGAAAGTATTGCTTTACGGTTCAATACTTGACTTTTCTTTTATTAAAAGAGTATTTGAAAATAGGATTTTGGATGTCGACAAGTTTGCTGTAAAACATAAACTCTTTTTAGGTGCTGGATTTATTATTGGAAAAAAACGAAAATCGGTTGCTGTTGATAGTTTAAAGCAAATGTTAGTGGTGAAAAAAAACAATTTAAAACGATTTCAAATTATCAGAGAAGGACTGAAAAAATTTGCTGAACTCTATCAGGATGAATTAATAAAAGATGCAGGGAGAGAAAAGGCGTATAAAGCACCACATCTTTTAATCAAACGGGGGATCTCAAATATTCCTACTTTAGCGTATTCCAATTTTGATTGTGCTTTCCCTAATTCTATTTATGGAATCAGTACGAATTCGAAAAATTTGGATTCACTAAAATATTTGGGTGGATATTTTTCCTCCAAAATCTTTAGCTATTTCATTCTCATGTTGTCCTCTCAATGGGGGATAGAACGCGATGAAATATATCTTGAAGAGTACAAAAAAGCACCAATAATTAATCCCGATAAAAAAACTTTATCTGCAGTTGTAAAAAAATTCGATGTTGCATCATCATCCATAGATGAAGACATTCCTCTTTTTAATTCAAATAATTATAGAACCCCCGTAACCTTCGATAAAATATTTGAGGAACTTTTTCATTCTGATATAATCGAAAAGGAATTGATTGATTATTCACATCACTATTCAATTAATCTATTTAGAAAGCAAAAATACAATTACATCAGAGTACAGAATGAAGATATTGAAGGATATGTTCAGGTATTTAAACAATATTTCGATTTGAGATTTGAATCAACTAGTGAAAAATTAGCTATTGATATTTATAAGTTGCCTAGTTTTTTCAGTGTTTGTATTCATTTCAGAAAAGTAAGTAACAACACCAGGGCTCAGATTGATTTCGTCTCGCCATCGAATATTCCATCAAATCTAAAATTTTTAGTAAAAGTATTTTCGTTTACTGAAAAAACAGAAGAGTTATTTATCAAGAAAGACATAAAAGGGTTTGAGAACAAATCATTTTACATCATAAAAACTGATGAGAAAAAAAATTGGCATAATGTTATTGGTAGGATTGATTTAGCAGAGATAATAGATATTCTTGTAAAATCCGGTAAGGAAAAATTAAATAGAGGGCAGAATGAAATCAATTAAGTTCATAAATCCCGAACAGCATTACATAGATGAGTTTTTCCGTATTTGTCGTTTTATTGCTTGGTCTTATAATAAATTTCTTACAGATAAAGTCAAACTATCAAAAAAACATGAGACCTTTTTAAGGAATGTATTTGTAAAAAAATACTTAAGGGAGTTTAAACATATTCATGGATTGGGTTATCTTGGTTTCGAAGTTGAACCTGGTGAAATTAACTATGAAGATAAAACCATTGGATTTATTGATATAAAAATCTATAATATAGGTAATCCAAATATTCTTAATGAAGATGAATACTATGCTATTGAGTGCAAAAGACTGGATGGCACAAATACAAAAAACTTAGACTATGTTGATGAAGGTATTCTCAGATTTGTAATCTTAAAATATTCCTCAAGTATGCCACTTGCTGCTATGATCGGTTTTGTTGAAACAAAAAAAATATCCGATGTTGTTGTCGGAATTAATCATATATTGAAAAATCACAAAAGAATAGTCACTAATCAAATGCTAACTCCCAAACCTCTTACCGAAGACTTCGATCAGTTTTATTCATCTTCTCATAAACGTAAAAGAAACCTTATAAATCTGTACCATTTTATGTTTGATTACACAACTCTTCGGGTATCAAACGGAAAAAAAGGTTAGGAAAATATTTTTTTCATAAACTTTTGTTAGTGTTAATAGGGAGATTAAAATGAAGTACATTCCATTTTTCCTTTTCTTTTTTTCGATCACAGTTTTTGCGCAGGATATTTATTTAATTGATGGGCAGGTTTATAAAAATGTTCGGATTGTCAGCGAAGATTCTTCTCAGGTAACTATCAATTTTAATAATACTGAAAGAGAAATACCCATATCAAGTATTTTAAGAATCGATAGAAAAAGTTTTAAACCATTCCAACCATCAAAATTGGAAAACGGAATTAGCAATGACGTTTCATTATTACCAAAAGCAAAACCCAACCTTATTTGGTTGAGTGTTGGGGCACTTGCATTATTGAACACTTGGGATTCTTTAAGCGATGCTTCTAATCTTGATTCAAGCATTGACGCATTCAGAAAAATTAATTCAGTAACTTTTAAGGATGTGGTTGACGAACTTGAATCACAAAAGTCACGCAAACTAATAATTGGTTATGTATCATTGGCTGTTGCTATTGCTACTATATATGTTGCTTTTGACGTTGATCCAGTTTATGCAAAACTTGGTTCAAACAGTTTTACATTATCATTAAAATTTTAATCCTATGAAAAATCAAAAAATCGCTGACCATTATCCAACTCAAGGTGGTGTATCATATTTATCTGTGTTTGCCGTTGTATTTTTTATAATTGGTCTATTCTTACTCCTGAAAGGTGTTTTAAAACCAGACGAAAGTTTGATTCTGCCGTCGATCGGTTTCTTTTTAGCAGCTATATTTTTTGTGCTTGGAGCAGTTTTATTAAAGATGCAACCTAACAGGGGAATGCCGTCTGACAATTAATCACATTTTAATAGATTTTCGCATTTTTACCCCTAATTTAAATGTAACATTAATTTTCCTCTTCAAAATTGATTTATGAAAATACTTGTAATTCTTTTCAAAAATAGGGTTTCTTTAAATGTAACATGATTCTCCCCATGTTACAATTAAATGTTACATTAATGTTACATTAATTATCTGGGGCTTAAACCATGCTTGAAATAAAAAGTAACATTTTCGGTAAAGATAAAAACTTAAAAATAATTGAAGACGTTCGAAATCTTGATCAGCAACTTCAGCCATCAACCAAACCTGGTGAGTATTATTTTATTCCTGAATTGCCTGCGGTACCACAATACTTCAATAAAAAAATCATCTCACAAGGTAATTCAGTAAATCTCTTTCAATTCACCTGCAGTTGCGAACACTTTAAAATTAAATCAGCAAACTATCAGGGAAGAGATATTCGTAAAGCCTGCAAACACATCTATTATAAAATAGATTCTAACTTCGACAAGCTAAAAATACTGCAATTGTGGCTCATATTACTAAAAAATGCGGCTATATTCGGTACCCAACACTACTATAAATTTCAGTTTAAAGAGCATGAATTTTACTATGGGTTCAAAGAAGATACTGTTTGGGTTAATATATTTGCTAATGTTCTAGGCGATGCAACCAAAGATTATTTTCAGTATGGATATAACCTGGTAACAAATGCATGGGCTTCGAGATTGGAACCAATACAAAAGTTTGAAATTATTCACATTCTAAATTCAATTGTAAAATACCAGCTCCCGTTCACTCCACCTTATCAAAATGGATTGAGTGCTGTAAGTCGTTAAATCCAGTTAGAATAGCTTTAAACAGGTGTTTAAACGCTTATAATTAATTCTCAAACTATTTGAATTAATTGGCAACAAATGGAAGTAAATGGAAGAATTCCCAAACCGTAGAAACAATTTTTTTTGCCCGTAACTCTATAATATTTAGTATTTTACAGCAGTGATACAATAATTAATTAATTCTCATACTTCCAGAAAACTTATATTAACCTAGTATTAAAGAATGCTTGGAAGTTAGTACGAATTTAAATGTAAGAATCCGGCTGATAAAGCGGTTCTACTTCCCACTCATCTTCTACGGTGCCTACACAATGTGAACACTTTGGAATGTTGAAAACAACTTTTTCTTCGTTGGGAGCTGCCCTTACAAAATTGAGTATTGTCTTACAGCTTGAACATTGAACAATGTGTGAAGTAGTTGTTTTCGCGCTGCAACTGGGACAAATAAATCCCAACTCCCCTGGTGTTTCTTCCGGGTTTACCAGGAATATTGAGTTACACTTAGAGTTGTTGCATTTAGCGAAGTGCCATTTAACAGTATCTTTAGTAGCGATAATTCTTTCCCTCATAATTTGATGGCGAAACATAAACACTAAAAATTAAAAAGTCTATTGAAAAAATTTGCCCTGAGAGATTTATCCGGGAAGGAAACGGATGAGTCTCTTAAACTTTCGCAACCTAAAAGTTGCGGCTACAGGATAGGATATAATACGAGCAAATTAGTCGGATTTGTTTTTTGATGAATCAGCCTTAATTCTTTAAATTGGCTCATTAAAAAATCAAACTACTTTTCACAAAAAGAAATTTACCGGAGAAAAAATGAATCGGATCAGCTGCTTTAAAGCTTATGATATAAGAGGCAAAGTACCGTCAGAACTTAATGTAGATCTCGCTTATAAGATCGGCAGAACTTATGCAACCTATCTTAACGCATCCTCAATATTGATTGGCAGAGATGTAAGAAAAACATCACCAGAATTAGCCGAAGCACTTTCTAAAGGATTAAATGATGCCGGCTGCGATGTTATTGATCTTGGACTTTGCGGCACAGAAATGATTTACTTCGGAACGCCTTTCCTAAATGCTGACGGCGGAATAATGATCACCGCAAGTCACAATCCGCCTGAATACAACGGCTTGAAGTTTGTTAAACGCGGCTCAGTTCCGGTTGGTTATGATTCGGGTTTAAATGATATCGAAAAGAAAATTTTAAATGATGATCTTGGACCTCTAAGCGGAAAAAGAGGAAAAGTAATACATAAAGATATCCTTAAAGATTTTATCGATAATCTACAGAAGTTTTATGACCCTAAAAAAATAAAACCATTTAAAGTTGTGGTTAACGCCGGCAACGGCTGCGTGGGACCAGCGCTCGATGCTATAGAAGGAAATCTTCCAATCAAAATGATAAAAGTTTTCCACGAGCCTGACTCAAATTTCCCGAATGGAGTTCCGAATCCTCTGCTTGTTGAAAACAGGCAATCAACAACCGACGCTATGAAAAAGCATAATGCTGATCTTGGTGTTGCATGGGATGGTGATTACGACAGATGTTTTTTCTTTGATGAAAAAGGAAATTTTATTGAGGGTTACTATATCGTCGGACTGCTTGCAAAATCAATTTTAAAAACTAATCCCGGTGAAAATATTGTTCACGATCCCAGGCTTACCTGGAACACTCTGGAAGTTGTTAAAAAAAGCGGCGGAGTGGCGGTTCAATCGCCAAGCGGACATGCTTTTATCAAACAGAAGATGAGAGAAGTAAATGCAATTTACGGCGGTGAAATGTCAGCGCATCATTACTTCAGGGATAATGCTTATTCAGATAGTGGAATGATTCCCTTCCTGCTTATTATGCAATTGATGTCTGAGGAAAACAAAACACTCGGTCAACTTGTTGAAGAGATGATTGCTGCTTATCCGTGTTCAGGAGAAATAAATTCTACAATTGCTGACCCTGCCGGTAAGATAAAAGAGATTGAAGGGAAATATTTCGATGGTAAAAAAGATATGACTGATGGAGTCAGTGTTGAATATCCCGATTGGCGATTTAACCTGCGTATGTCCAATACTGAACCAATTCTCCGCTTAAATGTTGAAAGCAGGGGAAGTATTAAGTTGATGGAAGAGAAGTCTAAGGAGTTGTTGGAAATAATAAGGAAGTAAATCTGTTTAATAAGTTTATCATAATTTTTTAATTCAGATTCGATTGTAAAGTGATTATTTTAATTTAAAAAATCATCACTTCGAAGAGAAGTATTATTTTCTTATTCGATTATATATTCTTTTATAAACTGAGTTTTGAATTTATTCCATGATATTGCTTCACCAATTCTAAATATATCTCCTGGAACACTTATTATTTCTCCTTCAATTTCATAAGCTATATTAGAATCTTCTAAAAATTGAACATATAATGGAAATTCATCCGAGTGTCTAAATGGTATAAAGTATATTTTACCCTCTTTAAAATTGTTTATGCGGCCTGAAATAAGATGATTGACAAAAGCAAAATTGATTTCTTCCCCTATATGATATTTACATTCACCTTTTATGATCTCTTCTATCTTTCCGTTTAAGAGTGTAATATCTCTTATACCACCATCTTTTAGCTTATAGATATCTTCTTTAGTCTTTATTATTCTTACTTTAAAGAAATAAGGTATCCGAAGCATACGAACATATGTTGTTGAATACTTTTCAGAAATTTTATCAAAAAAAATCTTTATTACTTGTGCTTTATTAGGGGTAGATATTTTAACTATACCGCTTTTTATTTTGTCTTCATAATCCAGATTACTTTTAATAATATAGTTATCAAAACCAGCGGGGTCTAATGAAATTGCTCGATACATTTTTTTTGCAATTGTGTCTATCTCAATAGAACTGATAAAAAGATCTGGCTTTGTGCCTGCCGGTAAGAATTCAATTTCCTTATATTTCTTTTCAACAATGGAAATAAAGTCCAAAACAACTGGCGAAAATTCTTGATTCAACTGAGGGAAAGAATTACTTATCCAGAGCAAGATAATTAATAAGACTTTTTTCATAACAAAGGCACTTCTATTATTCTAAACTCACCTTTATCTCAAACGGTATTTTTAATTTATCCCATTCAAGTTCAAGTACTGCTGAGTTTTCACTCTTTTTCAGAAATGCATACGACAACCATTCCTGAAATCCGTTTGCAACCGGTTTAACTTTTACTCTTAAAACATCTTCAGCTTCGTTATATTCAAATGCGCCCCACTGGTCAGCTACTTTATTAAAGATGAGCGTCCATTCTTTTTCACCGGGTATTGCAAAAAAACTATAAGTGCCTGCTGCAAGTTTTTTACCTTCAATCATTACCTCAGTGCTGAATGTTATTTTTGTTGCTTCATCAGCGCCCGCGCGCCATACTTTTCCGTAAGGAACCAACTTTCCCCATACTTCTCTTCCCTTAACACCGGGTCTGCTGTACGATACAGTTACATCCGTAAAACCGATTGTCTGCATCACACTTGCTTTGGGACTCACTCTAACTTTTTTGTTTTGTGCAGTCAGTTCCGTCATTCCTGAAATAAATAAAATACAGATGATTGCCATCGTTACTTTTAGTGCTGTTCTCATTTGGTTAACTCCTGTTTATGTTTTCCATTTTTATTTGCTGACACTCAAATTTAATTATTATTAAGAAAAAAACATGCGCATTTTATTTGTGTTTAAGTTTTCTGTGTGTTTCTTAAAACCTCAACTACTCTGTCAATATCATCAGTTGTGTTATAAAAGTGTGGAGAAATTCTTAAAACGCCTTCTCTCACAGCAGTAAAAATTTTTTCGGAACTCAATGCTTCAAAATATTTTTGTGACTCATCTGATCTTATGCTTACAATTCCTGAAAGCCTTTCATCGGGCTGATTGAGTAATAATGGTTTTAATCCAATATCATCTAATTTCTTCATAAAATATTTTGTGTTTGCAATCACTTCTTTTTCAATTTCATCAAATCCAAACTGATTGAATAAATCCAACGCGGCACTCAATGCGTAAACTCCAATTACTGAAACTGTGCCTGTTTGTAAACCTTCTGATGAAGATTTTAATTCAAGTTTATAATCAAGTAAGTTCCATGCATCCTGAACACCAAGCCAGCCTACGTATTTGGGATTAATTCTTTCCTGCAATTCTTTTGAGATATAAATGAATGCAAGTCCCTGCAAACCAAGCAACCATTTTTGTGTTCCGCAGGAAATGAAATCGATTTTATCCTTCACAATATCCAGTCTTAATGCACCGAGTCCTTGTATTGCATCAACAGAAAAAATGATTCCTTTTTCTCTGCATATCTTACCGATCTTTTCAAGATCAACCCTGTAGCCGGAAAGAAACTGAACCATACTTATCGCAACAAGTTTTGTCTCAGGTTTAATATTGCTAATAACATCTTCTGCAGTAACAATCCCGTTAGATGATTTTACAAAATCAATTTCAATTCCTTCTTTTTGAAGATTCATAAACGGGTAAACATTCGCAGGGAATTCTATATCGTTAAGAATTATCCTATCGCTTTTCTTTAGACATAAACCCTGCGCAAGATAGTTTAATCCGTTTGTAGTGCTGTCTGTAAATGCCATTCTATCCGGACCCGAATTGATCATAGCTGCAATTCCCTGTTTAACTTTTTCAGCTTCTTTCAGGTAACCAAGATAGTCGTCAATTTTATTTTCACATTTGTCCAAAATAAAACTGTCTAGTTTCTCTTTAACGAGGGTTGACATTGGTCCCGTTGCCGCATGATTCATATAAATCATTTCGTTTGAAAGATGCGGGAAGTAACTTCGAGCTTTTTGTTTATCCATATTAGTCCGGAAAATTTTTATATCACAAAATAACAAAGACAAATCAAACCGGCTTGAATTTCTTTTTTGAAATTCGTTTATGTTATGGTTAGATTTTAATATGAAATATGAAAGGATAAATTGAAAAAGCGAACAACCACCAAATCGTCAAAAACCACAGGGGGAAAAATGAACCAACAAAAAAAATCCGTTCATAGAGAATTAAAACCAGAAGAACTTAGATGGAAATGTGATCCAGACATCTTTGAATTTTATTCAACAGGTGATATTGAACCGATTGAAGGAATACTCGGGCAGGAACGCGCACTAAAAGCCATAAGACTTGGAGTGGACCTGCGTGCACCGGGTTATAATATTTTTATTGCCGGACTTTCAGGAACAGGTAAAGCTACAACAGTTAAAAAAGTTCTTGAAAAAATTAGTTCTGACTGTCCTCAGCTTAATGACTATGCTTATGTAAATAACTTCAAAGATCCGGATGAACCAATACTCCTTGTGTTTCCTGTAGGTAAAGCAAAACAATTCCGTAGTGATCTTTCAAGCGCAATCAATTTATTAAAACAAAGAATACCACAGACATTTGAAAGTGATCACTACATTGCAAGAAGGCAGAAGATAATTAATGGTTATCACGAAAAAGAACAGGCGCTACTCAATTCTTTTGATGAAAAGATCAGGAAAGAAAATTTCACATTGGGGCAGATTAAAGTTGGAGAAGTAGCACGCCCCGATGTTATACCTTTGATTGATGGTAAACCGGTTCCTGTCTATCAGTTTGAAGAGCTTATTCAGGAAGGGAAACTGACTAAGGAAGACGCACAATCAGTTATAAAAAAATATAACTCTTACCAGCAGGATCTTCAGTCATTATTCAAAAAAGGATTGCAGCTTAGCCAGGAATTCCAGGAACAACTCTTAAAACTTGAGCGCGGTGCAAGTGAAATTGTTGTTAAAGGAATTTTAAGCGGACTTAGAGAAAAATTTTCTGACGCCAAGATTGTAAGTTATCTAAACCACATTGAAGAGAATATTCTTGAGAACATCCAGGTATTCAAAGGATTAAAACCTGAAGGCGATACAAGTCCTGAAGGTTTTGTAATAGATTATTTCAAAGAATATGATGTGAATATTATTCTTGACAATAGTGAATCAGAAAGTTGTCCTGTCATCATAGAAACATCGCCAACATTCACAAACCTTTTCGGAACAATTGAAAAAGTAAATGATGGTCACGGCGGATGGTATTCGGATTTTACAAAAATTAAAGCTGGTTCATTGTTGAAAGCAAATGGCGGTTTTCTTGTGTTAAATGTTCTTCATCTTTTTGAAGAAGCGGCAGTGTGGAAAACATTAAAAAGAGTTCTGACATACAGAAAATTGGAGATACAGGAATCGCCCGCACTGTTCTCATTCTCTTCATCAATACTAAAACCTGAACCTATTAACATTGATACAAAAGTAATTCTTCTCGGCAGCCAATACATTTACTCATTATTGGCTGAACGTGAATATGATTTCAAAAAGATGTTCAAAGTTAAAGCTGATTTTGATTATGAAATACCACGGACAGATAAACAGTTAATTGAATATGCCAGGGTTATTAAAAAACTTATTGAAGAAGAAGGACTACTTGAATTCGATAAAACAGCTATTGCTTACCTAATGGAGATAAGTGCGGTGTTTGCAGGACATAAAAACAAACTCACAACGCGATTCTCAAAAATCTCAGATGTAGCCCGTGAAGCAAGCTTCTGGGCAAAAGATGACGGCTTCGATGTTGTTAATGCAGCACATGTAAAAAAAGCATTTGAACTTGCCAAAGAAAGGCACGGTATGCTTGAATCTAAAATTGACAACATGATCAAAGAAAAAACATTATTGCTTGATACTGAAGGTGAAAGGGTTGGTCAGATAAACGGACTTGCTGTTTATGGTGCAGACTTCTATTCTTTCGGCAGACCAACAAGAATAACAGCTACTGTTTCCCTGGGAAGCGGATCAATTATTAATGTTGAGCGTGAAGCAGGAATGAGCGGAAGGCATTACAACAAAGGCGTACTGATTATCTCTGGATACTTCAGAGAAACATTCGGACAGAATCTTCCTTTATCTTTTAATGCCAACTTAGTGTTTGAACAAAGTTACGGAACTGTCGATGGTGATAGTGCCTCTTGTGCAGAAATCTTTGCGCTGTTATCAACTTTGTCGGGACTACCATTAAAGCAATCGTTAGCTGTTACTGGTTCATTAAATCAGAAAGGTGATGTACAACCTATTGGCGGAGTGAATGAAAAGATTGAAGGATTTTATGATGTATGTAAATCAAACGGCGGAGTAAAAAACCATGGAGTAATTATTCCCTCACAAAATGTTCAGGAACTTATGTTGAAAGAAGAAATTCTTGAAGAAGTGAGAAAGAAAAATTTTCACATATATCCAATAACAAGAGTTGAGGAAGGTATAGAACTTTTAACTGGTATAAGAGCGGGTAAAAGGCTGCAGAACGGGTCATATGAACTAAAAAGTGTTTTCTACCTGGTAGAAGAAAAAATCAAAGACCTGTACGCAAAATCACGAGCCATGAAATTCAACAATGGAAATACTGAAAGAAGAAAAAAGAAATAATGAACAGTAATTCAAATAACTTCACCAAAACAAAAATACTTTGTACTATAGGGCCGGCAACATCATCCGCCGAAATGATACGCAGTATGATGAAAGCAGGTATGGACGGAGTGCGGTTAAATTTTTCGCACGGCAGTCATGAATTTCATAAATCTGTTTTCGAAAATATTCATAAAGCGTGTGTCGATGAAAATCTTCCGCTTGCAGTCCTGATTGATCTTCAGGGTCCCAAAATACGGATTGGTGAGTTAGCACAACCGGAAATTTATATCGCTTCAGGTGATCACATCAGAATTACGATTGATGATGTTATTGGTAATAAGGATCTGATTTCAACATCTTATAAAAATCTTATTAAAGATTCTGTTGTTGGAAACAGAATTTTGATTGATGATGGATTAATAAAACTGAGAATTATTTCCAAAGAGAGTAGTTCATTACTTTGTATGATCGAAGACGGTGGAATTCTTCGCCCTAAAAAAGGGATGAATCTTCCTGAAATGAATTTATCAACCCCGTCTGTTACAGAAAAGGATTTCAATGATCTGGAATTTGCTCTGACTCACCGGGTAGATTATATCGCATTGTCATTTGTACGTAAAGCAGAAGACGTTTTTAAATTGAAACAATGGCTGAAGGAGAGAAATCATGAAACTCCTGTCATTGCAAAAATTGAAAAGCCGGAAGCAGTTAAAAACTTTGAAGCAATACTTGCCGTCTCTGACGGAATAATGGTTGCCAGAGGAGATCTTGGTGTTGAAGTAGCACCCCAGGAAGTTCCTATCATTCAGAAAAAAATAATACTTCGTTGCAACGCTGTTGGTAAACTGGTAATAACTGCAACCCAAATGCTTGAATCAATGGTTAATAATCCTGTTCCGACCCGTGCAGAAGCTTCAGATGTTGCAAATGCAGTTTGGGATGGAACCGATGTCGTAATGCTTAGTGCAGAAACGTCTGTGGGTAAATTTCCAATTCAGGCAATAAGCATGATGAATAATATTTTGATAAACAGCGATTCACATCTTCCGGAAATGCCGGAGCATAAAATTGAAGTGCCATTTAACCTTGAAGAAAATCTTTTTGACTCGGTAGGAAGAGCAATAACCATGATGAGTAAACAGGTTTATGCCGCCGCAATAGTAGTATTGACGAATAAAGGAAGAACAGCTATTAACTTCGCCAAGTTCAGACCACAGGCGAAAATTATTGCGCTCTCAGATAGCTTTGATACAATGAATAAATTGTGTTTAAGATGGGGTGTAATTCCGGTTTTTATGGAATCAATAGACAAAGAACACATGGCGATCGATAAAGCCAAAAAGTTGATTATTGAGAACGGCTGTGTAAACAGGGACGATGTTGTGATATTTGCAGCAGGCGCTCCTTATTCTGACAAAAGCAGGGTAAATTGGTTAAGGATTGAAGTAATAGAATAAAACAATATTTAATTATTGTGTTTATTAGGTGAAAATAAAATGTATGATGCAAAAGAAGCGTTATGGTGGAAGCCTGTTGAAAACGATAAAATACTTTGTACGTTGTGTCCTCGTTACTGCAAAATTGGCGATGGTCAACCTGGCTTTTGCTACATCCGTCAGAATCAAAATGGAAAATTAATTACTCTCGGCTACGGAAGACCAACCGGTTTTGCAATCGATCCTGTTGAAAAAAAACCTCTCAATCATTTTTATCCCGGCACAGACATCCTGAGTTTTGGTACCGCTGGTTGTAATCTTGGCTGTAAGTTTTGTCAAAACTGGTCAATCAGTAAAGCTAAACTTGATGATCTGAATTCACTTAACGTAACACCAGAAGATGTAGTACGGCTTGCAAAAAAACATTCAGCACCTTCAATAGCATTCACATATAATGACCCCACGATATTCGGTGAATATGTGATTGATATAAGCAGAATTGCGAGGGAAGAAAAAATAAAATCAGTTATGGTCACCGCAGGCTATATTGATAAAGAAGCACGCAAGGATGTTTACAAATACATAGATGCAGCCAACGTTGACCTAAAAGCATTTACAGAAAGATTTTACCATAAAGTCACATTTTCACATCTTGATGATGTCCTTGATACTTTGTTATGGTTGAAGAATGAAACTGACATCTGGTTTGAAATAACAACTCTTCTAATCCCCGATGAAAACGATTCTGAAGAAGAAATAAAAAATGAATGTGATTGGATACTTAATCATCTGGGTGATTCTGTTCCATTACACTATACAGCATTCCATCCTGATTTTAAAATGTTGGATAAATCCAGGACACCTGAAACAACTCTTACGAGAGCAAGATCGATTGCTCAATCAATGGGTATTAAATTCTGTTATATAGGAAATGTCCATTACACAGAAGGGCAAATCACTTACTGTCCTTCCTGCAAAACAAAATTGATAGAACGCGACTGGCATAGTGTCCTCAGTAACA
Organism: Bacteroidota bacterium; assembly: GCA_023453665.1. GTDB lineage: Bacteria > Bacteroidota > Ignavibacteria > Ignavibacteriales > Ignavibacteriaceae. The sequence goes on along the minus strand of JAEXTA010000247.1, from coordinate 15,766 downwards.
GAATAGTAGATGCCAGATGTTACAGATGCAGTTCAAAAATCCCCGGATGTTTTTAGTACTTCCACTTTCCCATATAAAACTACTTTAGTAAGTTGATTTTTGAATTTTCATGTTTAATTGAAAGGGTTTATTGTGTACGATATGAAAAATAAAATAGTTGTTATTACCGGAGCTTCTGCCGGAATTGGTAAAGCTTGCGCATTTGAATTTGCAAAAGCAGGTGCAAAATTAATTTTGATTTCCAGAAGGTTAGAGCTTTTGGAGAAGTTCCGTGATGAATTAATTAAACTTTCAGGCAATGATGTATTAAATCTTCAATTAGATGTAAGAAATAATAAAGACGTAGAGGATAAAATTAACTCTCTCTCGGAAACATGGAAAAAAATTGATGTGTTAATAAACAATGCAGGATTAGCCCGAGGGCTTAATAAAATAGATGAAGGCAAAATTCAGGATTGGGAAGAAATGATTGACACAAATGTTAAAGGTCTTTTGTTTATGACGCGAATGATCTCTCCATTAATGGTTGAAAGAGGGTTCGGACATATTATTAATATCGGTTCAATTGCAGGACACGAAGTTTACCCAATGGGTAATGTTTACTGTGCTACCAAGTTTGCTGTAAAAGCATTGACTAAAGGAATGCGTATTGATCTGCTTGATAAGAACATTCGAATTACTTCAGTTGATCCGGGAATGGTAGAGACAGAATTCAGTCTTGTCAGGTTTTCAGGCGATAGTGAGCGAGCAAAAAAAGTGTATGAAGGTGTAAATGCATTAACAGCGGAGGACATAGCTGAAACAGTTCTATACTGTGCAACCAGACCCCCGCATGTAAATATTAATGAGATAATTGTAATGCCGACAGTTCAGGCTTCAACAATGCACCTGATTCGTGAATAAAAGACTTAAACAAAAAGACTTACATCTCCTGCACCTTCACGGATTACTTCAGGTTCATCCTCACTTAGGTCAACAACACTGGAAGGATCTCCCTGCAGATATCCTGATGACAACATCAGGTCAACCTGAGTAGAAAAAATATTTTTTATTTCATCCGGATTGTAAAGTATTTCGCCTTTACGATTAGTTGCACTTGTTGATATTATTGGATTGCCTAACTCACCTACAAGCGTAAGTGTAACTGAGTGATTAGGAATGCGAATTCCCACTGTTCTTCTTTTACTCCAGAGTTTTTTAGGAACGTCCTTTGCCGCCGGTAAAATGAATGTATAAGGCCCGGGCAGAAGGTGTTTCATTGTACGGTAAGCATAGTCAGAAACTTTAGCATATTTTGAAATATCTTTCAGATCTGAGCAAACGAAACTGAATAGTTTATTTGTGGTGTCGTTTTTTATTTCAAATATTCTCTCCAATGCTTCTTTATTAAAAATATCACACCCGATCCCATAAACTGTATCAGTCGGATAAATAATTACGCCTCCTTCTTTAAGTACTTTAACAGCTTTATTAATGAATCTGAGTTGAGGTGTTTCAGGATGAAGTTCATAGTATTCCATATTCCTTCCCTTTCAATAGTTAACTATTTTGAATTAAATACGGGGTCAATCATCGAGAGCAGTAAAAGTTTAACACATTTGGTTATAAAGATAGCAGGGAAAATTAATTTGTCAACTTGTAAATGAGGTTCTTGTCAATAATTTTATCCTTAAAAGGAATAGATGCGGTTAAATTCCGAAAAAGCCTTTTATTTGAGTATTTCTAAAGCAAAAAAACATTTAAAAACTTTGAATATTAATATTAAATATTTCATGAAAACTCCTATATTTGAAGTTCAAAATTAAAATGGTTAGAAACAGGAGTATATAATGTCACGAAGATGTCAATTAACCGGCGTAGGACCAATAGCAGGGAATTTTGTATCTCATGCAAATAACCGAACCAAAAGAAGATTTTTACCGAATTTGCAGAAAAAGAGAATTTGGGTTCAGGAGCTGAACAAGTTTGTAACCGTAAAGCTTACCACCCGAGCTATTAAAACTATCTCTAAAAACGGGACAGCGCAGATTGCACAGTTAGTGCGTGAAAAGAAGGTTAAAGCAAGATAGTTTAAATACATTTAATCAAAAAAAAAGGAACGCCGAAACGTTCCTTTTTTAGTTTTAAAGAAAAATGTTTTCTATTCTCTTACAACCCATACTTTTATTTTAGCGCTTACATTTGTATGCAGCTTGATATTTATTGTATAGATACCAAGTGATTTGATCTGCTCTTCTATCTCGATTTTTCTTTTATCGATTTCATAACCTTTTTCTTTTAGAGCATCTGCAAGCATTTGAGTTGTTACAGAACCAAAAATTTTATCTTCTTCACCAACCTGAACAGGTATTGTTACAGAAATTTTTTCGAGTTCTGAACTTAAAAGTTCTGCTGCTTTTAATTCCTGTTCACGTTTCTTTGTAAGATTTTTCTTTTCTTCATCAAGTGCGCGAATATTTCCTTTGAGAGCAGCATAGGCTAGTTTTCTTGGTATAAGATAATTTTCTGCATAACCATCTTTTACATCCACTATTTCCCCTATCTGTCCAAGTGTTTCTATGTTTTGTCTTAAAATTACTTTCATTTATTCTCCTGTTATTTGGGACTATCTGATGGTATCTGAGACATAAGGCAGTAAAGCCATATGACGTGCGCGTTTTATTGCCAGAGATAATTCTCTCTGATATTTGGAACTTGTGCCGGTAATTCTTTTAGGAATTATTTTACCCTGTTCAGTTGTATATCTTTGCAAAAGTTTAACGTCTTTATAGTCGATATATTTAACTTTATTCTGAGTAAAACGGCATATTTTTTTTGTTTTTATTTCTTTCTTCATGTTTAAAACTTTCTCTTATTTTATTAAATCGGATTCTTCGTTTGAGAGAAATTTGTCAAAAGAATCTTCGGTATAATCGATTGAATCATCTGTAAAGACTTCTATAACATCATCTGAATCTGCGTCGTGTCCGTTACCATGTTCATTAGGTCTTCCTCTTTTATTAAGGAATTGAATTCTACGCGCTTTAATTTCCACGATACTTCTGTTATGACCTTCTTCAGATTTCCAGCTTCTGCTTTGAAGCTCACCATCAACCAGAACCGCGGAACCTTTTTTCAATCTCTCACGGCAGCTTTCAGCAAGTTTATTCCATGCTACAATGCCTACATAACAAACATCCTCCTGCCATTGGTTTGAGCTGTCTTTATATTTTCTATTTGAAGCAATAGAAAAATTAACGACAGGAGTATTATTAGTTGTTTGCCGGAAGATTGGGTCTTTAGTAAGATTACCAGCAACAATAACGTAGTTAATTTCAGGCATTTTCAAATCGGCCATGGTCTACTCCTCCATCTAAAACTAGTTTAATTATTTATTCTCAATTTCATTTAATTCACCTTTCGCTATGTTGTTTGGCTCTACTTCAGTCTCTACCGGGGCAATAATTTCCGGAACAGAAGAAATGAGTTTGTGCATCTCAAGATGTTCGATGGCATCTGCATCGAGTTTAATTGTCAGATATCTGAGAATGTATTCATCCAGCGTGTAATAACGCTCGAGTTTTGTAATCAGGTTTGATGGAGCGTTGAAACGGAATATAGCATAATACCCTATTTTGCTCTTCTTAACCATGTAGGCAAGTCTTTTTCTGCCCCAGTTTTCAATCTCCCTAATTTCACCACCATTATTAACAATGGTCTCTTTAATTCGTGAGATTATTGATTCGATTTGTTCATCGTCAAGTGCGGCATTAATTAAAACAGCACTTTCATAAACGTTTGTTTTCATTCGTGTCACCTCCCTATGGATTTTCAAAGCCCTTATATTTCATAAGAGCAGGGATTGATAAATATGTTATTTAAAGCAGTACAAAACTATTTAATTAACGGTGCAATAACAAGTGCTACTACTGACATTAATTTTAAAAGGATATTTAATGATGGACCAGAAGTATCCTTAAAAGGATCTCCTACGGTATCACCAACCACGGCTGCTTTATGCGGATCTGAACCTTTAAAATATTTTTGTCCGTTAATTTCGATTCCTTCTTCAAACATTTTTTTGGCGTTATCCCATGAACCACCGGCATTTGATTGGAATATTGCCATTAGAACCCCTGTAACGGTAACACCCGCAAGTAAGCCTCCCAACATTTCGGCACCACCCGCAAAACCAGTTAATACTGGTGCGGCTACAGCCAGCAAACCGGGTAAAACCATTTGTTTAATTGCAGCTTTTGTCGATATCTCAACACATTTACCGTATTCGGCGACGCCATCAGCATTTTCAAATATTTTTTGATCTTCACTGCTCCAATCAGAATGTTCTTTACCTTCATTCCGCTTCATGACTTCTAGTGCTTTTGATAAGGCCGGGATTGATTTGAACTGTCTTCTTACTTCCTCGATCATTGACATTGCTGCCTGACCGACTGCTTTCATAGCTAAGGCAGAAAAAAGCAAGGGCAGCATTCCTCCAACGAATAATCCAGCCATCACATCAGCTTTCGAAATATCAATAGATTGAATTCCTGCTGAAGTCATAAATGCACCAAACAATGCAAGTGCAGTTAAAGCTGCCGATCCTATTGCAAAGCCTTTTCCGATGGCTGCAGTTGTGTTACCTACTGCATCCAATTTATCTGTTCTTCCTCTTACTTCTTTTGGAAGTTCTGACATTTCAGCAATGCCGCCGGCATTATCTGAAATTGGACCATAAGCATCAACGGCTAATTGTATACCGGTATTAGATAACATTCCAACTGCTGCAATTGCTATTCCATATAAACCACCAAAATGAAAAGCTCCAATGATTGCTGCAGCAATTATAATAATTGGAATGGCTGTTGAGAACATACCATTTCCGAGACCGGCAATAATATTTGTTGCTGCACCGGTTATCGATTGTCTCGCTATTGCAATTACAGGACGTTTGTGTGTTCCGGTGTAGTATTCAGTAACAACCCCGATTAGTACTCCTGCAATTAAACCAAGAGTTGTCGCAATAAAAATCCCAGTGGAAGTAATTTCTCTTACTAGTTGATTACCTGCTTCATCTTTATAAAGAGGATCTGTAAACTGCCATGATTCTGGTAGAATCCACTTTATAATAAACCATAGTGCTACTATCATCAATGCGGATGATCCGAACTCACCAATATTCAGTGCAGTTTGAGGATTTCCACCTTCCTTGACCCGCACAAAAAAGGTTCCAAGGATAGACATTACGATTCCAACACCCGCTATAACAAGCGGAAGCAACACAGCAGATAGTCCATTATAATTATCAACAAAACCATCCGCCATAAAGGCTGCACCCAGTACCATTGTTCCAACAATTGAACCTACATAAGATTCAAAAAGATCGGCGCCCATACCGGCAACATCACCGACGTTATCACCAACATTGTCTGCAATCGTAGCAGGATTCAACGGGTGATCTTCCGGAATTCCAGCTTCAACTTTACCGACTAGATCAGCACCAACGTCTGCAGCTTTTGTGTAAATACCACCGCCTACTCTCGCAAACAAAGCTATCGATGACGCACCGAATGAAAAACCTGTTATAATTGTAATTACTCTATTAAGATCATGGATGTTACTAACACCAAACATGTCTCCGTAAATTACAAACAAACCTCCAAGTCCAAGTACTCCTAATCCTACAACACCCATACCCATAACGGAACCGCCTGCGAATGCAATTTCAAGCGCTTTACCAAGACTCTTTCTGGCAGCATTTGTAGTTCTCACATTAGCTTTTGTCGCTACTTTCATTCCAATAAAGCCTGCGAGTGCTGAACATAATGCACCAACAACAAATGAAACTGCAATTACCGGTGATGAGTCCTGCGGATTAGCAGATACAGCTAAAAGTATTGCAACGGATATAACGAAGATTGAAAGAACTTTATACTCGGCTTTTAGAAAGGCCATGGCTCCTTCAGCTATATGACCCGAAATTTTTTTCATCTTGTCTGTACCAACTTCCTGCTTGGCAACCCACGAAGATTTCCAAAAGGTATAAATAAGCCCCAATAACCCGAACAATGGAATTATGTGAAATGTAAGGTCCATATTAACTCCTAATCTCCTGACTGATTAAGTGATTGATTATTTAAACCTGTATTAAATAGTTTGCTGTAAAAATTTAATGTGTTCTGTACTCCGCCAGTAATAAATTCTTCAATTAAAGAATTTACAATGTCTTTTGATTTTTTGATTGAATCAATTTCCTGCTCAGATAGTTCAGCCAGAACGTATTCAGCCATACTACCTTTTTCAAAATTATTTCCTATTCCAATACGCAGGCGAGGGAATTGATTTGTATTAAGGTGATAGATGATGGAGCTTATTCCATTGTGTCCCCCATCCCCACCTGAAATTTTTATTCTGATGCTTCCAAAATTTAAGTTCAAGTCGTCGTGAACAACAAGAAAATCTTTAGGCTCAATCTTAAAGTTTTCAAAAACTTTTATTGCCGCTTCGCCACTTGTGTTAACAAATGTGGCTGGCTTAATCAAAATAAACTCTTCAGAGTTTATTTTACCTGATGCATAAAAGTAATTTTCTTTTGAGGGCTCAAATGTAACTGAATGTTTTTGTGCAAACTGATCGAGAATAATGAAACCAATATTATGCCTGGTTGAATTATACCGGCTTCCTTTGTTACCTATCCCAAAAACAGCCCGCACTAAAACTATTCTTCTTCTTTTTCAGCCTTACCTTTTGTTATAACTTCGGGTTCTGCTGTTTCAGTTGTTTCTCCTTCAGCAGGTGTTTTTTCAACTTTTGGATGTGTTACTGCAACCACAACTGCTTCTGGAAGATTAAGAATTTTTATATTCTCGTATTGTAATTCCGAAACGTGAATTGATTCACCAAGTTTAAGATTTTCAATATTAATTTCGAGATGTTGAGGAATATCTTTTGGCAGACATTCAATACGAAGTTTATGCAATACTTGTTGAAGTATTCCGCCTTCTTTTATACCAATCGGAGACCCTATAAATAACAAGGGAACTTCAAGTTCGAATGTTTCATCTTTAGTAAGACCAAGAAGGTCAACATGGATGATTCTTTCAGTTACCGGATCAAATTGTACATCCTTTATTACACAATCAAATTCTTCTTTACCATCTACATTCAAGGCAATCAGGTTAGTAACTGAGGTAAACACCAATGGTTTAATTGACTTTTCGGTAAAGTCAATTGCTATTGGCTCATTATGCCTGGAATAAAAAATTCCAGGAACTCTTCCGTTTTTTCTAAGACTGCTTCTTGAAGCTTTACTTATTTCTGTTCTTTTGTTCGCAGTTAAAATTACTTTTTCCATTATATCTCCAGGCTAAGTTATCCTTTATCAATATCAAAAAGTGAACTGATTGATTTATTATTATAAGTTCGTTTTATAGCTTCTGCCAGTAAGTCAGAAGAGGTTACGACAGATATTTTATCTGATTTATTTTTTTCGTTAATTAAAATCGAATCCGATACGTACAACTTTGTTAGTTGTGAATTATTAATTCTCTCAATCGCAGGTCCCGAAAGCAAAGGGTGTGTTATAGCTCCAAAAATTTTGTTAGCACCTTTTGCTTTTAAAGCCTCAACCGCCCCCACAAATGTTCCTGCTGTATCAATCAAGTCATCAACTAAAAGAACGTCTTTGTTTTCAACACTGCCAATAATGTGAACTATCTCAGCAAGATTTTGTTTAGGTCTTCTTTTGTCTATTACAACTAATCCAGAATGTAATCTCTTCGCATAAGACCTTGCCATTTTTATTCCGCCAACATCAGGTGATACAACAACAAGATTATCTGATAAACCGGAAAATAAACCAGTAAACATTTTAGATGCGTACAAGTGATCAAATGGTATATCAAAGAATCCCTGTATCTGAGCCGCATGTAAATCCATTGTCATGATACGGTCAGCACCTGCGGTTGTTAATAAATTTGCAACCAGTTTCGCCGTAATTGAAACTCTGGGCTGATCTTTTCTATCCTGTCGTGAATAACCGAAATACGGAATTACTGCGGTAATCCTGTTGGCTGATGCACGTTTAGCAGCATCGATCATTATCAATAATTCAAGTAAATTTTCAGCCGGAGGATTTGTTGATTGGATTAGAAAGACATCAGATCCCCTGATATTCTCACCAAACTTAACCCAAATTTCGCCGTCGCTGAATCTTTTAAGTTCTATGGCTCCAAGAGGTTTGCCAAGTTTCTGCGCAATTTTATCAGCCAGAGGTAAATTTGAACCCCCTGAAAAGATCATAAAATCGCTTGTTGCCATAACCTTATTTAGCTTATCCTCTTAAAAATAGACGGCTAATATAAACAAATGGGTTTGGTAAGTCAATAAAAACGATGCAACTCAGCAGCTAAATTTCACTAAGAATATTCACTTTAATCCTTTTTTTTGCGGAAAAGGAAGATAATTACTACGAGTAGCACGGCACCCGAAATTATATAAATCCAGTATGGAGTTTCTTTCAATTTAAATGGTCTGAATGTAACTGAGATCGTCTTTCCACGCCCAATCTCGGGAAGTGAATAATTCCAAACCAGTGTTCTGCCTTCCTCATTTAAAGCATTATGTGTTATAATTTCACCGGAAAAGGTATACTTATAGGTAACATAAAAATTGCTGCCATCAATTCCGAAGCCTGTTGCAATTGGTGGAATAAATTGAGTAAATACTTTTTGACCTGAAGCACCATCTCTTAATTCAAAATTTGCATCTGAGAATGCAGTTGTATTGTTTAAAGAATCTATATGTTCAAAACTGAATTTTACAATCCCATGTACAGTACTATCAGTTGTATCTGTGTATACTTCGACATTTTCAATAATGGTGTATTTTGATGAGAACTGATTACTCATTGAATCAGTATTAAAGAGACCTACCCTGTCAAGGATCGGGTAGTTTTCATTACCCGGGGATTTCATCCAATAATGAATTGTCATTTTCCCTGAACCATCAGGATAAATTTGAACATCCTGGATGTAGTTTAAACATCCGTTTGATGTGAGAAGAAACAAAATAAATAACAGAATCTGAAAATTCTTTTTCACCGGTTTGTACTCGATATTGAAACAGAAAAAATTATTAGTTAATTACAAGCAACAACTTATAGAAAAAAAAGAAATTTTTCATTAAGTTTTGCCTTAATTTTTTTGGTGATGAAATGCCTACTTATGATTATAAATGTAATGATTGCGGGAATATTTTTGAATTATTTCAACCGATGAGTGCAGAACCAATAAAAGTATGTACTGTCTGCGGAGGATCAGTTAAAAGATTGATTGGAGCAGGTGCTGGTCCCATCTTTAAAGGCAGTGGTTTTTATCAGACTGACTATAAATCAACTAAAAAATCAGATGCAACAAAAAGCGGAACTTCAGAAAAACCTGCTGCTAAACAATCTATCAGTGATTCCGGATCAATAAACAAACCTAAAGAAAATAGTTAGTGATCAAAAACTTAATACTAATTAACTGTTAATAATTTTAGAAATCGGCTCCTAACGAAATATAAAATTTGGGTCTCGAAAAATTATCAACATTATAAGCCCACGCAACATCAAACCTTAAAAGGAAGTAAAGAAAATAAAGACGCGCACCCACACCGGTTCCCATTAAAAGATCTTTCGTAACTATACTGTTGTTCTGGTTTCTTGAAAAGAACTGAAGTTGTTCAGTTTTATCCCATGCTGTTCCCATATCGATAAATGCAACTCCCAGAGTGTTACTGAACAAAATAGGTAAAGCCCCTGTAAGCAGGTAGCTGATTAAAGGAAAACGTAATTCCATGTTCATCAATGCGTACTTCGTTCCTATTTTTTCAGCATAATCAAATCCGCGCATTGGTAATGCAGCCGTTAGAAATGCAAAATCACTTGCCGATTCAATCGGGATATCAGTCGTTGCGAACGACCTGTTAATCCAGTTCTCAATACCGCCTATAAAAAATCTTTGCGGATTATTTCCACCTGAATATCCACCCGAAAGTCTGAAGCCAAAAGAATAATCGTTAAAAAATCTAAAGTATGTCCTGTAATCACCAAGCGCAGAATAAAAACTTAATTCAGATTTTCCAATACCCGGATTTCCGAAAACATCAAATCTGTAACGTGTCCCGTCAACCGGTGATGTGTAACCCCACAGTACATTATCGTGTATGAAACTTAGTGTAGGGATAACATAACTTACCTTCTCAGTATTTTCAGAAGGATCGTCAAGATTTTCACTTGAAACATTAAGCCAGCTTAATCCACCATCTATTCGATAAAACCTGTTCAGCGGGTAACTAAGTGAGGCGACTGCACCAAAGTTTCTGAATCGAAACAGATTAGAATTAAATCCTCGTGTCAGAAATACAAACCGTGCCGTATGAAAAAATTCAACTCCATAATTAATCCGCTGAGGTAAGTAGTAGTATGCAATTCCGTAATCACTGTTTTTTAAGTCAATCTGAAGACTCGTTACTCCAACTAACCTGTGATTACCAAGTACATCGCTGAATGAAATAACAGTTGTTCCAAGTAATCCGTATAACGTGCTGTATCCTGCGTTGGCATATACAAGATCAGGTGTGAAAGTGATTTTATACTTATTAACTTTATAGTTGCCTGATCTGTCCAGGTTATCAGTTAAATCAAATTTCGATGCAAGGGTTGAATCACCAATTATATTCTTATCACCAAAAATATATTTATCATATTTTGATTTAGAAGTATCTTCTTTTACGCTGGAAGTATCTATGTAAGAACCAGTAAAAAAAGTAATGGAAGATTCAGTCGAGTCTTCAGAAACAAGTGAAAACTCCTCCCTAGAAACATCTGGGCTTTCTTTACTATTCAAGCGGGAAATATAAACTGTCGAGACAAGTTCATCCATTCCCACTTTTTGATCAAAAGGACTGCTTAAAAGAAAAATACTGTAAGATGCCTGATAAAGACTTGAAAACGTAAGCTTCTGTCCGTCTTTTGACAGTGAAAGTTGATACAACCCATTCAATGAGTTTGTTACCGGTACTGGTTTTTGTTCTGTTAATTCAAGATGATTATTTTTTTCATCCTCCAAAGAAATTTTATAAATATTATTTATTCCGTTTTTGTCAGAAATAAAAAGAAGTTCCCTACCATCTGGACCTGCAACGGGCGACGTTTCATCACTTTCGGGAAAGTTAGTTAAACGTGAAATTGTTTTTGAGATGATATCGGCTGAATACAGATCCATTTGTTCATAATTATGATTATAAATTTTAAAAGTATCCGGCATTTGGGTTTTCGATAAATAGTCTCCTCTGTCTGAAGCAAAAAAAACTTTACTTCCATCAGAAGACCAGGCAGGATCAGTATCTGTAAAAATATCATCTGTCAGATTAACAGTCTCATTGGTTTGAAAATCATAGAGATAAACGTCTGATTGTTTTGCTGTTTGCCCGATAAAAGAAATTTTATTACCATCCGGTGACCATGCCACACTTTTAATTCCGTCGAGTTTAATTGGCAGTTCAATCCTGTCTTCTGTTTCGATATCAATGATATACACAACATCATAACCACCACGTTTTGCGCCCAGTGCAATCTTTGTCCCATCAGGTGACCAGCTTAATGCAGGTGTAAGTATATTCAATTCCTCAAAATCGGGTGTACGGTTCCCTTCTACTAATCTTTTTATAATCTTTCCGTCGATGGCACTCATCAAATAAACATTAAAGTAATAATCACGATTGGTTATAAACGCAATTTTATCTCCCTGCGGAGAAATAGCGGGACTAATATTATATGAACCTCCATCTTCTTTAGGATCAGTTAATCTCTTTGCAAATTCATCGGGATCTTTTCTTATAGCAATATCCGGCCAGAATATTTTTTTAATATCTTTTTTCCATCTCTCATTCAGTTCTTCAATCTTTAAACCGATTGAGGATTTAAATCCCTCTTCAACACTGCCAGTGTTTTTAACTTTGTTAATTAATTCACCGATTTTTTCTTTGCCATATTTGTTTGCGATATAGTAGAATACCGATTGCCCTCCACGGTACGCAAAATAACCGTCTAAATATTGTATATCAGGCAGGTATTCACTTATTGCAGCATCACGGATAAACATGTCTGTATCCACATCCCAACCTAATGCCTGGTATTCAGCCATACCTTCGTTAAACCACAGCGGAAGACTTACTGCTCCCCGGTTGGAAATAATATTCTGAAGTGAACCGCCATAAAACATATCATTTATAACTGCATGTACAAGTTCGTGATGAATAAGGTGACGGAATAATTTATAAGACCCTGTAAACTGAATAACAACACGGTTCTTAAATAATTCCGTGAAGCCCTGAATACCTTCACTTAAATACTGATCGGTTACATTTGTTTCCTGAAAATCATTCTGTGAATTATAAACTATAATTGCTATACGGTTGTTGATCTTATACTTAAAACTATTTTGAATTGACTCAAGCGCTTTCTCAGCAGAGTTTGCAGTGAATTCAGCAAGCGACGAACCTTCCTGTGAAAAGTAAACATCAAAGTGATCTGTTTGAATAAAGTACCAGGTAAAATCTTTGTATTGTACTTTGTTCTTACCAAACTGGGCAAAGATCGTCGCAGGAATTATGCATAAAATTATCAACAGTATTTTTTTCATATAAACTACCTTAATTATTCAGCTATAATAAAATCGAGTTCTGATTTATCTGTATCAACACGGACTAATTTTACTTTTATTTTATCGCCAAGTCTGAATTGTTTGCGTGAAACCCGGCCGATCAATGAATATTTTTTTTCGTCATAGATATAATAATCATCTTCCAGATCGCGCAGCCTTATCAATCCTTCTGCAAGAATATCAATAATTTTAACAAACATTCCGAAGTTGGTTATGCCTGATATTACAGCATCAAACTCTTCTCCCAAATGATTTTTGAGATACTCAATCTGTTTTAACTTTACCGATAATCGCTCGGCATCTACCGCTCTTCGTTCACACTCGGAAATGTGGTCAGATATTTCATCTAGTTCTTCCAAAGAATAAGAAGCGTTTTGATTTAATTCAACATAATTATACAGTAATCTGTGAACCATAAGATCAGAATATCTCCGTATCGGCGATGTAAAATGAGTATAGTATTTAAATCCCAACCCGTAGTGACCAATGTTGTTTATTGAATAAATTGCTTTGGCCATAGATCGTATTGCAAGTTCATTTATCAAAGTTTCTTCAGGAGTATCTTTCACTTCTGAAATTAGTTTCTGAAACTGGTTAGATTTTGATTTACTATTTGCATCAAATGTATAACCGAGAGATTTTACAAACTTTGAAAATTCCAAAATTTTTTCAGAGTCAGGCAGATCATGAATTCTGTACATAAACGGTTTAGCTTTTGCATGACCTGGTTTTCCTATTTCTTCAGCTACAATTTTATTTGCAAGAAGCATAAACTCTTCAACAAGCATATTACTTTGTTTAATTTCTTTTTTGATTATACCAACCGGGAAACCATTTTCGTCAAGCTGAAATTTTATTTCAGGAGTTGAAAATTCAATACTGCCTTCACGCATTCTTTTTTTGCGCATCACCTGGGCGAGGTCGTTTAACTTCTTAATGTCATCATAATATTCGCCGGATTTTTTATCAATAATTTCCTGTACCTCTTCATAAGTAAATCTTCTTTTACTTTTTATTATACTTTTTTTGATCTGATAAGTTACAAGCTTTCCCCGGTTTGTCAGCTCTGCAACTACTGAATACGTAAGCCTTTCTTCTCCCTGCACAAGTGAGCATATTGTATTAGATAATCTTTCCGGCAGCATCGGAATAACTTTGCCAACCAGATAGATACTGTTTCCGCGGCTCAATGCTTCTTTGTTCAGTTTTGAATTTTTATTTACATAGTGACTCACATCAGCAATGTGAATACCGACAGAATAATTTCCGTTTTCTAATTCTTCAATTGAAAGTGCGTCATCAAAATCTTTTGCGTCATACGGATCAATCGTAATTACATTTTTCTCCCTGTAATCAAGCCGTTTGTTAATTTCATCCTGCGTAATTTTAAAATCTATTTCTTCAGCTTCATTTATTACACGATCAGGAAACTTGTAAGCAAAATTAAACTCTTTAGCTAACGCTGATATTTCGGCATCAATAGTTCCTGATTTGCCAAGCACTTCTACAATTGAACCCTCAGGATTTAACATTGACGTTTTCCAGATCAATTCACCCGCAATTACCTTATCCCCAATCTTTGCTTGATTAAGATTGGCTTCATCGATATAAATATCTCTGTGAATCTTTGGATCATCGGGTTTAACAAAGTAAAACGAATTTGATTTTTTGAGCACGCCGGTTATAGTTTCACGGCTTCTCTTAAGAACTTCGGTAATCTGTCCTTCTGTATTTTTTCCTTTTTGTTTTGCAAATAAAGACACACTAACTGTATCGCCGCTGAACGCTGTGCCAAGGTTTCTCGCTGCAATAAAGATATCACCGATCTGTTTGTTTTCCGGAATTACAAACCCATAACCGCCCTGGTTTATCTCAAGTACACCATTTAGTTTTCCTGATGCCGGAGTGATATTAAGTTTATATCGTTTACCGCTTTTTGACAGAAAGTCTTCTTCAAAAAGTTTAAAGAGTTGTGCTTTTAAAGAGCTGTAATCATGCTCATCGGTTATATTAAGTTTTTTAGCGACATCTTTGCTTCTAAAAGATTGTCCGGGGTATTTTTTAAAAAAAGCTACTAATTTTTTTTTCATTAAAACTCGAATCTGTATTTAAGTCCCAGTTCATTAATCATTTCATTTGAGATATATGTATCCGCTAATGCTTCTTTTCGCTCAAGGCGGATAAGAAGGTTTCTTAATAATGGATATTCAATTTTAATATTTGCTTTGCTAAGATCCTGGAAAACATCTGTCGCACCGCCGATAGTGTATCTGAAATCATCAACTTTACCCGATAAGTTAAATTTAGTTTGAGCTCCGACTGTTCTAAGTTCAACACGGCGTACATATTCACCAAAGTAGGAATTTAAAACACCTCCGAGCAATGAACCCGCAATTGAAGTTGCTGTACCGGAAATTTGTCCCGCCGCTACAGATTTATCCTGTGCCGTTGCTTCTGAAGCAAATTTACCGGCAAGAATAAACATGATAGCATCTGATTGAGTTTTTGTGTTATCAGGGATATCATCTTCAATATTATCTGTCCCGACATATACTGCAATGTTATTTTTTTCCTGTATGAAATTTTTATCCAGATCGCGCAAAGGTCCGCTGATTTTAATTTTTACCGCAACTTCAGTTTCGGTTGATGCCGAATCCGATGGTGAATAATAATCACGGTATGCGGCGCTAATATCGAGGTACGGATTACTAATATCGGCATCAAAGCGTATTGTACCTGTGGCGTCAAATGATTTAAAAAACTGCAGTGTTGAACCTTCAAGAAGTTTAAGCCGCCCTGTTACAATTGATCTTCCGTTCATGTTCTGATAACTAAGATCACCATTTAACACAGCAGTAAGATTTTGATTTAGTTCTTTGGAAAGAACAAAAACTATGGTCGCTTCCTTTTCTACATCAATGCTGATTGAATAATCCAGCCTGCTTAAAGTAGTGTCAGTTAAAATACTCCTGGCAAGTCTTCGTTCATCTTCCTCAATTAATTTTTCAAAATCAATTTCTTTAATCTCATTTAAAGTTGTATCAACTTTAAACCTGTAAATGAAATTTTCTGAACCACTG
>JAEXTA010000227.1 GCA_023453665.1 Bacteroidota bacterium | reverse complement strand
GTTTGAGCCGCGTCTGTCTTTGCCTGGTTAATCAGGTTTTCGACAAGCATTTTTTTAGCTTCTTCGGATGTTAACCCGGATATTTTTTCTAACTTTTCATTTTGTTCAGATTCAAGTTTTTGAATTTCTGTCAGCCTGTTTTCTATATTCTTTTTTTGATCAAGTAACTCTTTTTCAAATTGTCTGTTTTCTTTTTCCTTTTTTATTACAAGATCAAACTTCTTTTCAATATTCTCTTCTCTTGTCGTAAGCTGTTTTTCAAGATGGGAAATTTTTTGTTTCTTCTGATTAATTTCACCGTCGAATTCAACTTTTCTTTTATACCATTCATCTTTGACTTCCAACAGTTTTTCTCTTTTTAAATTAGTCGCTTCCTTCTGTGCATCAGCTAGTATTTGATTCGCTCTCTCTTCAGCTGAAACAATACTTTTTTTCCCGATTCTTGAATTAAACATCCATCCAAGATAAAAGAATAATACCACGAGCACGATAACCATAGGTATTAGTAGTAATGGATCCATATTTCCTCCGTATGGAATTATATATAAACCGCGTCTGTCAGTCATCGATTTAATAGAGAAAAACCCTATTATATCAGTGTGGGAACCTGCTAGAGCGTTTTTTGCTTCCCCTGTTGCAACGGCAATTCATCGGGCGAACCAGATGATGGGGCCTGCAATACACGTTATAAGTCAAACTCCCATTTATTGAAAGTTAGTTTTTCATTTATAAAGGACTGACAGAGCGGTGTTTAAATTAAGATGGGTCGGACATACTTGGTTCACTAAGAAGAAGCTTGATTTTTTTCATCTTGTCGGTAGCTTGTATCATAAATTCGCGGTTTTTATTTTTCTCAATAAACAGATCGTATGCAATATTTAAACAGGCAATGATAGCAATAGTTTGTGCCGGTTGATCAGGAAGTTCTTCTTTCGTCTCTTCCATAACCCGGTTTACGTATATAGCTAACTCTTTTGCGATCTCTTCATTTTCAACAAGTAAAGAATATTCTTTATCAAATATTTTTATTTTTAGCTTCTTTTTATCACTCATTATGTCTTTTCCATCAAACAATCAATAATTATAAGAACTTAAATCTGCCTATCTGCAGAAAGGTGATAATCAATACGTGTAATTAAACTTTGTATTTTTTGTTTTAGTGCCTCTCTCTCCTCAACATTTGATGTAACTAAAGTACTATCCTTGGTCTCATTTTCAAAATTTATTATTTCGTCCTCCAGAAATTTTATTTTTTCTGCAAGGTCGGCTTTTTCCCTTTTTAACTCAAGTACCAGATTTTCCAGTTCTGTGTTTCTTTGTGATGTGTCTTTGAATTTGTTCTTTAATACAGATACCTGTGTCTGAATTGTATTCAGATCATTTAGAAGAATTTCATATTTGGAAAGATCTGCCAATTAATTTCCTCTGAGTTTTGCGTTAAATTTTTTTGTAATAGAATTTATTAATCCGTTAAACTCTTTCTCAACTTCTTCTTCTGTGAGTGTTCGCAAATCTGACTGATATTCAAGTGAAAATGCAAGGCTTTTATTATTTGCGCCTATACTCTCACTTTCAAATATATCAAACAACTCAACGTTTTTTAAGATTTCTGAACTATTACCAAGTATAAATTTCCTGACTTCAAGATACTCAATGTTTTTGTCAAAGATAAAAGCAAAATCCCTCATAACCCGTGGATATTTGCAAGTCTCTTTGTAGTACCTGGTTTTTGGTTTCATCTCGTTTAACAAATTGAGATTAAACTCAAAACAGAATACATCCGGTTGAATATCAAATTGTTTAAGAACTTCTTTGGAAATTTTTCCACCTGATCCTATCACCTTTTGTTCAAAGGTTTTCTCAAAGTAATAATCGTAATTACTATTACCATTAACATAATATGAATCATTTAAAACATTGTCAAGCGAAATTTTGGCTAAGATACTCTCTACTAAACCTTTAAGTGAATATAAATCATATGGTTTATCCTGAGATATCCAGTTCTTTGTTTGCTCTTTTCCACTTACAAGAATTAACAAATGAGTCTCTTCAATAAAGTTAGCAAATGAACTGATACTTTCTTTTGTTTTTTTATTGAAGATATTTCCTATCTCAAATAATGCTAAATTCTTTTCACCACGATTATTATTCAACGCAACAGTTGTTAACGCCCCGGATAATAATCCCGACCGTAAATATTCCATATCAACACTTAATGGATTTAGAATTTTTATGCCCGTTCCTGTAAGTGCTGCTAATTTCTCATTCTGCATTGGATTGTTTATCATTTCAAATAAACCAAGTGATACAGAAATATTTCTTAATTTATCAGTCAATAGACTCTCATCAGCCCTGTCTCCTAAACTGATATTTATTTTATGAACCGGAGGAATATTATCGTACCCATTAATTCTTGCTATCTCTTCAATGACATCTATTTCACGTTCAATATCAGGTCTGAATGAAGGTACTTCAAGTTTAAGTGCATGTACTGATTTTTCTATTATCTTAAAACCGAGTCTTGAGACAATCACATTCACTTTCTCAATTGGTACTTCATATCCCAGAACTTTTTTAATTCGATCAAATCTGATTTCAACATTACGTTGTTGAATTGGAACAGGCAGCACATCGATAAGAACATCCACAATCTCGCCGCCAGCTATTTCAGTAATCATTTGTGCAGCTCTTTCAGCAGCGAAGACTGTGTTGGAAGGATCGGTTCCTCTTTCAAATCTGTATGAGGCATCTGTACTTAAACCTAACCTCTTTGCTGTTTTCCTGATACTTGAAGGATTAAAATATGCACTCTCAATAAGAATATTTTTTGTTGAACTATTTATTTCAGAATTTTCACCACCCATAACTCCACCGATTGCAACCTCTTTTTCTCCGTCGCAAATCATTAGCATATCTTTTTCAAGTTTTCTTTCTTTACCATCTAATGTAACAAATGATTTTGATTCAGCGGGTTTTACAATAATACTTCTGCCAGCCAATAAATCTAAATCAAATGCATGTAATGGCTGACCACATTCATACATAACATAGTTTGTTACGTCAACGATATTATTTATCGGACGCATTCCGATTTTAACAATATATTGTTTCAACCATTCCGGTGATTCCTGAACAATAATATTTTTTACAATTTTTGCTGAGTAACGCGGGCAATTATTTGAATCAAGAATTTTTATCGTTGTACTTTCATATTTATCAGATTTTTTTGGTGAAAACCTGACAGCCGGAATCTTTAGTTCTTTTTCAAATACAGCAGCTAAATCACGGGCAATACCAATATGTGATAATGCATCAGGCCGGTTTGGAGTAATGCCAATTTCAAGTATAACATCATTCAGTTTTAAAGCTTCGGTTATAGGTGAACCTGTTTTTGTTTCGTTATCAAGGACTCTTATTCCGGAATGGTCTTCACTTAAACCGAGTTCAGCATCAGAGCATATCATACCAAATGATTCAGTGCCGCGTATTTTTGCTTTAGCAATTTTAAATTTGCCGTTCGGGATTTCAGTTCCGATAGGAGCAAAAATTATTTTTTGTCCGGCTGCTACATTCGGTGCACCGCATACTACCTGGAGTTCATTCTTTCCATCGTTAACAACGCAAACAGAAAGTTTATCAGCATTAGGATGTTTTTGTTTATCTTTAACAAAGCCTACGACAAATCCTTTATAAATTTCATTCTGGTCTATTGCATCTTCGACTTCCAGACCAATCATTGTAAGTGTATCAAGTATTTTTGTTGTTGGTATATCAGTCAGATCAATATATTCACGAAGCCAATTCAGTGAAATTTTCAATTTAAATTCTCCGTACTAAAACTGTTTAAGAAACCTGATGTCATTTTCAAAATAAATTCTTATATCAGGAATTCCATATTTTAATATTGTAGTTCTTTCTATTCCCATACCGAACGCGTAGCCAGTGTATTTTTCCGGATCATACCCGACATTCTTAAATACGTTTGGGTCAACCATACCACAACCTAGAATTTCAAGCCATCCTGTATGTTTACATATTTTGCATCCTTTACCATTGCACATAAAACATGTAATATCCATTTCGGCACTTGGTTCAGTAAAAGGAAAGAAACTCGGTCTGAACCTGTATTTAAGATCTTCGCCATAGAATTGTTTTGCAAAAGAAACTAAAGTTCCTTTTAATTCAGCAAAAGTAACATCTGTGTCAACATAAAGACCTTCAAGCTGATGAAACATACAATAACTACGAGCACTTACTGCTTCATTTCTGTATACTCTTCCCGGCATTATAGCACGTACCGGAGGTTCATGATCCTGCATCACTCTTATCTGTACGGGAGATGTATGGGTTCTAAGTAAAAACTCTTCTGACACAAAAAAAGTATCCTGCATATCTCTTGCGGGGTGATCTTCCGGAAAATTAAGAGCTCCAAAGTTATTCCAGTCAGATTCTATCTCCGGTCCAAGATAGACTGAAAAACCAAGTCCTTTAAATATTTCTTTCATCTCATCGAGTGTCTGGGTAAGGATATGTTTGCTACCAATAATTCTTCTTATTCCATCAAGAGTAAGATCCGGTTTAACTTCATTTGATGAGATGGATTTTTCTAATTTTGATTTACATTCGTTAAAATCAGAAGTAACATCATTCCTTAACTGGTTAAGTAGTTTCCCTGCAAGTGGTTTTTGATCATTGGGTATATTTTTTAGCTGGTCGAATAAGTTTGTAAGAGTACCATTCCTGCTCAGGTATTTAATCCTGAGTTGTTCTAACTGAGCAAGATTTTTAACATCTGAGAGATCGTTATTGAAGGAAGTATGAACTGTTTTAATTTGTTCTTCAATCATTTCAGTTCCGAAAGTTTAAAATAATACCCTCAGATTTTCTATTAGTAGAACTATCTGAGGGTAAAAATTAGTTTACTGAAAACTTAACAACTTCAGTAAATGCAGCAGGGTTTTCAACTGCAAGACTCGCAAGTATTTTACGGTTCAGTGAAATACCTTTTACATCAAGAGCATGTATTAACCTGGAATATGTTGTTCCGTTTATTCTTGCTGCAGCATTAATCCTTGCAATCCACAACTGTCTGAAAACTCTTTTCTTAAGTTTTCTGTCGCGGTATGCATGAACTAAACCTTTTTCAACATGGTTTTTGGCAACAGTATAAACTTTACTTCTTGCACCCCAATAACCTTTTGCAAGTTTTAATATTTTCTTTCGTCTTCTGTGCGACGCTACTTTATTTTTAGATCGTGGCATTTTCTATTCCTCTATCATTATTGAAGCATTATTTTTACTCTTTTTTCTTCTGATCTGGAAACTAAAGAAGATTTTCTAAGACTTCTTTTTCGTTTCGTGCTTTTAGAAGTAAGTATGTGACTTTTATACGCGTTTTGTCTTTTGATTTTACCTTTTGCGGTTTTTCTGAAAGACTTGGCAGCGCCTCTGTTGCTTTTCATTTTTGGCATTTTTATATCCTACTAGTTATTTTTTTTGCTCTTATGTTTTAGTGCAGGTACAAGTATTACACTCATGTTTCTGCCTTCCATTTTTGCAGGTGACTCAACTTTGGCAACATCTTCGGTTCGTTCAACAAATCGGTTCAGTAGTTCAGCTCCCTGATCTGTATATGCCATTTCTCTACCTTTAAACATCACCACAACTTTTACTTTATTTCCTTCCTCAAGAAAGTTCACTGCATGTTTTACTTTGAAGTCAAAATCATGCACATCAGTATTCGGGTGTAATCTTATTTCCTTTAAAACAGACACAACCTGGTTTTTACGTTGTATCTTTTCTCTTTTCTGCTGTTCGTATTTAAATTTTCCGTGATCTATAATTTTACACACAGGGGGTTCAGCCTGAGGAGCAATTTCAACTAAATCCTGTCCTCTCTCTCCAGCAAGTCTTAACGCATCTCTTACAGTAAAAATCCCAAGCTGCGAACCATCAACATCTATCAGACGTACTTTTGACGCCTTAATTTCTTCATTTACTCTTATGCTATCTTTTTGAGCGATGAAATACCTCTCTTAATGTTTTTTAAATTTTGTTTATAACTTCATCAGAAACATGCTTAATAAAATCTGCCAAAGCAAAAGTACCTATATCACCTTTTTTATGCTGACGTACTGATACTGAACCTGAGGACTGTTCTTTTTCACCAATTACCAGCATATAAGGTACTTTATTTGTTTCCCAATCCCGGATTTTGTAACCGATCTTTTCGTTTCTTCTGTCTAGTTCAATACGGATATTGTTCTTTTTTAATTCTTCAGATACTTCTTCAGCAAAATTAATAAAATTTTGTGAAACTGGAATTATAGCAACCTGTATAGGAGCCAGCCATGCAGGAAATGCTCCACCAAAATGTTCGATTAGAACTCCAAAAAATCTTTCAATTGAACCTAACAACGCACGATGCACCATAAATGGTCTGTGTTCTTTTCCATCTTCACCAATGTAGGTGATGCCGAATCGTTCGGACATATTGAAATCAAATTGAACTGTGCTCATTTGCCATTCACGACCTAATGCATCTTTTATCTTAATATCTATCTTTGGTCCATAGAACGCTCCGCCGCCTTCATCAACTTCATAAGAAAGCCCTTCTTTTTCCAGAGCACTTTTTAATGATGCGGTTGCTTTTTGCCATAGTGAATCATCGCCAACAGCTTTTTCAGGTTTAGTAGAAACATAAAATTTTAATTGACTGAATCCGAATGCTTTCCATACCATCATCGCGAATCTTACAACTTCAATTATCTCAGATTCAATTTGTTCATGAGTACAAAAAATGTGAGCATCATCCTGTGTAAAACCTCTAACTCGTAAAAGTCCATGCAGAACTCCGCTTTTTTCATACCTGTAAACCGTACCAAGTTCAGCCCAACGCAATGGAAGATCGCGATAGGATCTAAGCTGAGATTTATAAATCATAATATGAAAAGGACAGTTCATCGGTTTAATGAAATAATCCTGTTCATCTACTTTCATTCCAGAATACATACTGTCTTTATAAAATCCTAGATGACCGCTTGTTTCCCACAACCAGCTTTTACCCATGTGCGGGGAATAAAGAAGCTCATATCCATTTTGAAGATGCGCTTCGCGCCAATAGTTTTCAATCTCTAATCTTATTCTTGCACCTGTAGGATGCCAATAAATCAAACCTGCGCCAGCTTCTTCGTGAATACTAAAAAGGTCAAGTTGTTTACCGAGTTTTCTATGATCTCTTTTTTTAGCTTCTTCCAAAAATAAAAGATGATCATCAAGCATTTTCTTTTTGGGAAAAGAAATTCCATATATTCTCTGCAACTGTTTGTTATGTTCATCTCCGCGCCAGTAAGAGCCGGAAATATTTAACAGTTTAACAAATTTTATTTTACCTGCTGAAGGTAGATGAGGACCGGTACAAAGGTCTGTAAAATCACCTTCGTTATAAATGCTTATTACTTCAGAATTTTCATCCAACTCAGATAAAATTTCCAGCTTATAGTTATCACCTTTTTTTTCAAAGAAATTTATCGCTTCATTTTTAGACAGTTCTTTTCTTTCGAATGAATGATTTTCCTTTGAAAGCTGCATCATCTTATCTTCAATTTTTCTAAGATCATCTTCAGTTAACACAGAGTTAATATCGATATCATAATAGAAACCTGAATCAATAGCAGGACCTACTCCAAATTTTGCTTCAGGATAAATTGATTGAATAGCATGAGCCATAAGATGAGATGTTGAATGCCAATAAACAAATTTCCCCTTTTCATCTTCAAAGGTTAAAAATTTAACAACAGCATTTGCATTCAACGGTGCATTAAGATCTTTTACGATTCCATTGACTTCAACTGCAAGAGTTTCTTCTGCTAGTCTTGATGAAATAGTTTTGGCTATTTCAAAACCGGTTGTTCCTTTTTCAAATTCGGAACTTCTACCATCTGGAAATGTAATTGTTATTTTGTTCATACATCTATAATAAAAAAATCGGAGAGACGTCTCCGACAAATGTGGGCTCTAAAGGATTCGAACCTTTGACCTTCTGCACGTCAAGCAGACGCTCTAACCAACTGAGCTAAGAACCCAGAGTTGATAATTAACTATGTACCGAGGGCCGGACTCGAACCGGCACGGGAATAAATTCCCACAGGATTTTAAGTCCTGTGCGTCTACCAATTCCGCCACCCCGGCAGGAATCATTCAATTTTAGCGTGTAAATATAGATAATCGATTTTTTTTATGCAAGAAATTACCTTATTATTTTTATAGTTAGAGTTATCTTACTCACGATCTACTTGAGACAACAGCTTTAGAAAATTTCGCTATAGAGCTAATAATTCTGATTATGTTCAAATCTTCTCATCAATGAGAATGTTAATAGCTCGCATTCCCAATCTTGCATTTATTGTTTTTGTAAAAAATAACTTTAATAGTTCTAATTACATTAAACACATTTTAATAAAAAATTGATTGTTGGCACTTACTTTGAAACTGCTGCGCAGAAATATTTCAATCTAGTTGACCCAATGTTCAGAATCAGGTTTGATTATCTGAAGAAAGTATTTGCAGATTGATTATTGATATGAGCATTAAATGAAAATAAAATTTAGCAGTTTTCCCCATTTATCTTATCCTCTCTACACTAATACATATATAATAGTAATTAGTTCAATAGATGAATATTGCTCATCAATAATCTTGTCTGATTATAAAGATAAACTTTACACAATAAAATAATTACCTGAGTCAACATTTTATTTGAGTAATATTTTCTAAATTATTCCTAATCAGAAATCGAAATGGGAATTTCAAGGAGAATAAATTGAATACATCAGAAATTAAAGATAAGTCTATCGAGAATTCATTCAGAAACTGGAATGAGCAGGTTTATTTAAGGTCTCTTCAAAAAGCCCCTGAAAGACAAAAAGAATTTACCACAGTCTCGTTTTCAAAAGATGAGCCACTTTACATTCCTAAAGAATCTACCGAAGAACAATTCATTGATAAAATTGGATTCCCCGGTGAATACCCGTTTACACGAGGCATTCAACCCACAATGTACCGCGGTAAACTTTGGACAATGAGGCAATATGCCGGGTTTGGTACAGCTCGTGAATCCAATGAGAGATACCGCTACTTGTTAGATCAGGGACAGTCAGGATTATCAGTCGCATTCGACTTACCAACTCAGATTGGTTATGATAGTGATGAGCCTATCGCTTATGGTGAAGTTGGAAAAGTTGGTGTTGCAATCGACACTCTTGCTGATATGGAAATTTTATTTGATAAAATTCCGTTAGATAAAGTCTCAACTTCGATGACAATTAACGCGCCCGCATCCGTCCTTCTATCTTTATATATAGCAGTTGCAGAAAAACAGGGCGTAAGTAAAGATAAAATAAGCGGAACAATTCAGAATGATATTCTTAAAGAATATGTTGCAAGAGGAACATATATCTATCCACCAAAACCTTCAATGAGATTGATCACAAATATTTTTGAGTACTGTTCAAAAGAAGTTCCCAAATGGAATACAATCTCTATTTCTGGTTACCACATACGCGAAGCAGGTTCAACTGCTGCGCAGGAAGTTGGGTTTACATTAGCTGACGGTATCGCTTATGTAGAAACAGCTATCAAAGCAGGATTAAATATAGATGAGTTTGCAAAACGTCTTTCATTTTTCTTTAATGCTCATAATGATCTGCTGGAAGAAGTAGCAAAGTACAGAGCCGCAAGAAGACTCTGGGCAAAAATCATGAAAAACAGGTTCGGTGCAAAAGATCCGCGTTCAATGATGTTAAGGTTCCATACACAAACTGCCGGTTCAACATTAACAGCACAACAGGTTGATAACAATATTGTTCGTGTAACGATACAAACACTTGCTGCAGTACTTGGAGGGACACAAAGTCTTCATACAAATTCAAGAGATGAAGCACTTGCATTACCAACAGAACAGGCAGTAATGATTGCACTAAGAACTCAGCAGATAGTTGGATATGAAAGCGGTGTTGCTAACACAATTGATCCGCTCGCAGGTTCATACTATGTTGAAGAAATGACTGACAAGATTGAACAGGAAGCCGAAAACTATATAAATAAAATCGATGCAATGGGTGGAGTGATTGAAGCGATAGAAGCAGGATACGTTCAATCAGAAATTCAAAACGCCGCGTACAAATTTGAAAAACAGCTTGAAGCAAATGAAAAAATTGTAGTCGGTGTAAATAAGTTCCAGGTGAAAGAAGAAAATCATAAAGACCTGTTAAGGATTGATATGAAGGTGCAGGAAGAACAGATAAAATTCCTGAGCAAAATAAAAGCCCAAAGAAATAATGATGAAGTTAAATCAAAATTAGCCGAACTAAAAAAAGCAGCGCAAAGCGATTCTAATTTAATGCCCTACATTCTTGATGCTGTTAAAGTTTACGCAAGTGTAGGTGAAATATGTAACACAATGCGTGACGTGTTCGGTGAATACAAAGAACACGTTGTTGTATAATTTATAATCCGCCGCGGCGGACAATTTACAATGTCTAATTTAAGTGAAATGGATCAACAATGAACATATCTCACATAGAACATATAGGAATAGCAGTTAAGAACATCGATGAAGCAAAAAAATATTACGAAGATGTACTCGGTCTTAAATGTTACGCAATTGAAGAAGTAGCAGACCAAAAAGTTAAAACTGCATTCTTTATGGTTGGTCAGACAAAGATTGAACTTCTCGAATCAACTTCTCCCGATGGACCAATCGGAAAGTTTATAGAAAAAAAAGGTGAAGGAATTCATCATCTTGCTTTTGCTGTTAAGGGATTGCAAAATTCACTGGATGATGTGAAATCTAAAAACATACAATTAATAGATGAGAGAGGAAGAAAAGGCGCCGAAGGTTTGAACATCGCTTTTCTTCATCCTAAATCAACCTACGGAGTTTTAACAGAACTTTGTGAAAAGCCGGAATAAATTTTTAGCTAAATAAAAAATACAGGTAAATAAAATGGCAATGGACGATAAAATAAAAGAGTTGATGGCGCTTCGTCAGCAGGCTAAACTTGGCGGCGGTGAAAAACGCATCGAGTCTCAACACAAAAAAGGAAAACTTACTGCAAGAGAACGACTTGAACTTCTTCTTGATGAAGGCAGTTTTGAAGAGTTTGATATGTTCGTTTGTCACCGCAGTATTGATTTCGGATTGGATAAAGAATCCTATCTCTCTGACGGTGTGGTTACCGGTTACGGAACGATAGATGGAAGATTAGTTTATGTTTTTTCTCAGGACTTTACAGTTTTTGGCGGTTCATTATCAGAAATGTATGCACAAAAAATCTGTAAGGTAATGGATAAAGCAATGAAAGTCGGCGCACCAGTTATTGGTATTAACGACAGCGGCGGTGCGCGTATCCAGGAAGGCGTAAAAAGCCTCGGTGGATACGCAGATATTTTCCAAAGAAATATTCTTGCTTCAGGAGTTGTCCCACAAATATCAGCCGTGTTCGGACCTTGTGCAGGCGGTGCTGTTTACTCCCCTGCCCTCACTGATTTTATAATCATGTCAAACAAATCAAGTTATATGTTTGTAACCGGACCTAAAGTTGTTAAGACTGTAACAGGTGAAACTGTGAATGAAGAAGAACTCGGCGGTGCAATGATTCACGGTGCAAAATCTGGCGTAACACATTTTGTTGCGGACACTGAAGAAGAAGGTATCATGCTTATAAGAAAGTTATTGAGTTACCTTCCGCAAAATAATTTAGAAGACCCTCCGCTATTACCTTGTGATGACCCGATAGACAGACTGGAGGATCATCTTAACTCACTAATTCCGGAAGCAACTAATAAACCTTACGATGTTAAAGATGTAATCCACGCAGTTGTTGATCACCATGAGTTTTTGGAAATCCAGAGACACTATGCCCCGAACATCGTAACAGGTTTTGCGCGATTCAATGGAATGCCCGTTGGTATAGTTGCCAATCAGCCAAATTATCTAGCAGGAGTTCTTGATATAAACTGTTCGAGAAAAGCAGCACGATTTGTAAGATTCTGTGATGCATTTAATATTCCAATAGTAACATTTGTCGATGTTCCGGGATTTTTACCTGGAACAACACAGGAGTATGGCGGAATAATAATTCACGGCGCAAAACTTTTATTTGCTTATGGTGAAGCCACCGTTCCAAAAGTTACTGTAATACTTCGTAAAGCATACGGCGGGGCTTATGATGTTATGAGTTCGAAACATTTAAGAGGCGATATTAATTATGCCTGGCCCGGTGCAGAGATTGCTGTTATGGGACCTAAAGGTGCAATTGAAGTTCTTCATCAAAAAGAATTACAATTGATAACTGACCCGGAAGAAAGAATAAAATTTGTTAAAGACCGAGAAGATGACTACCGCAAAAAATTTGCTACACCTTATGTAGCAGCTAAATACGGATATATCGATGATGTGATTGAACCGCGTAATACAAGATTCAGAGTTATACGTGCGCTTCAATCGCTTGCAACAAAAAAAGATACGAATCCGCCCAAAAAACATTCTAATCTTCCATTATAAAAAGGAGTAAAAATGTTTTTAGGATTATTATTACAAGTATCAACTGATTCTTCAAAAGCAATCATCAAACATAATTCTGAATTATTCAGGACACTTGATCCGATAGGAATAGGAATGACTGTTATCGGTTATGTAGTGGTATTTGCTGCTCTGCTTCTGCTTTACGCAATCTTTTTTAATCTGACCAAAGTGCTTCAGATAAATGTAAAGAGATTACTTCGACGTGAAGGTAAAGTTGTGGAGAAGAAAGAAGACCTGAGTATTTCAGGTGAAGTGAATGCTGCGATAGCAATGGCTTTACATCTTTACTATGCTGAAATACATGACAATGAAGACACAGTTTTAACAATTAATAAAGTATCCAGAACTTACTCCCCCTGGAGTTCAAAGATTTATGGATTACGACAGCATCCAAGATAATCGAGGATAAAAAATGAAAAATTTTAAGTTTACAATTCAAGGCAATAAATATGATGTTAACGTAATTAACATTGAAGATAATATTGCCGAAATAGAAGTTAACGGCGCTGTTTACAAAGTGGAAGTTGACAAAGTAATTGCACAAAGCAAAACACCGAAACTAATCCGCTCAGTTGCAGTACCATCTACAGATTCAGTACCATCACAACAAAAAACCAGCGCTCCAACTGCGCAAAAAGGAGCTGGCTTCATTAAATCCCCTCTTCCGGGTGTTATACTTGGCGTACATGTAAGGGAGGGTGACAATGTTAAAGTTGGAACTAAACTGATCACACTCGAAGCTATGAAGATGGAAAATAATATCAATGCTGATAAAGATGGTGTTATAAAAGCCATTAAAGTAAGACAGGGCGATTCAGTTCTTGAAGGTGATATACTTATCGAAATCGGAGCTTAAGTATGCAACAATTATTCGATTTCATGAGTCATGGTTTCGACCAATTCTTCAGGTACACCGCATTCCCACATTTTACTATAGGGCATCTGGTAATGATTTGTGTTGCATTTGCATTTATCTATTTAGCAATTGCAAAAGACTATGAGCCTTTATTACTGGTTCCGATAGGATTTGGAATTCTTATAGGTAACATCCCATTCCTTGAAGGTGCAAATCTTCAGGTTGGTATTTATGAACCGGGCAGTGTAATGAATTATCTCTACTTTGGGGTACTTAAAGGAATATACCCTCCGTTGATATTTTTGGGAATTGGCGCGATGACAGATTTTTCAACATTGTTATCAAACCCAAAACTTTTACTTCTTGGTGCGGCAGCACAATTAGGAATCTTTGGTGCTTACATGATAGCTCTTATGCTTGGATATTTACCGGAACAGGCTGCCGCAATCGGAATTATTGGAGGAGCAGATGGACCAACTGCTATATTCCTTGCTTCTAAACTTGCACCTGATTTGGTTGGAGCTATAGCTGTTTCTGCTTACTCTTATATGGCGCTTGTACCTGTTATCCAACCTCCAATCATGAAATTGCTAACGACTGATAAGGAAAGGTTGATCCGTATGAAACCTCCTCGTTCAGTTTCTAAATTGGAAAAAATACTTTTTCCTATTGTCGGCTTATTGTTAACAACGTTAATCACACCAAGTGCGATGCCGTTATTAGGTATGTTATTTTTCGGAAATATTCTGAAAGAAAGCGGCGTTACTAAAAGACTGGCTGATACAGCAAAAGGTTCGATGATTGATATAGTAACAATATTAATTGGATTGACAGTAGGTGCTTCTACTCAGGCAACAACATTTCTTACTACTAAATCTGTCGGAATTTTTGCTCTTGGTGCTGTTTCATTTATGATAGCCACATTTGGTGGTGTAATGTTCGCTAAAGTCATGAATCTATTTCTTAAAGAAGGAAATAAAATAAATCCATTAATAGGCAATGCAGGTGTATCTGCTGTGCCGGATAGCGCAAGAGTATCTCAAATTGTTGGTTTGCAATACGATAAAACCAATCACCTGTTAATGCATGCAATGGCACCCAATGTTGCTGGTGTTATTGGCAGTGCTGTTGCGGCAGGTATTCTGCTTAGTTTCTTTATGGGCTAAACTCCATTTCCTTATAATTCATCAGGAGTATCAAAACATACTCTTGATGAATTCATTTTTATTCACCATGTTCAATTCAGAATTTTCATTAATTAGTGTATCAGAATCTTCTTAAAAGTCATCATAATCTCATTAAGAGAGAAACTGTTCATTCATTTATTTGAATTAAGAATATTTTCAATGGCACTTTGATTGTGCCGTTATTTCACTCCCCCAATTGGGGGAAGCTATGCTAAAACTAAAATTGAGGGTAATTTATGAGCCGACTTACAATTAAAAGTCCCGGCAGTGTGTTGTACCATATCATTTTCTTTTCATTGCTTCCTATACTTTTGGCTTCATCGGCTAAAGATTCAGTTGGTTCTGTAAACATCGAAATAAAGAAGGGACTGATATTTCAGGCTGGTTCGCGTGAGCCCTACACAGGAAGATTAATAGATACTTTAAATCAAAAATTAATTGAATACGATGTGATCAATGGAATTAAGGAAGGTGATTTTATAGTCCACTTCCCGAATAAAAATGTTGAACTATTCGGAAAAATTAAAAACAACAAAAATGAAGGACTGTGGAAATATTATTATCCTGATGGTTCAATTGAATGTGAAGGTTACTTTGTGAAAGACGTAGTTGAAGGTGAATGGATATGGTATTACAATAATGGAAATATTAAAGAAACAGGATTTTTCGGAAAAGGTAAACGTCAGGGCGTTTGGAAATTTTATAAACCAACCGGTGAACTGCTTAGAGAACTGACATTCCATAATGATGAAGTAATCAATAAAGTTGAACCATACAAGAATCAGGCAATTTGAACTTACACAAGGGCTGCAACCGCAGCCCTTTTTTATGTAATGTAAAATGAAATGATAAACGGTCAGGAACATTTCATTTGTACTTTATATTTTTACACATCACAAAAAAAGTAAAAACTTATGCATGCTTTAGAAGTACGAAATCTTGTAAAAAGTTTCGACGGCATAAAAGCCGTTGATGGTGTTTCATTTAGCGTTCCCGAAGGTGCGGTGTTTGGTTTGATCGGCAGAAACGGCGCCGGAAAAACCACAACAATCAGGATGATGATGAAAATTTATATTCCTGATTCAGGCGATGTTATATTTAAAGGAAATTCGATTGGTCAAAGTTTTAAAGATGCTGTCGGATATTTACCTGAAGAGCGCGGCCTATACAAGAAAATGAAAGTGATAGATATGCTTCTTTTTCTTGCAGAGATAAAAGGGAAAAAAGGAAAAGCCGTTCAGAAATCCGCAATAGAATACCTCGAACGATTTGAACTTGCTGACAGGAAACTTTCCAAAGTTGAAGATCTGTCAAAAGGTAATCAGCAAAAAATTCAATTTATCGGAACAATATTACACGATCCTGAATTTTTAATTTTTGATGAGCCATTTTCGGGACTAGATCCTATCAACACAAATCTGTTGAAACAAATTATCCTTGAGATGAAACAAAAAGGCAAAGTGATAATCTTCTCTACTCATCTTATGGAGTTTGCAGAAAAAATGTGCGACTCAGTAGCAATGATCGATAAAGGGAAAATTATTCTTAACGGTAAACTTTCAGATATAAAACAAAAATATGCAAGTAATAATATCAGGCTTGATTACAACGGTGATATTTCATTCCTGAAAAATCATAGTTTGATTGAGCATATAGAAGACTTTGGTAATACAACCGGAATAAAACTAAAAAAAGAAAATACTGACCAGGAACTTTTGAAGCTCCTTGTATCAAATAATATTGCAGTGAAAAAATTTAATGTTGATGAAATCTCACTCCATGAAATATTTGTTTCACTCGCGGGAAAGGAGGTTGCAGATGTTCAATAAAAGAGTACTTGCAATTATCAAGCGTGAACTTAAGATGAAGTTGTTCAATAAGTCTTTTATACTTATGACGCTTCTGGTACCGTTATTTATGATAGGTGTTTTTTCTATCCAATATTTTATTCAATCATTTTCAGGTGAAAGTAAATCAACCCTGGTAGTCTATTCCGATTCAGAAATACTAATTCAGGAATTGAAGGATGAACTTAACCTGGTTGAAGATGTTAAATCAGGAATGATAGAACTGAGTTTTAAATTAACCGACGGCATTTCGTTCAAATCGGAACTGGATAATTCAAAACAAAATCTGTTGAATGAAAAACTAACAGGGATAATATTTGTTTCAGAAAAAGCACTTAACTCAAAAGAAACAGAATACTATTCAACAAATCCTAATAACTATTCACTGTTCAACAAACTTAGACCGGCTATTAACAAAGCACTGGTTGAAATATATTTTTCAGATCAGAAACTTAGTCAGGAGCAGATATCATTTGCCAGGAAAGATGTTGATATAAAAGGATTCAGGGTAACAAAAGATGAGAAGGTAGAAGAAGAAGGTTATGGAAACAGAATTGCTTCATTCCTTTTTTCATTTCTGCTTTATATGGCACTTATCTTTTCGGGAACAATGACAATGAGTTCAGTCGTTGAAGAAAAAAGTAACAAAATAGTTGAGGTTATTTTATCATCTGCAAGCAGCACTGAACTTATGACAGGAAAAATTCTTGGAACTGTAATTGTGGAAGTCATTCAAATGGCAATCTGGCTCACACCTATTTTATTATTAATATCAACAAGCTGGTTTTTAATACCGGCAGAGTTCATGCCCCAGATGAGTGTTATGTTTCTTATTTACTTCCTTCTTAATTATTCAATTGCGTTGATTACTTTTGTTGCTCTGTTTGCTACAGTAGGTGCAATATTCGATAATCCACAGGATGCACAATCCGGTATGTGGCCGCTGCTGATGCTGATTATGATACCGTTTTTTATTGCGATAAGTTTACAATCAAATCCGCAAAACTCAATCGGAGAAATTGCTTCCATGTTTCCTTTTGCATCATTAATCGTAATGCCGACAAGAATGATACTGATCGACATACCTATGATTCAGATAATCATCTCCTTTGTTGTTAATATTGCAACACTAATACTCATATTCCCTGTCGCGGGTAAAGTATATCGTGTTGGCATTCTCCTGACAGGCAAAAAACCTAAATGGTCTGAAGTACTTAAATGGATAAGACTGAAAAATTAATTCAGCGATATTAAAACTTCATTAAAAAATCCGTGATTACAGTCACGGATTTTTTTTATGTTTAGACAGAAAATCAAATAAAAAAAATAATTCCAACTTTGACTGAATACATTTTAAATAAAATCGAATTATCACCTGTTCCGCTTCAAAAAATAGATGAAGCGTTGTTGAGTGAAAAAGGAATAAAACTATTTATTAAACGGATTGATTTGGTTCACCCATTCATCTCCGGAAACAAATGGTTCAAACTGAAATACAATTTAGTTGAAGCATATGAAAAAGGATTTGATACTTTATTATCATTTGGCGGAGCTTATTCAAATCATATACACGCTTTAAGTGCAGCGGGAAAACTGCTTGGTTTTAAAACCATTGGAGTAATTCGA
This sequence comes from Bacteroidota bacterium, assembly GCA_023453665.1. Taxonomy (GTDB): domain Bacteria; phylum Bacteroidota; class Ignavibacteria; order Ignavibacteriales; family Ignavibacteriaceae. Next base: position 2,452 of record JAEXTA010000227.1, on the reverse strand, counting down.
GGGGAGGAACATCTTCCTTTGAACCCGACACTTTCTTTCGCAAAAGATTATGGAATGATATTACACTACATAAACAGGTCGGAATACCGGAATAAATATTCGGATGAATTAATTCAGGATTTCAAAAACAGATTTGGAAATTTTTATCTTATCCCTGAAGGCGGTTCAAATGAACTTGCGGTTAAAGGCTGCAAAGAAATTGTAAAAGAAATAGAAATTCCTTTTGATTATGTTTGCTCTGCCTGCGGAACTGCCGGAACAATATCAGGAATTATTTCCGGACTTGAATCAAATCAGAAGGCATTGGGATTCGCAGTGCTGAAGGGTGCGCAGTTTCTTAATGATAATGTAAATTATTTTCTTAAAAAGTCAGGTGAAGTATCAAGTTCAAATTGGAAAATAATTTTTGATTATCACATTGGCGGATATGCAAAAATTAATTCAGAGCTGATAAATTTTATTGATTCTTTCAGAGAAAAACATAACATCCCGCTTGACCCGGTTTATACTGGTAAAATGATCTACGCTATTTATGACCTGATTAAAAAAAACTATTTCCCTGCCGGTTCAACAATAATAGCAATTCATACCGGCGGATTACAGGGTATTGATGGAATGAAAGATAAAATGGAATTCATTTTAAACCAGGAGAAAAAAGAAAGAATAAATTAATATTAGTTACTGTAATTTTTAGAAATCAGTTTGGACTATTTTTCTTTTCTCAATTTATTGAGATATTTAATTGCAAATTCAATGATTACGCTTGCTTCTTCGCTGCTTAAAATATCAGAATTATTTCTTTGCCAAAGATTTGTTCTGATATTGTACTTCAATAATGTCCACCCATCCCGATAAATAATAATATTTACAACATCTCTTTCCGAAGAAAAAGCAAGATAAAATTGCCTATTTAAATATTCGGCTTTTAAGATGTCCTGATAACCATACCAAAATTTTGATTCAATCATTAACCTTGTAAGCGTATCATATTTATCTATATGTTCAGCAGAGATCGCAAGAAATAAATGTTTACACATTCTTCTTATATCCCGTTTAGGATATTTTGGAATGGATTCACGGTACGCTTTACAAGTGCAATTGAAGTAATAAATATTTACTGCATGGTTGTTTACTCTGATTTTTGTTTTAGGTAATTGTTTATTTAATTCAACTCTAAATGAATTATCAAGTATGATAAGTTTTGATGATTTATTCCCTGAAGTTGAAATTTTATTTTTTTTAACGGTGAGATCAACGATTATCTCACCGTTTATTTTTTTAATATGCACAGGAGTTCAGAATTAAGTATTAGTTGTCCATTCGCTATTTAAGTAATATCATTTTTTTTGTCTGTGTAAACTCACCAGCAATAATCTGGTAGAAATAAACACCTGCCGGCAAATTATTTGCATCAAAGTTTAGCATGTGGGTTCCGGCTGAAAAATATTGATTTATCAACAATGCTGTTTGTTGTCCAATTGCGTTAAATATTTTTATTGATACATCTGAGTTTTCTTTTAGATTAAAACTAATCATGGTTGATGGATTAAAAGGGTTAGGATAGTTTTGATAAAGTTTATAGTCGTTAACAGTTAGTTGTTCTTCCTTAACATCAGTAGCATTATCATAGTTGATCGTCAGTTTGAACAATTCATATAAAAGCGGATTTGGATTGATATATGTTCCTGAGCCCGTCAGTACGGTATCTATCAATGTACCGATATATCCATCCTGTAATCTTATTGTTATTGGCTCAGCAAAATTATATGTAAATTTAATTGTATCGTTACTGCCTTTTTGCATTTTAATTCTATGTTCGATTGATCCTGTAAATGGAATAGAGCCCTGCCTAAAATCAAAATAAGAACTAAGATTACCATTAAAATTATTTTTTGGCAGGTAGAATCTTACATCAAATGCACCTTGTGGTGGTGGTGGTGGAAGCAGCGCTTCTCCAAACTGCCAGTCAATAGTATCAGATGCGGATGGGTCTATACCAAACTTTAATGCTAGTCTGTTACCCGCATTGTCACTTATTACAAGAGAATCCATAATTATAGGAGTTTGCTGACCACTTAATGTTGTTATAAAACAAATCAAAAATACTAGAATTGATATGACTCTCATACTTACCTTCTGTTATGTTATTATTAAATGTTTTTACTTCTTAAATCTTAAATAAAGTTCTCTCCCTCATTCCAGATTTAATTTTTATTACAAATATGAGCTGCCCCAATAGTTGTCGAAGGTAGGAGAGAGAACAATATCATTAATTATCAATCCTATAAAAATCTATTGAGGACAGCTCGAAGTAATGAAAACTATTTTTCCTACTTCAACAAAATCATTTTAACAGACTGAGAAAAATCACCGGCAGTCATCCTGCAGATGTAACTTCCGCTGCTCATATCGTTTCCATTATTGTCCTTACCGTTCCAGTTAAGTGTTTTCA
>JAEXTA010000219.1 GCA_023453665.1 Bacteroidota bacterium | reverse complement strand
ACACTATACTGAGGGTGCCATTCCACAGAATATTGAAAACAGGGGAGTGATAATTGATTTTTACGCTGACTGGTGTATCCCATGCAAAGAATTGGATGCTCTGACTTTTTCAGACCAAAGAGTTATTGATGAATCAAAAAACTTTCACACCTTTAAAGCTGATATGACTAAATCACTTTCACCTGAAGTTGAAGCACTTAGAGAAAAGTATAAAATTCTCGGTGTGCCTACTGTTCTTATCATAGATTCAAAAGGAAATGAAGTTCATCGCATCACAGGTTTCGTTAATGCTGATGAATTTTATAACATGATTTCAAAGGTTAATTGAGATAGAATATTTAATGCTTCAATCATTTCTTTATTTTTAATCAGGAATAGGATACTTCTCCTATTCTTGATTATAAAAATCATTTTTCACAATTGAGAATAAATAGCCAATTGCTGAAAAGTTGCTATTTATAAATCCTAAATTCCTACCAAAATCTTCATTAAACCAAATTAAACGAAATATAATTTTTTTAATTGCATGGCACGGTTTATGGAATTCCACGCAAAACAATTCTTAAACAAGCTTTGAATTATTATGACAAAAGAAAAAAAAGTTGAGGTTAAACAATTAACCGATGTTACTGTAAAGTTCGCAGGAGATTCCGGCGACGGAATGCAGTTAACAGGATCACAATTTACAGATACAACCGCGTCGGTTGGTAATGACTTAAGTACACTTCCAGATTTTCCCGCAGAAATACGCGCGCCTGCCGGTTCACTTGCCGGAGTAAGCGGATTCCAGTTGCATTTCAGCAGCGGCGATGTTTCCACACCCGGTGATTCACCTGATGTACTTGTTGCAATGAATCCCGCCGCATTAAAAGTTAATATGAAAGAAATTAAACGTGATGCACTGATTATCGTTAACTCCGGTGCATTCGATGCTAAAAATCTTAAGCTGGCTAATTACGAAACCAACCCTTTGGAAGATGGTTCCTTACAAGGTTATCACGTAATTCCTGTTGACCTTACAAAACTTACAATGGAAGCACTAAAGGATACAGATCTTTCAATAAAAGAAAAGGAAAGATGTAAAAACTTTTTTGCCCTTGGTTTGATGTACTGGTTATACAACCGCCCGATGGATAATACATTTGCCTGGCTTGAAAATAAATTTAAGAACAAACCAAAATTTCTTGACGCTAATAAAAAAGTTTTGACCGCCGGATTTAATTACGGAGACATAACTGAATTATTCACAACAAAGTATGAAGTTCTCCCTGCAAAACTTCCTAAAGGCAAATACAGGAATGTCTCAGGTAATGAAGCTGTTGCAATAGGACTTGTGACCGCATCATTAAGATCAGGTCTGCCGTTATTCCTTGGTTCATATCCAATCACTCCCGCGTCAGAAATTTTACAGGAACTTAGTAAGTACAGAAACTTTGGAGTAAAAACTTTCCAGGCTGAAGATGAAATCTCAGGAATCAACTCAGCAATCGGTGCTTCTTTTGCCGGTGCATTAGCGGCTACAAACACAAGCGGTCCCGGCTTATCATTAAAAACTGAAGCAATGGGTTTAGCAGTTATTGCAGAACTTCCTTTAGTAATTGTTAACGTACAACGAGGCGGACCAAGCACAGGCTTACCGACAAAAACTGAACAATCGGATTTATTACAAGCGTTCTTTGGAAGACATGGTGAAGCACCTGTTTGTATCCTGGCAGCTTCAAGTCCTGCTGATTGTTACTGGATGGCTATTGAAGCTTCTCGAATTGCTTTAAAGTATATGACTCCGGTTATACTTTTGACAGATGGCTATCTAGCATTTGGTTCAGAGCCATTGCGCATAGTTCCTTTTAATGAATTACCTGAAATTCCCGTTCGGTTCAGAACAAACCCTGAAGGATTTTATCCATATCTACGTGATGAAAATTTAGTAAGACCTTGGGCAATCCCCGGAACACCCGGATTAGAACATCGTATCGGCGGATTGGAGAAACAAAATATTTACGGCAACATAAGTTATGACCCCGCAAATCATGAGTTAATGACGAAGCTGCGCGATGATAAAATAAAGAATATAGTGAACGACATTCCTGATATTGAAGTTGAAGGCGAACAGAGCGGCGAACTTTTAGTATTAGGTTGGGGAAGTACCTACGGCGCAATCAGAGAAGCAATCGCTAAAGTGAATAAATCCGGATATAAAGTTTCACAGGCGCATTTGCATTATATGAACCCGCTGCCGAAGAACCTGGAATCAGTATTAAAAAATTTCAAAAAAGTTCTTATACCGGAACTTAATTTAGGTCAGTTAGCTTTGATTATCAGAAATAAATTTTTGTTAGATGTTCTTCAGTTTAACAAAGTACAGGGACAAACATTTAAAATTTCTGAAATCGAAAATAAACTCGTTGAAATCCTTGGAGGAAAGAATGGAAAATAATCTTGTTGAAAAAACAGAAGTGCCGAATGTAAAATACACCGCAAAAGATTTCTCATCTAATGTGGATGTAAAATGGTGCCCGGGTTGCGGCGACTATTCAATCCTTGCACAGGTTCAGAGAGGTGCTCCGGATTTTGGAGTTAAAAAAGAAGATATGGTTTGGATTTCCGGAATCGGATGCTCAAGCAGATTCCCATACTACATGGACACTTACGGCTTTCACACGTTACACGGAAGAGCCGCTGCAATTGCAACAGGAGTTAAATTGACAAATCCGAACTTACAAGTTTGGGTGGCAACAGGCGATGGTGATATGTTAAGTATCGGTGGAAATCATTTTATTCACGCCTGCAGAAAAAATGTTAACCTGAAAATCGTAATGTTCAACAACAGGATATACGGATTAACAAAAGGACAATACTCACCAACATCTGAAAAAGGAAAAATTACAAAGTCATCTCCTTATGGAACAGTTGACTATCCTTTTAACGCAATAAAAGTTGCGACAGGTTCAGGAGCTACATTTGTTGCACGAACAATGGACAGAGACCCGAAACACTTACAGGAAATGCTGCTGCGCGCATCAAAACATAATGGTGTTGCATTCATCGAAGTATATCAGAACTGTCCGATTTTTAATGATGGCGCTTACTTACCACTAACTGAAAAAGATACTAAACCTGATAATGTAGTTGTACTCGAACACGGCAAACCATTAGTGTTCGGTGCGAATAGAAATAAAGGTATTAAATTAGACGGATTGAATCCTGTCATCATTGACCTTGAAGACGGAAAAAATTCTATCAATGATTGTTTTGTTCACGATGAATTTGATGATAATCCAACACGAGTATTTCTGCTCGCACGCTTTACAGATATTCCAGGATTTCCAACACCGGTTGGAGTGTTCAGACAGTTCAACAAAACAAGTTATGATGAAGATTTAATGAACCAGATAAAATATCTTACCGAGAAAAAAGGTAAGGGAACTTATGAGAAACTTATGTTCACAGAGAACACCTGGGAAGTTGCGTAATTTTAATTTTGTTTTGGAGAGAGGATTACAGGCTTGAGAAATCAAGCCTGTTTTGTTTTAAAGTTAATCATTATGTAACTAATCTTCCTCTGTCTCTACTTTCATTTCAATTTCTTTCATCTCCATATTTGCTTCAGGTACAAACGCCTTTTTGTTTTCAAAACGAATAATGTGAAACAAATCTTCATCGGGAATACTCATTGATGCCGTATAAACTGCCGCTCCAATAATTCCAAACATAAAACCAGTTGCAAACGCAGCATCAGAATTATAGTTGGAACAGTAAATTTTCATTACGTCTTTATTCAGGTCTTCGGTAAAGTCGGCATAGAGGTCACCAAGATAGTTAGCTTTGCCAGAATCAATCTGCAAATAAATTTTTGGGAAATCAGCTCCGATGTCGATATAATTTTCGTCCTTAACGAATTTAATATCCGTTATTTCATATTCACCTGGTTTAATACAATAAGCAAACGGTTCATTTGGCAGCAAATGCAATTCATCATATTCATATGTAGTTCTATTTGTAATCCCGAGATGAAGTTTATAATTAAATATAAATGCATTATGTTTTTTAGAAAAGTAAGAAGGTATTGAACCATAAAGCAGTTGCGATGTTGAATCAATGACGCCGGTTAAAGTATCAATTGGATAAAATGCTTCGTCTTCAGAATATAGTTTATAATCCATAGGGTCAAATATTATTCCGGTCGAATCATAGGAGATTAATCTGCCGCGAACCTGATTCGAATATTCATCATCTGTTTTTACATAGATGATTGATAAGTTAGATGCCATTTGACTTTTCCTGAAGTAGTTGCCTTCAATTGTAGTCTGGCAATTTTTTTCATCTTCGTATTTCGTTAGTTCAAAAGAAACACAACCTGTTAAAGTGATTAATGAAAACCCGAACAGGACAATTAAAATATTTTTAGTCTGCATAATTCATCCCCAATAATTAAAACCAAATATTAGTATTTATTCTAAAACCAAAATCATTCGGCAGCATATTTGAGCCAGCCAGTACGATAACATACGGACCAGCATCCAATGAAAATTTATCACTGATTTTATAACCAAGGAAAGGTTCAATTGAAGGTCCAACATAAAATGAATTTGTTTCTGCATAGCCATAAGAAATTCTTTCCGAACCTATCATTAATTGAAGTGTAGCTCCAATGAATGTCCCTTCAGAATTATTTGAGAAGAAGTTCTGAATAATTATCGGGAACCAGGCTCCGTACATATAACCTGTAATTCCGTCTTCTTTATTATCTATGCTCAAATACTTAAAGCCAATCCCATACTTGAGTATAAAAAGATCTTCAGGCAGGCATCTGCTTCTATCATAATAAAAACTAAAACCGCCAACTATCTTTTCACCTTGTATGTATGTTAAACCAATTGATTTTAACGTGATCTTTTGAGGCAGGCTGTTAAATGAAATCTCTTCAGACTGACTAACACTATCTTCATTACTTTTTTCTTTTATTTCAGCCGTATCGCCTGAATTATTTTTTTCTTCCTTACCAATTGTAAGTAAACGGGCTGAAGAATAGTCATTGTTAAAATATTTTCTAAGGCAATCCGTCAAAGCAAAATCAATGATATCTTTATAATCATTTTCATAGCCTGAACTTTCATAAATTGAAGCGACCCTGATTACACCGACGGTATCCAGAGTGTAAAGTTCTTCAAATCTTAAAGAATATTTCAGGGTACTACTGTTTTCAAATTTGAACTGATCAATGTATACATTGATATTCCGTGTAGTTCCGATTGTTGAATCAAACTTTAATGAGCTATTAAAATAATTTTCAACTAAAGTACTTAGCTCCCGATTTAATGAGTAATCAGTATTTGAATTGTCACGTTTAACAATAGACGGGGAAATCTTCCTGTTGTCAGATACAGAAAAAATAACTTTATCTTCTGATACGAAAGTTTCTATCGGATCACCAAATTTTCGGAGAGTATTTTGTGTTGAAGTGCAGCCGGCTAATATGAAGATGACCCAAATGAACCCTGAGAACAGAGATACTTTTTGCATAAACCACCCACCCCTTACATTATTATTAAATTTACTTACAAAAAATAATTCATTATACGATGAAATGACAACAAATTAATTAATATTCAGTGTATGACATTACTACGCGAAACTTGAATAAGTATTTCCTGATATATTCAATACAGCGAGTATGTATCTTTTTATCATCTGTCCAAAATGGATGTCTGATAATATGATGTAGTCATTTTATCATCAGCATTTTTTTTGTAGATGTAAATTCACCTGATGTCAACCGGTAGAAATAAACACCGCTTGATAAGTCTTCCGCGTTAAACACAACTTCGTAATTGCCCGATGGTTTTGTTTCATTGACTAATGTTACTATTTCATTTCCAAGAATATCATAGACTTTAAGTATCGTCTGTAGAGACGAGGCATGTCTCGTCTCTACGTTTGGAATCGAATATTTTATTTTTGTTGTCGTGTTAAACGGATTAGGATAGTTTTGTTCAAGTGCAAAGTAGCGGGGGATAGTTGAATCTTCTTCGTGTCGTATTTCAACTTCTATATTCTCTAAACGATGGTTGTTTTCGTCAGCAATAAATATCCTTATAGCTTCCGGGTTATTTAATTTAATCGGAAGTTCAGCGATGATGTATTCACCGGCTTCTATCGCTAAAGCATCGGAATCATAAGCTAATATTCTTAAGAAATCAATGTCTGGAAAATAGAGTGCGTGATCAAATACGGATGTCATTTTCGTCCCGCCCGGTACAAACAAACCTGAATCCTCAAATTCAATCTGCACTCCTTTTACTTTTTTGATTGATTCAAGTTGTATTGTAGTTCTATTCTCTTTCAGGTGGAATGTAAGCTTTGCATCTATTCCCTGTGCGAGTTTTTGTGAACTGTTGTAGCTTAAATCAACTGCATTAACCGCTACTTTGTAAAAAGGAATGAAACTCGGGTACCTACCTGTAAGAACTATGTATCGTAGTGTTGTAAGATCAAGTTCGTTAATCACACCATCAGGTAATGGTAATGGTTGACCTGAAGACCATGGAGCCATATCTCCCATTGTAAATGCAAGACCCCTCAATGTTGTTCTGCCAAATATGTGATCAATAATAGGAAAAATATCAAGTAGGTTTATTTGATCATCAAGGTTTACATCGCCTAATAAAGGTAAAATATTCCCCACCCATATTTTTATTATTTCATCCGAACCTCTATAAATATTAGCATTGATCATCGGGGTTTGGGTCAAACCCAATACTTTTTCAATTGAGTTAGTAGTTTGATCGGACTTATTTATATTGACTACATCATAAGCAAACGTAAGCAGCTCCTGTGTACCGACTAAAGGATGAATTGAATTTGTTCCGTTGCCTTTAATTCTAACCTTCAATGTATCTATAGATGATCCGTCAGGGAATTGTACACCAGGAAAAATCTCATAACTAAAGTTGAACTGAGGCGATGGTATAGCGGTTCCTCTTTCCACTGATCTTAAGATAAGTTTACCATTTGACTTTCCAATAACAAGTTCGAACTTCAATTCTTTCATTGGCTGACCAGTATAGTTTTCAAGTACGATTGTATCCTGATTATTTTCAGTCCAGTCTAAAAGATTCAATCTTTCCTGTGAAAATCTTAACAACCCGCCTTGTGTGTAACCTGTTCCGCTAAGAGATAATTCTGCTGGTGAACCTGGCGCATCGTGTAAAATAGTTAATGTTTCTGTATGAGTTCCGGTGTCTGTTGGAGTGAAGTTAACATTAAAAACCTGGCTTGAACCTGCAGCAATAACTGCCGGGAATGAATTGGGTCCAAATGTGAATTGCTGATCCGATGAAACAACTCCGGAGATATTTAATGGCCTGTTTCCATCATTACTTATTTTTATTTGTTTTGCTGAACTGTTTCCCTGGATTACAAAACCAAGGTTAAGCGATGAAGGAGTCATTGAAAACAATGGTTGATTAATAGGAATATTTATATATGTCATTGTCACAATTGCATGATTATATGAAGGCGCAGGAATAATGTATCTGCCAGTACCGGTTAGTGTTCCACTATTAAAAGTTAAACCACCAAACCCATCCTTTATATTCATAGTTGCGCCGGATGGAAGTCCGTAATGTATCGCAAGAAAAGTTGTGCCTGTTGCAAGCTGCCAAATTAATGTATGCTGAATTGTATCTGTTATGGAGGTTTCCGAATAATACCTGTAGTCCTTCAAAGTACCTGCATTTGTGCCGTATGGTTTCAGGTCAAACCTGACATCAAATGTACCGGGAGCGGGAGGAGGTGGTAATATATTTTCGTCTAATACTGCATCTATTCCGTTTGTTGCTGTTTGATCTCCTCCTAATGTTAGTACCTGTGAATAATTTTCGTTGACGATTGTCAGTGGAATGTCAATCAATGCCTGCTGCCCGTAGGAGAAAATATTAACTAAAAAGAAGAATCCAAAAAGCGATATTAATTTTCTCATAACACACCTTCAAAAAAATCTGATTCTGAATAGAAATATTTTGTGTGTTCCATAAAATTATTTTGCCTAAGCTTTTTCTGTAAGAATAAAATATTTTTCAAGACTATTTAACTAACATCATTTTCTTTATTGATAAATAATTTCCGGAAGAAAGTTTGTACAGATAAACTCCGCTTGGTAAATCAGATGCATCAAACTCAACTTCGTAAGTGCCGGGGGATTTTGTTTCGTTTATTAATGTTGTTATTTCATTGCCGAGGATGTCGAAGACTTTTAAGCTTACAGCGTGTAGAGACGCATCGCGATGCGTCTCTACATTTGGAATTGAATATTTTATTTTTGTTGTCGGGTTGAAAGGATTTGGATAGTTTTGATGAAGTACAAATTCTGTTGGTGACAGATCAACACCAACTTCTATTTCATTTGAGTATTTATAAGTCCCATCAAAATCAATTTGTTTAAGTCTGTACTTATATGTTCCTGTTGTTTTATTTTCATCTGTATAAGAGTATGACACCAATGAAGTTGAATTACCTGCGCCTTCAACGAATCCGATATTTTCCCAATTGCTGCCGGGAGAATTACGCTCAATTTCAAACCCTCGGTTGTTAACTTCGGAAGCAGTCTGCCAATTAAGTAAGACCGAATTATCCATCAAACTTGCTTTGAATGAAATTAATTCAACCGGAACAGGCGAAAATTCGTAGGTTATAATCATTTTTAATCTGTCGAGAGGAGGTGTAACATTGAAAAAGCCTGAATCGATCATATAGACATTAATTAACACTCCACCAAATAAATCTTGTAAATACCCGAAAACATAATTGTTAATCGTGCTTGGAAAATTCCATGAGATTCTAATTCCAGGGGAACCACTACCTCCTTGATAAGCGAGACGAAACTCCTTGGTACCTGCGAAAGGTAGATCAGGTATATTCCTGAAATCCCTCCACGATGCTGCCGTTCCCGAAAAACCATTTTCAGGTAAAAAAAATCTCGCGTCAAAAGCTCCCGGTGGGGGAAAAGGAGGAAGTAATGATTCACCAAATTGTGGATCAATTCCATCGGTAGCAGCCATATCAAAACCAAACACAAGTGTTTTTTCGTGTGATAGTCTGTCCGAAATTGTAACAGAATCCTTCTTTATTTGTGGTAATACTAAAGAAGAAAAGATTAAAGTGAGAACTAAAATCTGAAGAGTATGTTTCATATTTATTCGTTTCCGAACGTAAGCGTCATACCAACTTTACAGGCAGCCTGAATGCTTATCATTATTTTAGAACGAGCATCTTTTTTGTTGATACAAAACTTCCTTTTGTCGATTTTGTTTTTAATTCATAAATGTATACTCCGCTTCCAATATCAGATGCGTCCCACTGATGCTCATAACTTCCGGCTTCCATTTTTTCATTCAGCACTTCGGCAACCTTCTCTCCTAACACATTGTATATCGCCAGATTTACTTCTGATACTTCTGGGATGGAGAATTTTATTATTGTAGTTGGGTTAAACGGATTAGGATAATTTTGATGAAGTACAAATTCTTTTGGTGCCAGGTCAACAACAACTTCTATTTCATTTGAGTATTTATAAGTACCATCAAAATCAATTTGTTTAAGTCTGTATTTATAAATTCCTGTCGTAACATTTTCATCAATGAAAGAATATGATTGAGGTTCTGTTGTTGTTCCGTGTCCTTCAACAAAACCTATTATATCCCATTCATTTGATTTTTCAATCTTTAAATCTTTTAATCTTTCAATTTCAAAACCCCGATTATTTTTTTCAGATGAAGTACGCCATTCCATATAGACCCAGCTGTTTTCGTTATAGGCATTAAAAGAGATAAGCTCAACCGGAGTTGCATTCTGGTATGTCAATATCATTCGGAATTGGTTCAGCAGCATCAATGATTCATGTGTGAATGTTCCGGAATCAGGCATTAGGTAATTGAATAAAAGACCTCCTAAAGGATCTTGCAAAACTCCTGAAACGCCTTCCGGGAAATCCCACGATAAGTAAATGGCAGTCGCAGCTTCGTATGCACCGCAATAAATTCTATAATTAACTGTTCCGGAATATGGAATTACTCCTTGTCTGAAATCTTTCCATGTTCCAAACAAGAAGGAGAGGGGATCAGGTTCAGCAGGTGGATCTAATACAGCTTCAAAGTGATCATATGGAACATAATCACTTTCAAATCCAGGTATATCCCAGGGGCAGTACAACCAGTATTCACCAAGAAAGGAATCAATTGAATCCGTAGCCATTGAGTCAATACCAACTGTTAAAATGCGTGAACTATTTTGAAGTCCTGAATTATCGTATATAGTGAAAGGGATTTCAAGATTTGCTGGTCTTACTATCTGTGCATTACATAAAGCAGAAAATAAGATGGTAATTAAAATTATGTTTTTCATTTCGCCCTCACTATTTCATTAAAATCATTTTTTTTGTTTGAATAAACCTACCAACTTTAACTCGATAAAAATATATTCCGCTTGTGAGATTCTGACCTTCGTCAGAATGACTGTTGAACTCGACTTCGTAAGTACCGGCTGGTTTGTTTTCATTTACTAAGGTTGCTACTTCATTGCCGAGAATGTCGTAGACTTTTAAGCTCACTGCGTGTTGAGACGAGGCGTGCCTCGTCTCTACGACAGGTATTGTAAACTTTATTTTTGTGGTTGGGTTGAAGGGGTTAGGGTAATTCTGATGAAGAACAAATTCTTTTGGTGTTAAATTAACATCAACATCTATTTCATTTGAGTAAGCGAAAGTTCCATCAAAGTCAATTTGTTTTAATCTGTACTTAACTTTTCCAGATACGATATCATTATCAGTGAATGTATATGATTGTGGTTCTGTTGTTGTTCCTTGTCCTTCAACAAAACCAATATTCTCCCATTCATTGATTCTTTCAATCTTGGAATCTTTTAGTCTTTCAATACTAAATCCCGAGTTATTGCTTTCTGTTGCGGTTTGCCAATTAAGATTTACTGAATTTTCTGAAACGCTTGCAGTGAATGATGTAAGTTCCACTGGTGTTATTGTTTGATAATCTACTATAAGTCTTAAAAAAAATGCTCCAATATAATTTGTGATATAATATTCGTTAGAATCCGACATTTCAATATGGATAAGATTTCCTGTTAATGGATCTTGCAGTAAACCGGTGACCCCCGGTGGAAGACTACACTGAATAGTTAAAACTGTCGCTGTTGAATGTGCACAATACCATATCCTATGTTCTTTTGTAGTTGAATAAGGCATTATACCATACCTATAATCTTTCCACACTGAATTTGGATCATTTGGTAAACGAAACATTGCACATAACCCTGTTCCCCAACCACAACAAACATCTGGAGGAACATATAATTCGCCTAAATGGGGATCAAGTCCATCAGTAGCGGTCGAATCTAATCCAAATATTATTTCCCAACTACCATTATTTGGAGGTGTCGCGTTGTCAGAAAGTCTTAAAGAAATGGATAAATCAGCTTGCGAGTATATAAAAGTTGAGATAATAAAAACAAAGAACAGTGCTATTGATTTCATTACGCCCTCACTATTTAATTAGTATCATTTTTCTTGTTTGAACAAAACTGCCAGCCTTAAACTGATCCGAATGGATCGCTATGCGATAAAAATATATTCCGCTTGTGAGATTCTGACCTTTGTCAGAATGACTGTTGAACTCAACTTCGTAAGAGCCTGCTGGTTTGTTTTCGTTTACTAGTGTTGCGACTTCATTGCCGAGTATGTCGAAGACTTTTAAGCTTACGGCGTGTAGAGACACATCGCGATGCGTCTCTACGTTTGGAATCGAATATTTTATTTTTGTTGTCGGATTGAATGGATTTGGATAGTTCTGAAAAAGGACAAATTCTTTTGGTGTTAGATCAACGACAACTTCTATTTCATTTGAGTATTTATAAGTCCCATCAAAATCAATTTGTTTAAGTCTGTACTTATATGTTCCTGTTGTTACATTTTCATCAATGAAAGAATATGAATGTGTTTCTGTTGTTGTTCCGTTACCATTAACAAAACCTATCGTTTTCCATTCATTCGATTTTTCAAACTTAAAATCCTTTAGTCTTTCAATACTGAATCCTGAGTTATTTATCTCTGTTGAAGTCATCCAGCTCAGGCGAACCGATTGATTTATTAAAGATCCTTTGAAGGAATTAAGTTCGACAGGTAAAACATTATCATAGTAAACAGTTAAAATAGCTGAACTAATAAATTGGAACGGAATTGAATAACTTCCACTGTTCTGTAAGTTCTGATTAAATATACTTCCACCAAGATTGTCTTTAATGTTTGCAGTAACTGACTCAGGAAAATTATAATGGAGAATAAATGATGAAGCTCCGGTACTCAGTTGCCAGATTAGTCTATGTTCCTTTTGTCCGGTAAATGGGAAAGCCGGCGCATTTCTGAAATCTAATTTTGTATTAATCAATGGATTGCAAAATGAAGGCAGTTGCAAAAAGGAACTGAAAACTCCCGCAGGTGGAATAGGTGGAGTAATTGTTGGCTCACCTAATAAAGAATCTATACAATCAGTAGCTGATAAATCTAAACCGACTCTTAATGTATCCTGGTAAGGTGTAACACCATCTGAAGTAATGATAGGAATGTTAATTGTTTGAGCATAGATCAAACAACAATTTAAAACGATCACTAAAAACAAAAATTGATTTTTCATAAAGTGCCCTCTGATAAATACGATCAGTTATATAATCTAATTTTTATTTCGAACGAAGATGATCTAAAATCTGGTTGTAACTTATTTAAGTTTTTTACTTTCTCCTAATTAATAAATTGTGACTTATTATACATTATAACAGTTCTTCAAGAGTCACTATACCTTTGTCAATATTTTAGATTTGACAATAGTTAACCCCTTATGTAATTTTATCGCCGGAATGAAAATCAAAAACAAATTTTCAATCAACTTCCAACAAACTCCAAAATAGAAGAGAGAATATGGGAAAGACTATTTTAGATCTGAATGATGTAACTGTCCGGTTTGCAGGTGATTCGGGTGATGGTATGCAATTGACCGGTTCACAGTTCACCAACACAACAGCTCTTGTAGGTAATGATTTAAGTACTTTGCCTGATTATCCTGCAGAGATACGCGCGCCTGCCGGTACAACTTATGGTGTAAGCGGATTCCAGTTAAAGTTCAGCAGTAGTGATGTTCACACACCCGGCGATTCTCCTGATGTCCTTGTTGCGATGAATCCTGCCGCGTTAAAAATTAATCTGGGTGACCTCAAACCTAATGCGATGATAATTGTGAACATCAATGCATTTGATGCGAGAAATCTTAAACTCGCTAACTACGACAGTAATCCACTTGAAGATGGATCACTACAGGGTTATACCGTTGTGCAGGTTCCTTTAAGTCAACAGACATCAAAAGCTTTAGAAGGAATAGGATTAACAAATAAAGAAATTTCACGCTCAAAAAATTTCTTTGCTCTTGGAATGATGTACTGGCTATACAGCCGACCCATCGAACCCACTATTCAATGGATAAAATCTAAGTTTAAAGATTCACCACTGTTAGCTGAAGCAAATGAAAAAGCATTAATGGCTGGTTATTACTTTGGTGAGAATACTGAGCTGTTCACAACACGTTACCAGGTTTATCCTGCCAAACTTCCTAAAGGAACTTACAGGAATGTATCGGGTAACGAAGCGATAGCTTTAGGATTTATAACCGCTTCAGTTAAATCAGGATTGCCGTTGTTTCTCGGTTCATATCCAATCACACCGGCATCTGATATTCTTCACGAACTAAGCCGACATAAAAATTTTGGAGTAAGAACATTCCAGGCGGAAGATGAAATCTCAGCGATCACTGCATGTCTCGGTGCTGCATTTTCCGGTGCGCTTGCTATTACTACAACAAGCGGTCCTGGCG
>JAEXTA010000207.1 GCA_023453665.1 Bacteroidota bacterium | reverse complement strand
TGATAGAGGTAAGTGTTACAAACAAAGATCCCGAACTAAGCGCAGAGATTGCGAATTTTTTCGTAGCTATTCTTGATAGCACGAACATTAGAATTAACATTGAACAAGCCACAAACAGCAGAAAATTTATTGAGACCCGGTATACTCAGAATCTGGAGGACCTTAAAAATGCAGAAGACACTCTTTACAAATTCCAAAAACGATATGGAATTGTTGCCGTTCCGGAACAACTCGAAGTATCTATAAAAGCTGCAGCCGAATTTGAAGCTCAATTAGCGCGAAAAGAAATGGAATCATATTTTATGAAACAGGCGTATGGCGAAAGCTCACCGCAGTATTGGGGTACTATGGCGGAGTATAATCTGATAAAAAATAAAATCCTTGAGTTAAAGAATTCGACACAAATGTCTTCAGTATCAAATGTTTTATTTCCTTTTAAAAACATGCCTGATATTTCCATTAAGTACTTAAGATACTATAGAGAAGTAGAAATTCAACAATCCATTTTAGAAGTTATCCTTCCATTATACGAACAGGCAAAGGTAGAAGAACAAAAAAGTATCCCGACAATAATGATTCTTGATAAAGCGGTACCCCCGCAGCTGAAGTATAGTCCTAAAAGAGCCACGATAATAATAGGTATAACATTTTTATTCGCATTTATTTTAATACCATTTGTATTTGTAGGTGAAAAATTAGTTGTAATGTCAGAGTTTAGAAACCCAATGCAGGATAAGGGGGCTAGGTTTTTTCTGAGATTAAATAAAATGTATAGAATGAAACTTTAACAGATTTCATGGTTATAATAGCAATTCTTATTGTTTCATTCTTATCATCTCTTTTAGGAAAGTATCTTTTCAAAAAGTGGCTAAATCATCTTACCGTTTATAGTGTTATTTGGGGATTTATGCTTTTCTTATTTGAACTAAGATTTCTTCCTTACCAAGATCTAAAACAGATTACATGGTATTTCATACTTGCTTCATATATATCATTTTTATTTGGGACCTTAACTGTTTTTGCAGCCAGGAAACTCTATAATAAACCAAATGTGTTTGCTGAAAAATTAAAAATTGATCTGTCAATTTTCGTAGATAATGGAAAAACAGTAAAATATCTGACCTTTTTTTTTAGTACGCTTTGTTTAATTGCAGCACTACAGAATTGGGATGTATTGCTTAATATGTACGGAAGTATATCGGCTGTATTATTGAATGCAAATAAAACATATCAATTAAGTACTCGTGGGGCTGTCAAAGGAGTAATCCCATATATATCATTCATTGGTTATGTAGCGATTTTTTTTTCCGCAATTTACACTGCTTACAAAGGTAGATTTAGTCTTTTAACCTTTTTTCCTTTTATAGGTATTTTGTTAAAAGAAATAGCAATTGTTGGTCGCGCGGGGATGCTATTTGCATTATTGGAATTCATTTTTTCTTTTTTTCTATTCAGACATTTGTTGCGGAATGATTCTAAAGATCGTTTTCGATTTTCAAAGAGTAATGCGATTGTCGCAACTTCTATTTTGATAATCTTTTTCGTGTTTAGCGCTTCTTTAGTTAGACTTTCCAGAGGGGCGAATGAAAGCTATAAGGGTGCAAGTAGTGAATTGAGAGGCAGTAAAGAAAACATAGTATTATCACCATCTCTCTATTTATATCTGAGTAGTGATATAGGAGTGCTAAATCATTATTTAATGTCTGGTGGAGAAGATACTGGTTTCGGATATAACACCTTCCTATCTGCTTATAATCTATTAGCAAAATTTGGTGTTGTTGAAAGAACTTCAGACTTCCAAAAGGGCTACTATATTCCAATGTGGACAAATACCGGAACATATATTAGAGAATTACACGCAGATTTTGGAGATTTAGGTGTTTTTATAGGTCCATATATATTAGGTCTTCTTATAACTTTTTTATGGTTTAGATTTTATGAAAGTAAAAAAACAGTTCTCTTAGTCTTATTAGTTTATCTGTATTTAATAGTAGGATTTTCATTTTTAGTTATAGTGACACGACTATTATACTGGATACTTACTTTAGTTTTTATAGTTTGTTGCGTTTATCTGCTTGAAAAAAAATCAAAACTAAATCTCAGTCTAAACCATTTAGGAAGTGGGGCTTCGAATGATTAGAATGATTTTAATTCAATTTTTTTTACGGAATTTTTAGCAGTTTTATGATATGCAATTCCAGAAAGTAAAATAATTTTAATTTGGCATCAGGTACCAATTCTTCGGATTTAGCTAATGGCAAGTCAATAGCAAAAAACACTTTATTTAATCTATTAGGCTATGGAACACCATTATTATTCGCAATCGTAATTATACCAAATTTAATAAACTCACTCGGGATTGAAAGATTTGGAATCTTAAGTTTATGTTGGATGGTCCTTGGATATTTTAGTTTTCTCGACTTAGGAATTGGTAGGGGGCTGACAAAAATGGTATCAGAACTAATCGGAACGAATAAACTTGAAAAGATACCTGCACTCTTTTGGACTTCATTGATTTTTATGTTTGGTTTTAGCTTCCTGTTTGCAATTGCTTTTTTCATTTTCGTTCCAGCCTTAACATACGATATAATCAATATTTCGGAGCATGTACAGCCTGAATCATTAAGTGCCTTTTATTTATTAAGTTTGTCCATACCCATAGTTGCAACTACGGCTGCTTTACGTGGTATTTTAGAATCATATCAAAAATTCTTGGTAATAAATGTAGTCAGAGTCTTTCTAGGAATATCTACATTTTTACTACCAGCAATAGTCGTCGAAATCACCAATAGTCTATTTTGGATAATTTTAGTATTAATAGTAGTCAGGCTTATTGTCTGGTTTGCATATCTGTTGCAATGTTTCAAAGTTAATGTAGAAATAAAATCAAAGATTAATTTTGAATTAAGCTCATTTAAACCAATTTTCAATTTTAGCATCTGGATCAGTCTTGCTAATCTTTTAGGACCTATCATTGCATATTCTGATAGATTTTTAATTAGCACAGTTATTTCGGCAGCTGAAATGACATATTATTCAACACCCTATGAAGTTGTTTCAAAATTATTATTGATCCCAGGTGCTTTAGTTACAGTTCTGTTTCCATTTTTTTCTTCAAGCTATGTGAGAATTCCCCAACTATCAGAGAAAATCTTTTTACAGGGGGCTAAGTTTATTTTTTTGACAATATATCCGCTAGTCCTATTGATTGTAATCTTTTCGTTTGAGGGAATTGAAGTTTGGTTAGGAAATGAATTCGCGAATAGAAGTTCTTTAGTTTTAAATTTTTTAGCAATAGGGATATTAATGAATAGTCTTTCACTTATTCCCAATACTTATCTGCAAGGTGCAGGTAAACCAAAAATTCCAACATTAATCAATTTAGCTGAACTACCACTCTATATATTTTTTATGTGGATGGCAATTAATGAATGGGGGATAAAGGGAGCAGCTTTTGCTTATATGCTTTTAGCGATATTAGATGTATGTACAATGTATTTGTCTGCTAGAATTTTTCTTAAAATAAAGTTGATTACAAAATATCATGCCTACTCACTATTAATTTTCATTTTGATTCTATCTGTCCCTTTTATTATTAATAGTTTAATAACAAAAATCCTATTTATAAGTGTTTTGTTGCCACTATTTATTTTTTTTGCCTGGAAGTATTTTTTATCTGCAGAAGAAAAATTGTTTTTGTCCTCCAGAATTAAGTCGATAGTAAAGATATGACAGAGAAAATTGCCGGAGCAGTTGTCATTTATAACCCGGATAAAGGGGTCGTGTCAAATATATACACATATTTAAATCAGGTACAAAAATTATTTTTGATAGATAATTCAAATCACATTTCGGATATTATCAAAAGTGAATTTCGACTAAACAATAAAGTTAAGTATATCCCAAACCTTCAAAATTTAGGAATCGCTCATGCCCTCAATATAGCACTAGATCTGGCAGATAAAGAACTGTTTAATTTCCTTTTGACGATGGATCAGGATAGTTATTGTGAAGAAATGTTTGTACCTCAATTACTTGAATGTATGACTAGTGATGCCAGTACGTCAATTGTTTCACCAGCTCATTTTTTCCCGATTGGTAAAAATAAATCAATTAATAACCAGAAATGTTTTGACACCTTGGTTGTAATGACCTCGGGAAATCTTATTAATGTAAAAATTTTAAAAAGTATTGGGGGTTTTGATGAAAAATTGTTCATTGACTATGTGGATCATGAAATTTGTTTGCGGTTGAACAAAGTTGGTTATAAAGTTAAAATACAAAGTGAATGCAAAATCATTCATTCCTTGGGAAATGTTAGAGAAAAACAAATTTTTGGAAAAAAAATTTACCCAACGAACCATCACCATATTAGATATTACTATCGCACCCGAAATAGATTGTTTGTTTATAAAAATTATAAGAAAGACTTCCCTGAATATGTAAAAAATGATAAGATTGATTTTTTAAAAAGCCTGATTAAAATAATTTTTTTAGAAAAAAATAAAACAAAAAAAATATTTTTCATTTTCAAAGGGTTCCTTGATTTCAAAAAAAACATTTTTGGCGAATACAAAGGAAAGCTAATTACTTTGTTATTGTTATTTTGCATCGTTTGAACATATGAAACCACCTACTGTTCATATCGTAATATTAAACTGGAATGGACTATCAGATACACTTCAGTGTCTTGAATCCCTGCAAAAAATAGAGCAAAAAAATTTTCAAATTGTTGTTGTTGATAATGCTTCAAATAGTGATGCTGGACAGCTATCAAAACTTGATTCAATTAAGTTTATCGGTTTGTCAGAAAATTTGGGATTTTCAGGAGGCAATAATGTTGGAATTAGATACGCGATAGAAAATGGGGCGGAGTACATAATGTTACTTAACAATGACACTGTTGTCAAACCAGATTTTTTAAGTATTCTCATTGATTCAAGCGTTAAAAAAAAAGCAATGGTTTTAACACCTCTTATTAATTACTTCGACGATAAAGATCAAATTTGGTACGCCGGAGGGTTTATCAGTAAACTCCGGGGCTCTGCTGTTAGTTTGACCAAAAGGGACAATCACAAAAAAAATACTGTCGAAGAATTTGTAGAATTTGCATCAGGTTGTTGTATGTTATTTCACAAAGATGTGATTAAGAAAGTTGGATACTGGGATGAAAATTATTTTCTTTATCTAGAAGATGCAGACTTTAGTAAAAGATGTCGGGATGCAGGATTCAAAATATTATTGAACCCTTCAAGTCAGATTTACCACAAAGTTAATGCATCAACTTCCTCGGGTAATTCTTCAATACCTCTTTACTATATGACAAGGAACAGGTTATACTTTACTCAGAAATTTTTTCCTAAATATTTAAGTTTGGTTAAGATTTATCTCTTGATAACCATGTTTGGGAAATCAATTTGGTGGGTATTGAATAGAAGGAAGGAGAATTTAAAAATCGTACTTAAAGCTTTTAGTGATTTTGATAAAAATAAAATGGGGAAAGGAAAGTTTTAGTTGCGAGTTGCAATCGATGCGCGGATCCTTGAAAGAAAAATGACCGGTGTGGGAAGATATCTTTCAGGTTTGCTAAACCATATACAAGATTATGATTCCACAAATCAGTACTTATTAGTATCTCAAGTTTCTCTTAAAAATCTTCCAAATGGTTTTGAAAACATTGTAACGGGAAATCAAAAACTTATCCCTGAAAAATTGTATTCACCAATCTGGACAAATTTTATTCTTCCCAAAATTCTTGTAAAGCATAAGATTGATGTCTTCTTCTCAGCGAATCAGCTTGTGCCGATTAAAAAAGTTAAAGGCGTTAAATACATTTCGGCTATTTATGATGTATTTCATCGTGTAGATAAATCATTTCATTCAAGAACGTTCAGGACTTACATCGATATTTTCCTTCGATTAACAATCAGGAAAAGTGATCACATTATAACTATCTCAGAAAATTCTAAAAAGGATATTCAAAATTACTTCAGTGTATCACATTCAAAGATCAGTGTTATTTATCCGGCTGCAGATCAACAGTTTCGCCCACAATCAGTCAGTAAGATTGAAAAAGAGAATATCAAAAAAAAGTATTTCTTACCTGAAAAGTATATTTTATATGTAGGTGTAATTGAAAAACGAAAAAATATATATACGATAACTAAAGTCGCTGATGAATTTTTAATTAGTAATCCTGAAATAAAATTTGTAATGATAGGCAGACCAGGGTATGGTTCTGGTCAAATTCTTGATGAAGTCAAAAAGCGACAGAATATTATCTATCTTAACCATATTTCAGATCTTGATCTGGTTTACATATATAATCTCGCCGCTGTCTTTATTTTCCCTTCTTTTTATGAAGGCTTCGGACTGCCTCCTGTTGAGGCTATGCAAACTGGAGTTCCTGTAGTTGCAAGTAATACTTCATCGTTAAAAGAGATTCTTGAAGGCAGCGCAATTCTGATCGATCCTTTTGATTATAAATCTTTTTCTAGCGAAATCAAAAGGCTACTGAACGATCAAAAGTATTGCGAAGAATGGCGTGAAAAGGGTCTGGCGGGTTCCAGGAAATTTAATTTTGCTAAAAGTGCTGAAGAATTGGTAAAACTATTTAATTCTGTCAAATCTATTTAGAATAGTTGTTTCCATTGTGTAAATTTAAACCCTAAATATTTGAAACGGATAAATTTACAATATGAGAGAAAACAAATCTTTTCTCAAAATCTTATAAAATGAACATTACTCTCATCACTATTTTTACAATAAGTTTTTTCCTGCTTCTCCACTCTTATTTGCTTTACCCCATAACCATTTTTTTGTTAAACTTCTTCTTCACAAAAAAAAATAAGAGTTCAGATTCTACTGGTCTAAAAGTATCAATCCTGATTTCAGTGTTTAACGAAAAGAAGGTAATTGAAAATACTGTCCGTATGTTATTTTCAAATGGATATCCTGATGACAAATTGGAAATAATTATAGGCTCAGATAAATCTGAAGATGGTACTAACGAAATACTGGATAAATTATCAGAAGAGTATAAAAATCTAAAAGTAAAAAAATTTGATATCCGAAGAGGTAAAGCTCAGGTTCTTAATGATCTTTATAAAATAGCCGTGGGGGATATTCTAGTATTCTGTGATGCAAATACCATTTATGAATATGGTGCTATTAATAAAATGGTATCATATTACACCTCAGAAAAGATAGGAGGAGTTAGTGGTAAATTAAGATTACTCGATTTTGAAAAATCAAAAGAATCCGGAAGTCAGGAAACCCGTTACTGGGATTTTGAAACATGGCTGAAAGAAAAAGAAGGTAATCTTGGAATTCTTATCGGCGCCAATGGGGGAATTTATTCAATGAGGAAGGATGTATTTGTTGAAATTCCCATTGATCACCCGGTGAGTGATGATTTATACCTGTCGCTTAAAGTGCTTGAACAGAAAAAAGATTTTCTGTTTATTAAAGATGCGATTGGTGAGGAGTTAACAGCACCCTCTATTGAGGCTGAATTTTACAGGAAGATAAGAACTACATCAAATAACTTGTATACAATAAAAGCGGTAAAAAAACTTCTCAATCCATTTTATGGACTTAAATCGTATGGGTTCTGGTCGCACAAAGTTGTGAGATGGTTTTCGCCAATTCTGATGATATTGTTGTTGCTGACAAATTTATTGTTGTTTAATGAAAATAATTTTTTTGAAATATTTTTGTTCGTTCAATTAGCCTGCTACGCACTTGCATTGATTGGATTCATATTAACAAAATTAAAAATAAATATTCAGCCGTTTCTATTATTCTACTATTTTGTAATGACAAATATTGCAATGTTAATTGGTATTATTAAGTACCTGCAAGGTCAGAAAACAAATCTATGGCATTCAACACCACGGTGATATGAATAAATCCTCCGAAAAAATATTAATAATCACTACTGATTTCCTTACCATCAACCTTTCATTCATTCTCTATTTTTATTTCAGGGTTGAGTCCGGCTTATTTGATTTAATTATTCTTCCGGAATTTTTTCTGCCGCTGCTTGCAATTTATTTCTACTGGCTTATGATCTTCACTTTCGTTGGTATGTACAGAACGTGGTTTGCTGCTTCAAGATTCGACGAACTCTCTACATTATTCAAAGCATCGTTTGTTGGAATATTTATTTTGTTCTTCCTGATTTTTCTTGATGACTATTTGCATAATGTTGACTCACCGCAGCGCATTTTAATTTTTATTTACTGGGCTGTCTTTCTAATTCTTGTTGGTTCCGGAAGATTGTTCATAAGAAGTTTTCAACGCAATCTTCTCATAAAAGGTTTCGGGAGAAGAAACGCTTTAATTGTCGGTTTCAATAAAAAAGCAAATGAAGTTCATAAGGAAATCCTCAGACATCCGGCGCTTGGTCTCGATATATCCGGGTATATTTCCGTTAAAAATGAAAATGTTGGAAAGGTATTCAACGATATAAAAGTTATCACTAATGTTGATTCGATTCAGGATATAATAGATGAGAAAAATATTAAGGAAGTTATCATAGCACTTGAAAAAGATGATCACGATGTTCTTGTAGAAATAATTTCCAAATGCGATGCAAAAAATGTCGGGATGAAAATCGTTCCTGATCTTTATGAAATCCTCAGCGGACAGGCTCGTACAAGCCAGATCTACGGCATGCCTCTCATCGACATAATGCCGCAGTTAATGCCTGAATGGGAAAAAAGATTAAAACGAGTAATGGATATTTTTGTTTCTCTTATTATTCTGATTATCACTTTACCTGTTTGTTTACTTACTGCTATCGTAATAAAAATTGAAAGTCCGGGACCAATTCTTTTTACCCAGGAAAGATGCGGTTTGAACGGAAAAATTTTTAAGATATTTAAATTCCGTTCAATGAGAAAAGATGCCGAGAAGGCTACAGGGCCAGTCTGGTCGCAAAAGGGTGATCCGCGAATAACCAAAGTCGGCAAGTTTATTCGTAAAGTAAGGATTGATGAAATTCCCCAGATGTTTAATGTGCTTAAAGGTGAAATGAGTATGGTTGGACCCCGACCGGAACGTCCTTTCTTTGTAGAAAAATTATCAGGGGAAATTCCTTACTATAAAAGACGGCTTAAAGTTCGTCCCGGTATTACAGGCTGGGCGCAGGTAAAACATAAGTATGATGAGTCGATCGAAGATGTAAAAATTAAATTGCGTTATGATCTTTTTTATATTGAAAACATGTCCTTGAGGATGGATTTTAAAATCATCTTCAGGACAATCTTTGTTGTACTGTTCGGCAAGGGACATTATGGCTGATCTTTTTCCTTTCTTATTAATCAGAATGATTTTTAATTTTACAATTATTAAAAATCTTTCATTCAATTTAAAAGCTCCGGGAAGGAAGTTCTGAAAATGTCATCCGGAAAAATTCTTATAATAATTCCAACCTATAATGAACTGCAAAACATTGGCAGATTAATTCCCGAAGTTCTAAGTAAGAATGAAAATATTAATATTCTTATAGTCGATGATAATTCTCCGGACGGTACAGGAAATTATATTGAAGAACTTAGCCGGAGCAATAACAGAATAAAACTTATCCGCCGTGAAAGAAAAATGGGGCTTGGCACTGCATATCTTACAGGCTTTAAGTACGCAATTGAAAATAAATATGATTTTATTTTTGAAATGGATGCAGACTTTTCACATGATCCGAAAGAAATTCCAAATTTTCTTGCTTCAACAAATAAATACGACCTTGTTCTTGGCAGCAGATACATAAGAGGTGTAAACGTTATCAACTGGCCTATGCAGCGATTGTTGTTGAGTTACTTTGCTAATATGTACACACGGATTATAACCGGCTTACCGATTAAGGATGCAACCGGAGGATTCAAATGTTTTAAACGTGAAGTGCTCGAAGCAATTGATCTGAACAATGTTAAATCAAACGGATATGCTTTCCAGATTGAGATGTCATTTAAAGCATGGAAAAAAGGATTTAAAGTCGGCGAGATACCAATCATCTTTATGGACCGTGAAATGGGCACATCAAAGATGTCAAAAAAAATTGTCCGTGAAGCAATTACTATGGTATGGAAACTTCGTTTAAGAAGTATGCTCGGCATACTTTAAAGGAAAAATGGTTTTGGATTTATCAATCATCATAGTAAACTATAATGTAAAAGAATTCCTGCAAAACCTGCTTCAATCAATCCGCAAAGCTGTAACCGGTTTATCTCATGAAATAATTATAGTTGATAATAATTCTGACGATGGAAGCGTTGAATTTTTAAGTGAAAAATTTCCTGATGTTAAACTGATTAAAAATTCAGAAAACCTTGGATTCAGTAAAGCAAATAATATCGGGCTAAAAATTGCATCGGGTAAGTTTCTGCTTCTGATAAATCCCGATACGATTGTTCGCGAAGATACTTTTTTAAATATGGTAGATTTTTTTGAAAAGAATAAATCTGCAGGATTGGCAGGATGTAAAATTTTAAATCCCGACGGAACACTTCAGCTTGCGTGCAGAAGAAGTTTTCCCGGACCGTGGACATCATTCTGCAAGGTGACCGGACTTAGTTCAATGTTTCCTAAAAGCAGGTTATTTGCCCGTTATAATCTCACTTACCTTGATGAAAATAAAACATACGAAGTAGATGCTATTTCCGGTTCATTCATGATGTTCCCGAGATCAGTCTATGAAAAGATTGGCGGACTCGACGAAAGATTTTTTATGTATGGCGAGGATCTCGATTTTTGCTACCGTGTTCAACAGTCGGGACTAAAAGTTTTCTATGTTCATTCTACAGAAATAATCCATTACAAAGGGGAGAGTACAAAACGCAGCAGTCTTGATGAAACAAAAATATTTTACGAAGCAATGCACCTGTTTGTAAAAAAACATCTTTCAACATCATCTCTGGTTGAGATAATACTTAGAAGTGCCATTGCATTACGCTCGATCTTTGCTTTCCTGGGAAGAAGAAAACTTGCACTGTTCTCGATACTGACGGATCTTAT
Organism: Bacteroidota bacterium; assembly: GCA_023453665.1. Lineage (GTDB taxonomy): Bacteria > Bacteroidota > Ignavibacteria > Ignavibacteriales > Ignavibacteriaceae. Next base: position 9,964 of record JAEXTA010000207.1, on the reverse strand, counting down.
TTTTTATAGTTTATGTTTGTTTGCATCAGCAGAGATTTACGAAAAATATACATCCTGGCGCGGATTTCATTCTTACCATCTGCCAATCATTTTTACAATTCCCGCAATTGTTCATGTTTTAGTATCATCAGTTTTTGGTGTTTACAAAAAAGATTCACTTTCAGTGTTGAAAAATATGGGTGCGGTATTTATCAGTTTTTTCATTATGTCCGCAATAACATTTTTCTTCAATGAATTTGCTTACAGCCGTGCCGTAGTAATAATTAATTATGTGCTTGTTTTTATTTTTCTTTCGTTGTGGCGGATAATTACAAAATTGTATTTCCTTAAATACCCCGGCAGTGAAAAATTAAAACACAAAAAAGCTTTGATAGTTGGCGTTGATCAAACTGCGATCGAAATAGCAAACAAACTTCTTCACCGTAATTCAGATATTTATTCGGTTGCAGGTCTGGTTGGCTTTTCGCAAAAACTGATCGGCCAAAAGATCAATGATTTCAATGTAATCGGAAGCACAGAAAATCTGAATAAAGTTATACGCGATAACAAAATTGATGAGGTAATTTTTTCTACAGGAGAAATGTCATATAATAAAATTATGAATCTCGTTTCATCATGCCAGGCAGAAAATGTTGAGTTCAAACTAATCGGCGATAACCTTGATTTTATGGTTGGTAAAACATCTGTTTCAATACTTGATGACGTTCCGTTGTTTTCAATTCAGTATAACATATCAAACCCAACTTCTATAGTAGTTAAGAGGTTGTTCGACTTTGTAGTCTCGATGTTAGTTTTGTTTTTGGTATATCCTTTTATATATTTCATCAGCAAACTGAGTAATAAAGAATCCGTTTTCAGAAACTTTATTCTTAAGATTCCCTCAGTGTTCAGGGGTAAATACAGTTTTGTAGGTCCGCAAACTGATTCACGAATTGGTAATCTTTATCTTGGGAAAAAAGGTTTAACAGGTTTATGGTTTACTGAAAATCTGGAAGGTCAGGATTCTGAAAAAATTGATATCTACTATGCAAGAAATCAAAGTGTATGGCTTGATATTGAAATACTCGGCAGAACTATTAATAAGATGTGGAGTAATCACTAGAAATTATGGCAAAGACAATTTTAGAATTTGAAAAGCCCATTGTTGCTCTTGAAGCAAAACTTGAAGAGATGAGAAAGTTTTCTGATAATCTTGATATCGGAAAAGAGATTTTAGAGATAGAAGGTAAAGTGAAACAATTAAAAGAAAGTCTTTACAGGGATCTGACGCGCTGGCAGCGGGTTCAGCTCGCACGTCATGCAGACAGACCATTCACACTCGACTACATCTATCATATAACTGATAATTTTGTTGAACTGCATGGCGACCGACATTACAAAGATGATAAAGCTATTGTAGGTGGATTCGCTTCTATCGATGATTACAAAGTGATGATCATCGGGCATCAAAAGGGAAGAGATACAAAATCAAATCTTTACAGAAATTTCGGAATGCCGAATCCCGAAGGATACCGCAAAGCATTACGATTAATGAAACTTGCGGAAAAATTTAATAAACCAGTCATAACAATGATTGATACTCCCGGTGCATTTCCCGGGCTTGAAGCTGAAGAACGCGGACAGGCCGAAGCAATTGCAAAAAATCTTTTTGAAATGAGCAGACTTCGTGTTCCTATTATAGTTGTGATAATTGGTGAAGGCGCCAGCGGCGGCGCGCTTGGTATCGGTGTTGGCGACAGAATCTTAATGCTTGAAAATTGCTGGTATTCAGTTATAAGTCCTGAATCCTGTTCAAGTATTTTATGGAGAAGCTGGGATTATAAAGAACAAGCTGCTGAAGCACTTAAACTAACTGCACCTGATCTGTTGGAACAAAAATTAATTGACAAAATAATTTCTGAACCACTTGGCGGTGCTCATAAAAACCCGGAAGAAGCTGCTGCTCTTGTTAAATCTGCAATCATTGAAGAACTTGCTCAATTAGTAAAAATTAAACCTGACAAACTTATTGATAACCGTCTTGAAAAATTTGGCAGGATGGGTGCGTATATTGAATAGAAAAATATAAAACTCAATTCTTTCTTATTCTGTATTAAAACGAATAGGTTGAAATACCCAAGCAGATTATTTTTTTTGCCTCTTATTATCTCTTCTCATTCCTTTATCATAAATTGATATCAAAAAAAATTTTATGTTGAAAAGCAGTACAACAGTTAGGATCAGGTATTCCGAAACCGATCAGATGCATTTTGTCTATAACGGAAAATATTTTGATTTCTTTGAAGTGGGTCGTGCAGAAATGATGCGCGATTTAAATCTGACTTACAAAGAAATTGAAGAAAGAGGTTATGGAATGCCTGTTGTTGAGACATTTATAAAATTTAAAAATCCTGCGTTTTATGATGAGCTTTTGGAGATTGAATGCAGAGTTGAAAAACTTCCTGACTTAAGAGTTCATATCGATCATACAATTACGTGTCCTGAAAGAAACAAAGTTATAGTTGAAGGTTATGTTGAATTAGTATTTGTAAGTTCATCAACAAAAAAATTAAGTAAACCGCCGGAATTTTTTGTCAACGCCATCAAACCATTTTTTGAAGAAACAAAATGAACAACTTAGATGAACTAATTTCACTTGCGCTGAATGAAGATATCGGGTCAGGTGATATTACTACATTAGCGACCATTCCGTCTGATTCAAAATCAAAAGCAGAAATACTTGTTAAGCAAAACGGCGTGATTGCAGGATTAGATGCTGCTTCTTCTGTTGTTAATAAGTTTGATTCTTCTCTTCGGTACAAAAAAATAAAAGAGGATGGAGACAATGTAAGTAAAGGTGAAATTGTTGGAACGATAGAAGGTTCAACAAGATCAATACTTTCAGTTGAAAGAACACTCTTAAATTTTATGCAGAGAATGAGCGGCATAGCTACGACTGTAAATCTTTTCACTGAAAAAATTTCTCATACAAAAGCGCGGATACTTGACACGAGAAAAACACTGCCGGGTTTTAGAATGCTTGATAAATATTCGGTTGAAAAAGGCGGAGGAATAAATCATCGCATTGGTTTATTCGATATGTTCTTAATTAAGGATAATCATATTGCTGCAGCTGGTTCTGTTTCAAATGCTATAAAAAACTGTATTGAGTACCGGACTGAAAAAAAATCCAATTACAAAATTGAAGTGGAAGTAAAAAATCTTGATGAACTGAATGAAGCACTGCAATTCAAAGTAGATGTTATAATGCTTGATAATTTTTCAAAAACAGATATGAAAAAAGCAGTTGAGATCATAAACTCAAAATGTAAAGTTGAAGCAAGCGGAATGGTTAATATAGATACCGTAAAAGAAATTGCCGAAACCGGAGTTGATTACATTTCAGTCGGCGCGATTACTCACAGCGTTAAAGCATTGGATATTTCTTTAGAAATTACTTCTTCATATTGATTAAGAAATTTAATGTTCGATAAGATAAAACAACTTTCAAAAGATACAGCGATATACGGCATCAGCACGATAGTCGGCAGGTTCCTTAATTTTCTACTCGTACCGCTTTATACAAATATTTTTCCGCCTGATGATTACGGTGTAGTTGCAAACATTTATATCTTCATCGCGATAATGAATGTTGTAATGCTCTTCGGCATGGATGCTGCGTATTTGAAATATGCTTCTTCCAAAACTATTGGTGATGAGAAAGACAACTTTTCTACCCCGTTCATTTCAGTACTTACGGCATCACTATTCTTTTCCTTGCTGTTGATATTGTTTAAGCGTGGTGTCTTTGCTGCGGTCGGTGTTCCCGCGGAGTATGACAACTTCATTTATTATGTAAGTGCAATTCTTTTTGTTGATGCTATCGCTTCGCTGCCTTTTGTTCAGCTAAGACTTAAGCGGAAAGCAAAAAAGTTTGCTGCTTTTAAAATCATCAACATTACTGTAAACGTAATTCTGAATCTTTATCTTATTCTTTATCTCAAGTGGGATATCGAAGCAATATTCATCAGTAACCTTGCTGCATCCGTTGTTTCATTCGCGCTTTTAATTCCCGATGTTATAAAATCACTTCGTGTAAAAATTAATATTGAGTTATTAAAAAAACTTTTGAAGTTCGGTATTCCTTATCTGCCTGCCGGATTAGCTTCGATGATCATACAGGGAATTGACAGACCAATTCTAACAAGCCTTACCGACCTTAACACCAACGGCATTTACCAGGCAAATCATAAACTTGGAATTTTTATGATGCTGTTTGTCAGTATGTTCCAGTATGCGTGGCAGCCTTTCTTTCTTCAGCAGGCAAGTGAAGAAAATGCAAAAAATATTTTTTCAAAAGTTCTCACTTATTTTTCAATTACAGCCGTGACTATATGGATGGTGATTTCACTTTTCATTAATGATATTGTTCAGTTTGAAGTCTTCCATAAAACTTTGATAGGAAGGGAATATTGGTCGGGATTGAATATTGTGCCCGTAATTTTATTGGGTTATTTATTTAACGGAATATATGTAGTGCTTACCGCAGGTATATTTATAAAAGAAAAAAGTATTTACATCCCTTTTATAACAGGACTTGGCGCGTTGGTGAATGTTGTTGTAAATCTTTTGTTAATTCCGGAAATCGGAATTATGGGAGCCGCTGTTGCAATGCTTGCAAGTTATTTTGCAATGGCAGTTGCTATATATATCGTCACCCAAAAATTTTATCATATTAAGTATGAACTGAACAGGCTTTCAAAATTATTTTTTCTTATGATTATTTCAGGAAGTGTTTATTATTATCTTGCATATAATCATCAGCTAAATATTTTTCTAAAACTAATACTGCTTTCGGTTTTTGTTCTCGTATTGATATTATTTATTATTGACAGAGAAGAATTGAAAGCAATCAAAAAAAGATTTATAAAAAATTAATGACCGAAAAAATTTTAATCAGGATTAAACGGCTCGACGAAAAATTTAATGATATCCCACTCCCACATTATTCTACAGAAGGCAGTTCAGGCATGGACATCCGTGCTGCTGTTGAAAACGAATTTGTAATATCTCCCGGTAAAGTTGTTTTAGTTCCGACAAATCTTTCAGTAGAAATTCCAACCGGATATGAAATACAGGTAAGACCAAGAAGCGGACTTGCTGCAAAACATGGAATCGGAATTTTAAACACTCCGGGAACGATCGATGCCGATTACAGGGGCGAAGTAAAAATTATTATGATGAATTTTAGTGAAGAAGAATTTATCATCAACCGCGGAGACAGGATTGCTCAGCTTGTCGTAGCAAAAGTTTATAAAGCAGAATTAGTTGAATCAGAAGAATTGATTGATACTCAAAGAGGATCCGGTGGATTTGGTCACACCGGAAAAAGTTAAATAGTTGTTCAGGAATTGAAAATATTTTAAACCGGATTTTTTCAGATGTCAGATTTTGTTCACCTTCATAATCACACACATTACAGCTTACAGGACGGCGCATGCACTGTTGAAAGCTTAGTAATGGCTGCAAAAAAAAATGGAATGAGTGCAGTAGCACTAACCGATCACGGTGTTATGTACGGTATCGCTGAATTTTACAAGAAAGCAAAACAGGAAGGAATAAAACCAATTGTCGGCATGGAAGCTTACATTGTAAAAGATGGAAGCCGTTTCGACAAAGGTAAGGGAGATGAGTTAAGCGGAAGAAAAAAATCAAAACACTATAACCATTTAATACTTCTTGCAAAAAATAAAACCGGGTATAAAAATCTTGTTAAGCTTTCAACATTAGGTCACACCGAAGGTTTTTATTACAAACCAAGAATTGATCTTGAACTTCTTAATCAATACAAAGAAGGATTGGTTTGCACAAGCGCATGTGCCGGCGGTGTAGTCTCAACTTACCTGGTTAATAATGAGTACGATAAAGCGAGACAGACAGCAATCACATATAAAGAAATGTTTGGTGATGATTTTTATCTCGAAGTACAGGATCACAACATGGAAGTTGAAAAACCCGTACTCGATGGTATGCCGAAGTTATCTAAAGAACTCGGTATAAAATTAGTCGCAACAAATGACTGTCACTATATTGAACCAGATCATGCAATCGCTCATAATATTCTTCTTCTTCTTTCAGATAAGAATGGAAATGATTACCGTCAGTTAAGGTATGGTACCGACCAGGTTTATTTTAAATCATCCGAAGAGATGAAAAAACTTTTTAAAAAGTTTAAAGGTGCAATTGAGAATACTCTCGAGATAGAATCTAAGATAGACCTTCAGCTTGGATTTGAAGGTTATCATTTCCCTAACTATAAAATTCCGCCCGATTCAAAAGCGAAATCATTAGATGAATACTTCGAACAACTTTCCAGAGAAGGACTATATAATAGAATAAAGAAGGTTACAGCAGAAATAGAAGAACGTTTCAACTTTGAAATTGACACAATTAAAAAGATGGGTTTCGCCGGTTACTTTCTGATAGTTCAGGACTTTATAAATTCCGCAAAGAAAATGAATGTTCCTGTCGGACCTGGAAGAGGCTCGGTTGCGGGAAGTCTTGTTGCCTACACACTTGGTATCACAAACATAAACCCGCTTGAATATAATTTACTGTTTGAAAGATTTTTAAATCCATCACGTAAATCAATGCCCGATATAGACGTTGATTTTGCTGATGACAAACGCGGCGAAGTGATTGACTACGTTCGCAATAAATATGGACAAAATTGTGTTAGCCAGATAATCACATTCAACAGGCTCTCATCAAAAGCGGTTATAAGGGATGTTGCACGCGTTCTGAAAATTCCTATTCCTACAGTCAACAAGATCACAAAATTTATTCCTTCAAAGTTTGGTAAAGTTTATACTATCGAACAATCGTTGAATGAAGTTCCCGAACTAAAATGGGTGAAAGATTCTAAAGATGAAGAAATACAGAATCTGATCAAGTATGCAAAGGTACTTGAAGGAATGAACCGCAATGCATCAAAACATGCTGCGGGTGTTGTTATCACTCCTGATGATGTAAGCAATTACGTTCCGCTTGCAAATGCTGTTTCGCAGACAGACATTGTCACTCAGTTCAATATGAAAGAGATTGAAAACGCAGGTCTGCTAAAGATGGATTTTCTCGGACTGCGTACACTTACAATAATTCGTGATGCTCTCACATTAATCAAAAAAAATCATGGAGTTGAAATTGATATCGATTCAATTCCGCTTGATGATGAAAAAACATATCAGCTTTTTTCAAAAGGGCAGACAACCGGGGTGTTCCAGTTTGAATCTGCCCCGATGCGCGAGTACCTGAAAAAACTACGTCCGGCAAGTTTAAGTGATCTTGCAGCAATGAATGCTTTGTATCGCCCGGGACCAATGGATTTTATTGATGACTTCATCGAAAGAAAGCATGGTACAAAAGAAACAGTTTATCTTCATAATATTTTAGAGCCGATTCTCAAAGAAACTTATGGAATAATTGTTTACCAGGAACAGGTAATTCAGATAGCGAACAGAGTCGGCGGAATGAGCTTAGCTGATGCCGATATACTTCGCCGTGCAATGGGTAAAAAAGATCTTAATGCAATGAAAGAGCAGAAAGAAAAATTTACTGCCGGCGCCGTTCAAAATGGAATTGCAAAAAAAATTGCTGAAGAAATTTTTGATTCGATAGACAAGTTTGCTAATTATGGATTCAATAAAAGTCATGCTGTTGCTTATAGTTATGTTGCATATCAAACTGCTTATTTAAAAGCACATTACACCGCTGAGTTTTTAGCCGCGAACCTTACAAACGAATTCGGCAATGCAAATAAAGTTGCAAACTTTCTTGAGGACTGCCGCAAACTAAAAATTGATGTGCTTCCGCCAGATGTAAATAATCCTTCTGTTTACTTTGATGTAGAAGATGCAAAGATCAGGTTCGGAATGTCTGCAATAAAAAATGTCGGGATATCAGCGGTTGAAGAAATTATAAAAACCAGGAAGTTTTTAGATCGAAATTTTAAAAGCATTTTTGACTTTTGTGCAAATACTGATAACAGGGTTGTAAATAAACGCGCACTCGAAGGACTTGTATATGCAGGCGCTTTTGATTCAATAGAAAAAGGAAGATCGAAATTATTCAATTCAATCGAAGAAGCACTAGAGTATGGACACAAAGTTCAGAACTCAAAACTTTCTGTGGAAAATAGTTTGTTCGGCGGTTTGGAAGATGAAGTAAAAATATCAGAACCTGTTCTTAGAAATTTTGAACCATGGCCATCAAAGTATAAACTTGCCAAAGAGAGAGAAGTAATCGGGTTCTACATCACAGATCATCCTCTTCGAAAATTTGAACTTGAGTATAAGTCGTTTACAACCGTTCATCTTGGTGAAACAGAAAGTCTTGAAAATGTTGACACTGTAAAAGCGTGCGGAGTTATAACAAACCTTGACACTAAAATTGATAAGTCAGGCAAGACAATGGCCTTTTTTACTCTTGATGATTTTTCAGGTTCCTGCGAATGTCTGATGTTCTCTAAAACCTTTGAACAGTTCGGAAGATTTATTGAAGAAGAAGAATGTGTATTTATACTTGGTAAACCTGAAAGCAGCGGCGATGCAATCAAACTTCACATCGATAAAGTAATTCCACTATCTGAAGTGCGTGATGCAATGACAGACAGCATCAGGATTGTTATAGATAAAACAAAAAATAAAGTTGAGTGTATTAATGAACTCAAAAAAGTTTTTGAATCTAATCCCGGAAAATTACCTGTATACTTAAAAGTCGGGAATAATGGTTCAAAAGGAACATTGTTTGAAGTGGGTGCATTCAGAGTAAACGCTTCTGATATTTTTATTGGTGCTGTAAATAAAATTCTTGGAGATGAATCAATTACTCTGTTTTCAAAAAAGTAATTTTTTTATTGACATTTACAATTGAACATCAGGAAATCACAAATCATATTTATTGTATAACAAACATCAATTTTGTATTATTTGCCTCCGAATTTAACAACAATGATGTGAACAAAGGTTTTTAGAAAATGACGAATGATAAAAACAGTAATTGGGCTTTGATACTTGGTGCTTCTTCAGGATTTGGTGAAGCAGCCGCTATTAAACTTGCAGAAGATGGTTATAATATTGCCGGTGTTCATCTGGACAGGCAGGCAACAATGCCGCACGTTGAAGAAGTAATTTCGAAAATTAAATCGTATAAAGTAGAGCATTTATTTTTTAATATTAACGCTGCTGATGAATACAAAAGGAATGAAGTTATTGAAGAGCTAAAGAAAAAACTTACCGGCAATTCAAAAGTAAAAGTTCTTATGCATTCATTAGCCTTCGGTACACTTCGTCCGTTTATTCCTAAAGAAAATGAACAGGCGCTTACAAAATCACAGATGGAAATGACACTTGATGTAATGGCTCATTCACTTGTGTACTGGACGCAGGATCTTGTTGCGAATAATCTTCTTGCAAATAAATCAAGAATATTTGCAATGACAAGTTCCGGCGGCAGAAGCGCAATACCTTATTACGGTGCTGTCTCTGCTGCAAAGGCTGCGCTTGAAGCGCACGTAAGGCAGCTTTCTGCGGAACTTGGACATATGGAAGTTGCTGTTAATTCTATTATGGCAGGAGTAACAGATACACCTGCGTTGAGAAAAATTCCCGGTAACATTCCAATGATTGAAGTTGCACGAAGAAAAAATCCAAGGGCAAGATTAACCACACCTGAAGATGTTGCAAAAGTTATATCGTTAATTTGTAAGGATGGCGGCGAATGGATATCAGGCGGAATACTAAACGCTGACGGTGGTGAAGATGTAGTAAATTTTGTGGGGCAGGGAATAAGTAAAGAACAATCAGTAAATTTTTAATCAGAGGAGAATAATGAAACCAGTTACAATTACAGATGACAATTTTGAAAGTGAAGTATTAAAATCAACTGAACCGGTATTAATAGATTTCTGGGCAACATGGTGCGGACC
>JAEXTA010000072.1 GCA_023453665.1 Bacteroidota bacterium | reverse complement strand
CAATCATTTCAGCAATTGTAAAAATCTGTTTTTCATTTTCAACTGAACAGGGTCCCGCCATTACAACGATTTCTTCACCGCCGATCAGAACATCTTTAATTTTTATCTGTGTATTTTCTTTCTGATAACTTCTGCTTGCAAGTTTAAACGGTTCACTTATTCTGAAAACGGTATCAACACCTTCAAGTATTTTTACTTTTCGGATATCAAAATTTGGCTGCACACCGATAGCTCCAAGCACGATCTGTTCATGCCCTGTAGACCGGTGAATTGCGAATCCAAAATCTTCCAGACGTTTAATGATGTTTTCGATTTGAGCATCTGTCACATTTTTTTCAAGAACAATAACCACAATATTCTCCGCCTAAATTTTAGTGATAGTTTTTTTCGCCTGCTTCAATTGCCAGATCTAAATGGTCTTCTTTAGTTGGGATTGCACAAGAATAATCCTTACTGTATGCACAATATGGATTGTATGCATGATTAAAATCAATTGTATAAATAAAATCTTTATCAGGTGATAATTCAAAATCGATATAACGACCAACACCATAAGTTTCTTCGCCGGTTGTTCGATCGGTGAATTGAATCATATGATATATTTCACCGGCCTTTGAAGTTCCTTCATATATATTCAATTTAAATTCTTTATCAGCTTTTGTAAAAGTGAAATAGCCATATCGTAAAAGTTTTCTTTCTTCTCCCTTAGTTCCAAGAATGGTCACAGTATCCTTTGGATCATATTCAGTTAATTTACTTTCAAATACAAACTCCGGATTTATTTCATAGTATTTGAGAGGATGAAATTCAATCTTTCCTTTAAAATTAAATGGTGATGAAGGATCGTTTTTCATGTACTCATTTTTTTCTACACGGGATTTCTCCACCTCATTAATATACTTCTGAATTTCAGGTGACTTTTCTTTCACACATCCGGCTATGATAAAAATTAACAACGCAGAAACGATAAATAATTTATCTCGACTCAACATCTTCTTTTACTTTCTTCTTCAGTTCATTCAATTTGTTTAGCGCTTGTATTGGTGTAAGGCTATCGATTTCAATATCACCAATTTCGGTTCTTAGTTTATCATCTTTAATTTCAAAAAGGCTGATCTGGTTATCTATCGCACTTTGCATTTTTTTTAATTTTTCTTTTTTCACTTCATAAGGAGTTAGTTCTTTGCTTTCAAGATTCTGTAATACTTCCTTTGCACGGTTTGTAACAAACAGTGGAAGTCCAGCCATCTGTGCAACCTGAATTCCATAGCTGTGATCGGCACTGCCGGGATTTACTTTGTGTAAGAAAATAACCTTATCATCATATTCACGGACTTCAACTTTATAATTTTTTATACGGGGAAATAACTCAGCCATTTCATTTAATTCATGATAGTGTGTTGCGAATAAAGTTTTAGCAGAGACATCAGGATTTTCATGAATAAATTCCGTTATAGCCCACGCAATTGAAATCCCGTCAAATGTACTTGTACCTCTTCCAATCTCGTCTAACAGGATAAGACTTTTTGAAGTTGCATTGTTGAGTATGTTTGCCGCTTCCTGCATTTCAACAAGAAATGTACTTTCACCGGCAGTTATATTATCACTCGCACCAACGCGTGTAAATATTCTGTCTATCATTCCGATCTTAGCAGACTTAGCAGGAACATACGAACCAATTTGTGCAAGCAGAACAATTAAACCAATCTGACGAAGATAAACAGATTTGCCCGCCATATTTGGTCCTGTAAGAATTATGATCTGGTTTTGTGCGTTATCAAGTTTGCAACTGTTCGGTGTAAATTTTTCCCCGGGTGATAGTAGCCGTTCAATAACCGGATGTCTTCCTTCAACGATTTCAAGTTGATCATCATTACTCATTTCCGGCTTGCAGTAATTGTATTCTTCAGCACATTCAGCAAGAGAAATGAAACAATCGAGTTCAGCAATAATTCTTGCATTAGTTTGAATTGATTCAGCTTCATTTGCAATAAATAATCTTAACTCATTAAATAACTGTGACTCAAGTTCATATATTTTTTCTTCAGCGTTAAGGATTTTATCCTCGTAATCTTTTAGTTCAGGAGTGATATATCTTTCCGAATTTACGAGTGTCTGTTTGCGAATATAGTTCGAAGGTATCTTATCCTTATTTGCGTTGCTTATCTCGATGTAATAACCGAACACTTTATTGAAATTTACTTTGAGTGAAGAGATCCCGGATTTTTCTCTTTCTGATTTTTGAAGATTAGCAATCCAGTCTTTACCATGAACAGAAATATTTCTCAGATCATCAAGTTCAGGACTAAAACCATTGCGTATAATACCGCCTTCAGTTAGACTTGCAGGAGGAGTATCAACAAGTGCTGTTTGTATTTTTTGAACAAGTTTATCAAGAAGGATTAATTTTTCTGAAATTAATCTGAATTCATCTTTATCACTGCTTTTTAATATTCCTGATATTACCGGAATTTTTTGAAGCGAACTTTTTAGTGCTGATATATCTCTCGGGTTAGCTCTTCCTGTACAAACTTTAGAAATAAGTCTTTCAAGGTCACCTATCTCACTCAATTGTTCAATTAATGATTTGCGCGTTTTCCGGTCACTGACGAAAGCTTCAACCTTTTTCTGACGTACTAAAACTGCTTCAAGTTTTTTTAGCGGTGATGAAATCCATTTCTTAAAAAGTCTTCCTCCCATTGCAGTTTTTGTTTTATCAAGAATTGAGACAAGCGATCCTTCCCTGCTGCCTTCCTGCATTGAGTAAGTTATTTCCAGGTTACGTTTTGTTGATTGATCAAGTATCATATAATCGGAAGGATTATACAACGCAACTTTGTTCAGATGGGACAGGTTTACTTTCTGTGTTTCCTGCAGGTAATTTAGAATAGCTCCGCCGGCAATAATTCCTGTTTGAAGATTTTCAATTCCAAATCCTTTAAGCGTCTGTGTTTTAAATTGCATTCTGAACAATTCATTAGCGTATTCAAAATTGAAGATCCAGTCATCAAGTTTTGAAATTCTTGCATTAAGATTTATTGAATTAAGAATCTTTAAAATATTTTCCTGTTCTTTTTTCTGAACTAAAATTTCGGCTGGAAGTATTGATTCGATCTGCTGTTTTAAGAATGGTGAGGGAACTTCATAACAAAAAAATTCTCCTGTGGAAATATCACAGAAAGATATTCCTGCAATTTCTTCTTTTATACAAACTGCAAAGAGGTAGTTATTTTTTTTATGATCGAGTAGTTTATCAGATAAAGTTACTCCGGGAGTTACAACTTCAACCACATCTCTTTTAACAATTCCTTTGGCAAACTTTGGATTTTCCATCTGTTCACAAACAGCAACACGGTAACCGGCTCTTACAAGTTTTGGTAAATAAGTATCAATAGCGTGATGTGGAAATCCTGCAAGCGCAACATGTTCAGCAGCGCCGTTTGCTCGTTTGGTTAGTGTTATCCCAAGCACTTTGGATGCAGTTTTAGCATCTTCTTCAAAAGTTTCAAAAAAATCCCCGACCCTGAACAATAAAATTGTATCCGGGTAGGATTGTTTGATCTTATAGTACTGAGACATTAAAGGAGTTTGTTGCATATCCGTATCAAAAATCGGATTCCAAAATACTCTAATAAGTATATAATATCAATTTAGTGAACTTGATAAGAGATTATAATTTTATATATTTGCTCCTCAAATTGATGATTAACAAAGTAATTTTGATCATCAAGACTCCTTTTATTCAATGATAATTCCGGATTTGTTTTGAAAGAAGAATACCATAAGTGGCACTCCCATTATTTAAGCAGGGAGTTTGAGATGTTGGTTTTTGGTCATTCAGGTTTTCCTGTTATACTCTTTCCTACTTCAAGGGGAAGATATTTCCAGTGTAAAGATTTTAAACTTGTTGATTCTGCATCTGAATTAATTAATTCAGGAAGAATAAAAATTTATTGTCCTGATGGAATAGATTCCGAGAGCTGGTACAACTATTCCATACACCCTACTGACAGGGTTAAAACCCACATAGGTTACCAGGAACTAATACTTAACGATGTAATTGAGTTCGCCAAGTATGATTCAGGTATGAGAAAAGTAACTTTAGCCGGATGCAGTTTTGGTGCTTACCATGCTGCTAATATGGCGTTCAGATATCCCGACAGAGTTAGTTACTTATTATGTATGGGCGGCGCTTATAACATAAAACAATTTATAATGGGTTATTATGACGATAACTGTTACTTTAATAATCCGCCGGATTATCTTTCAGGACTTAATGATCTTTGGTATTTAAGCAGGTACAGAGAAATGGGAATTATTCTGGGTACAGGTGAATGGGATATGTGCCTTGACGAAAATATTCAGCTTTCGAAAATTTTAAATGAAAAAAATATTAAACACTGGCTTGATGTACGGACAGCAACAGGACACGACTGGAACTGGTGGAGAGAAATGTTTCCATACTATCTAAGCCAGATAAATGATTAACTGAATCTGTTATCTTCAATTAAAATCTTTTAAATATTATTTATCCGGGAGTCAGATGAAAAAAATCGGGATATTGTTCGGACAGGAAAACACATTTCCGCCGGCATTTGTTGATAGAGTAAATTCAAAAAAAGAATCAGGCATAACAGCAGAATTTGTAAAACTTGATAAAGTTGTACAGGGAGAACCTTGCGGTTATGATGTTATAATAGACCGTATCTCACAAGACGTTCCTTTTTACAGGGGTTACTTAAAAAACGCCGCTATAAGCGGAACAGCAGTTATTAATAATCCTTTCTGGTGGAGTGCCGACGAAAAATTTTTTAATAATGCACTGGCGACTAAAATCGGAGTTGCGGTTCCTAAAACCGTATTACTTCCTTCAAATGTTCATCCACCTGATACAAATGCAAATTCATTCAGGAATCTCGCTTATCCTTTAGATTGGGAATCGATTTTTAACTACGTCGGCTTCCCTGCTTACTTCAAACCATTTGCAGGCGGCGGATGGAAAAATGTTTACAAACTGAATAACGCCGAAGAATTTTTTAAAGCATATAATGAAACCGGTCAGCTTGTAATGATGCTTCAGGAAGAAGTGATATTTAAAGAATATTTTCGATGCTATTGTCTTGATAGAAAAGATGTACACATTATGCAGTACGATCCCAAACAGCCCCACCATTTACGTTACGTGCGCGGAGGTAAACCTGTTGAAAATAAAATTCTTGAAAATGTTAAAGAAGGTGTGCTTGCATTAAATAATGCTTTGGGTTATGACTTTAACACTGTAGAGTTTGCTATGCGTGACGGAATACCTTATGCGATCGACTTTTGTAATCCGGCACCAGACGCGGATGTTAATTCAGTAGGAGAAGAAAATTTTGAGTGGATAGTTGAAGCCGCTGCTAATATGGCTATACGAAGGGCTAAGTCTCACAAAGCTGGTCAGAATAATCTGACATGGGGAGATTTCATAACTTCGTTCGCAAATAATAAACCATTGAAATAATTAAAATAAAATAAAAAATATGGCAAAGCCTGGTTTGTTCACTCTCGGTGTGGAAGAAGAATTCCAGATAATTGACCCCGTAACGCGGGAGCTAAAATCACACATTCAACAAATACTTGATGATGGTAAATTAATTCTTGCTGAAAATGTTAAACCTGAAATGCATCAGTCCGTCGTTGAAATGGGTACTGATGTTTGTTCAGATATTCACGATGCAAGAGCACAGGTTACAAAACTAAGAAGAGACTTAGCGGGACTCGCAAAAAGAAATGGTCTTAGAATAGCAGCCGCAGGCACACATCCATTTTCTCATTGGAAAGATCAGAAGATAACTTCTAATCCGAGGTATAAAGCAATTGTAAGTGATATGCAGCAGGTTGCGAGAGCAAATTTAATTTTCGGTCTTCATGTACACGTAGGTGTTGATGACAGGGAAACAGCAATTCATATAATGAATGCGGCAAGATATTTTCTACCTCACATTTTTGCTTTATCAACTAACTCACCGTTCTGGCTGGGTAGAAACACTGGATTTAAATCCTACAGAAGTAAAGTGTTTGACAGGTTTCCGCGAACAGGAATACCTGATTACTTTGGAAGCCTTGCTGAATATGATAACTATGTTAACCTATTAATAAAAACTAACTGCATTGATAACGCTAAAAAAATCTGGTGGGACATTAGAGCACATCCCGTATTTGAAACCCTCGAATTCAGAGTGTGCGATATACCTATGCGTGTTGATGAAACAATTGTAATTACCGCAATCATACAGGCAGTAGTTGCAAAACTCCATAAGCTGATAAAACAGAATTTAGGATTCAGACTTTACAGGCGTGCGCTTATTGCTGAAAATAAATGGCGTGCGGCTCGTTACGGAATTCAAAGTAAATTAATTGACTTCGGTAAAAAGCAGGAAGTTGATTTCAGAATATTAACAGATGAACTGCTTGAATTTGTTGATGATGTACTTGATGATCTTGGTTCAAGAGAAGAAGTGCAGAAAGTTTATAAAATATTTGAGATGGGTACAGGCGCCGACAGGCAGCTTGATGTCTGGGAACAATCTTATGATCCTAAAAATGTTGTTGACTATATAATTGAAGAAACTCACGTAGGTCTTGAATAAAAATCTTTAAGGAATTAATGAACACTCAGAAAATAAAAGTCGCTGTTATTGATTTATATAACAATGAAGTCAATGAAGGAATGAGATGTATAAGAGAAATTGTTTCCGCCGAAGATAAACGAAATAACGGACCCGCGGTTTCTTATAAAGTTTATGAAACAAGATATAAGTCGGATATTCCTTCATTAGATTATGACATTTACATTTCATCAGGCGGACCGGGAAGTCCATTTGAAGGTGAAGGAACCGAATGGGAAAGTAAATATTTTAATTTGCTGGATGAAATATGGAATCACAATCAAAACAACGAGCAGAAAAAATATATATTCTTCATATGCCATTCATTCCAGATGATGGCAAGGTATTTTAAATTTGCTGAAGTGACTGAACGTGCTATAAAATCATTTGGAGTTCTTCCTGTTAACAGAACTGACGATGGCGCAAATGACATTATCTTAAAAGATTTATCAAACCCGTTTTATAGTGCTGATTTCAGGCAGTTCCAGGTAGTTCAGCCGGATAAAAAAGTATTTGAAGAACTTGGGGCAAAAATCATCGCAACTGAAATAGCTCCCGAAGAAGAAAAACATGAACGCGCGATTATGGGCGTAAGGATCTCAAATGAGATTGCGGGGACTCAGTTTCACCCTGAAGCTGATCCCGATAGTATGATCTATCATTTAAAACAACAGGAAAGAAAAGATCACGTTGTAAAACTTTATGGTG
The DNA here is from genome assembly GCA_023453665.1 of Bacteroidota bacterium. Taxonomy (GTDB): domain Bacteria; phylum Bacteroidota; class Ignavibacteria; order Ignavibacteriales; family Ignavibacteriaceae. The sequence goes on along the minus strand of JAEXTA010000072.1, from coordinate 6,012 downwards.
AGCAAAAGTATTTTGAAATGATTGATCTGCTTGAGCAGCCTGATAAAATCAAACTAACCAGAAAAACAGTTCTTCCAAACTTTCTCCGTAATGCAATTGAAGAACTCTCTGTGATAAAAATTTAATTTAATATTATTCTGAATGAGGATTCATGATTCCAAAACTCCGGGAAGAATTTAATTCAAAATTTAATGAAGAAGCGTACAATAATTTTTTAATTGCCCTCGATTCAGGATTAAAGTATCCAACCGACTTCAGAGTTTCTGAAACGCCTGTATTTTTATCGACAGAATTTTCAAACGAACTTCAAAAAGCCTGTTCTGAAATAATAAGCCAGATCAGAACACCTGATTTTATCAAACGTTCAAAAAACGCTGTACCCTCTTCCCTGTTTGTTCCGAATGAAGATGAACACCCGCTGTTCCTTCAAATCGACTTTGCTATTTGTGAAGATGGAAATGGTGGTTTCATTCCACAGTTGATTGAACTGCAGGGCTTTCCCTCGCTGTATTGTTTCCAGGCTTACTTTGCCGATGTGATAAGAAATTATTTCAAAATCCCTTCAAATTTTACAAGCTACTTCAGCGGATATGATTTTCACTCTTATGTGAATCTTCTTAAAGAAGTTATTCTTGCCGGCAACAATCCTGAGAATGTTATTCTTCTTGAAATAGAACCGGAAAAACAAAAGACAAGAATTGATTTTGCCGCAACTGAAAAGTATGTCGGGATAAAGCCTGTTTGCATAACCAAAGTCATCAAAAAAGGTAAACAACTTTTTTACAATGATAACCGGCGTGAAATACAAATTAAGAGAATTTACAATCGTGTAATTTTTGATGAACTGATCCGTAAAGAGATTAAATATAATTTTAATTTTAATGATGACCTTGATATTAGCTGGGCGGGACACCCTAACTGGTTTTTCAGGATAAGTAAGTTTTCACTTCCTCTCTTAAAAAATAAATATTCACCTTCGTGTTTTTTCCTGAGTGAATTGAATCAGTATCCTGTCGATCTTAATAATTATGTGCTCAAACCTCTCTTCTCATTTGCGGGTTCTGGAGTTGAAGTTGATGTTACAAAAGAACTTCTTGATTCAATCAAGGACAGATCAAACTATATTCTTCAGAAAAAAATAGAATATGCACCGCTTATAATAACTCCCGATGGATATTCAAAAGTTGAAATAAGGATGATGTTCCTCTGGAAAAATGAACCTGTACTCGTCAATAATCTCATCCGTATGAGTAAAGGTAAAATGATGGGAGTTGACTTCAACAAAAATAAAACCTGGGTCGGTTCCAGCGTAGCATTTCATCCGGTTGATTAATTAATTTTGTTAACCAGTTTACGCTTCATTTAAAACCATTAATCATTATTTTAATCAAAGTTGTGTTGATAGTTTTTGCACAAAATTTTGTTAACCAAATTACTCCATTAAAATGACAACATACGATTTTCACGTCAGCAAAAATTCCCGCATTAAATACAAGTTTGAAGATTCTTTATTCTCATTAACAGGCAATCTTATAATTTCAAACTTTCCGCTTGCAAGAGAAGTTTCAGAAAAAATAAATGCGGTAAGAAGATCGGAAGGTGATATTGATTATCTCGTAACTCCGGGAAACATAAACGCGCTTGGATTGCTGCATGAACTATTTCACCTTGTTATCAGGAAATATGAAGAAGAACAAAACCCCGGAGTTTTTTCAAAAGCATTAAATTTTTTAACCGATGGTTTATCTGAAGATGAAGTTAACACTACACTTCTAAAGTTTATTGAAGAGTTCCCTCCTGTCACTGTATTTAAGAACGATGTTACAGCCGAAGAATATCTTGCCGGACAAACATCCGGCAAACCGAACAGAGAAATAATTATTGAAGAAATAATTCTTCTGCATCTTGAAAATATTAATCCAGCGACAAACAGGTTAAGCGAATTTTATTCTGATAAAATTTTAACTGACTCAACGAGTTATAAAAAAGTCATTGAGCAGACCGAAGTTTTTTTTGACAGTGAAAAAACAGTTGGTTCCGATAATTTATCTTTATTTAACTTTCTGAAAAGACCTATCATTACAAACCCGTTTGATATTGAGCAGCAGCTGCTATTCATTAAAGAAAGATGGGGATTGTACATTCCGGAAAATCTCATTGATCAGATTTTAAAAAGCAGTGATTTAATAAAAGAAGACTACAAGATTTTTGTACAACACGGCGGAGGGCAAAAGGCAACACCTCCTGTTCCAGTTTATGAATTTGATTCAAAATACTTTGATGAACTAAAGGCAAAGCTTGAAGCCGGACAATCACTCACTTCCGAAGAACATCAGTTTTATTACAGTGAAATAGAAAAGTTTACAGAAGACACTCAATGGATGCCGCAGGTGGTTATGATTGCAAAGAACACCTTTGTGTGGCTTGACCAGCTTTCTAAAAAATACAGGAGAAACATTTCAACTCTCGACCAGATACCTGATGAGGAACTTGATGATCTTGCGAAATGGAATTTTACCTGCCTATGGCTCATAGGAATATGGGAAAGAAGCTCTGCATCAAAAAAAATAAAACAGTTTACCGGTAATACAGATGCGACATCTTCTGCATATTCTTTATATGATTATGTGATTGCTCATGAACTCGGTGGTGAAGACGCATTTAACAATCTGAAACATCGGGCAATGTTACGCGGCATAAGAATGGCAAGCGATATGGTTCCGAATCATACAGGCATTTATTCAAAGTGGGTTGTTGAAAAACCGGATTATTTTATTCAGCGTGATGATAAGCCTTATCCATCATACTCATTCACTGGTCCTGATCTTTCGGAAGATGCCCGTGTCCAGGTAAGAATTGAAGATAAATATTATTCAAGAACAGATGCGGCAGTTGTTTTTCAGAGAGTAGATTCTTATACAGGAAATACAAAATTTATTTATCACGGCAACGACGGTACCAATATGCCGTGGAATGATACTGCACAGCTTAATCTTTTAAATCCTGAAGTTAGAGAATCGCTCATTCAGACAATAATGCACGTAGCAAGAAAAACTCCGATCATCAGATTTGATGCAGCGATGACACTCGCTAAAAAACATTTTCAAAGATTGTGGTATCCGCAGCCCGGTTCAGGCGGAGCAATTCCTTCACGATCCGATTTTGCAATGACCCGTTCAGCTTTTGATGGCTCTATACCTGTTGAATTCTGGCGAGAGGTTGTTGACCGGATAAATGCTGAAATGCCAAACACTCTCCTGCTTGCCGAAGCATTCTGGTTGATGGAAAGTTATTTTGTAAGAACACTTGGTATGCATCGTGTCTACAACAGTGCGTTTATGCATATGATTATGAAGGAAGAGAATGAAAAGTACCGTTTGCTTGTAAAGAATACATTGGATTTCAATCCTGAAATTCTTAAACGATACGTCAACTTTATGAGTAATCCCGATGAAGAAACAGCAGTTAACCAATTCGGTAAAGGTGACAAATATTTTGGTGTTTCGGTTATGATGGTTACACTTCCCGGACTTCCTATGTTTGGTCACGGACAGGTTGAAGGATTTGCTGAAAAGTATGGAATGGAATATAAACGTGCTTACTACAATGAAATACCCGATCAGCATTTAATGTGGCAGCATCAGCAGGAAATATTTCCATTGTTAAAGAAAAGATATTTATTCAGTCAGGCAGGTTTTTTCCAGCTTTATGATTTCATTGATAGTCACGGCAACATAAACGAAAATGTATATGCATATACAAACAGAGCTGGAAATGAAGTTGCCCTGGTTCTCTACAACAATTCATACAATGAGTGTAAGGGAACAATTAATTTTTCTGTAGCAAAAGCATATAACGAATCAGCAGAATACCAGAACGGTTTTATGAGAGTTGCATCGGCACTTGGATTTAAATCTTCTAATAACATTTTTTATATCTGCCGCGAACTTAAGACGAATTTATACCATGTCTTTTCAGGAAGAGAAATTTCAGATCACGGATTTCATACAAATCTTCGCGGTTATCAATATAAAATTTTTATGGACTTCAGTGAAGTATATGACAACAATGGAATATTTGAAGAATTATACAGAAGACTAAATAACAAAGGTGTTGATTCTATAGAAAGACTCATTAAAGAAATTGAGAATGAAACGATTCACACTGCATTGAATAATTATTTAAACTCCGATTCATTCAAAAAAATATCAGACAATACTTTTACTCCGGTTCCAGTTAAAATGATAAAGAAAAGTAAGCCGGAAGATGTTTCTCAAATTCCGGTTGAATTTGAAAAATTAGTTAATGAGTTTTCTAAAAAAGCAGTTATGGAAGTACCTGAGAAATTATACCAAGAATTTTTTATGGAGACCGGTAGGATTTTAACTTACCTAAAGTCAATTACAAAAAAAGAGTCTGATCAAAAAGAATTTTTAACCGGAAATAAGCACAATCAATTGTTCCTGTTACTTTATTGCCTGTTGAAACAATTAATGTTAAGAACTATCACAGGATCCGCTTCCGGCAAAGATCTTTTTGAAAAATTATTACTCTCAAATTTTATAGAATCTCTGTTCCATTCTTCTGGCGACGATAATCAAATGGTCAGTTTACGAATTCAGTTAATAAAAGTTTTTCTTGATTCACGATTTATACTTCCGTTTGAAAGACTAAACGAGTATCAATCAAATATTGTTAAGAGCAAAAAATCAAAAACCAATTCAACAAAAAAATCAACCAACCAACAACCTCTTGTTACATTTATTTCTGATTTGTTTTCAAGTGATGTAATCTTTAACTTGCTGTTAGTTAATGAATACGACGGTATCAGGTACTTCAATAAAGAAAGATTTGAATCGTTCGTACAATGGCTGACAATTCTCACCGGTATTTTTTCAGTTCAGGAAAAATCTGACAGAAAAATCGTAAAACCGGTTACCACTGCAAGAAAGAAAAAATCTAAATCCGTTTTATCGGAAACAAAAAAGACCAAGAAGCCTTCAATTACAGACTTCACGGTTTTGAAACCGGTTTCCGTTAATGCTGGTTATGATGTAGATAAATTTCTTGAACTGTTGAAAGAGAACAAAAAAACAGAAATTAAAAAACCTAAACAAAAACAAACCAGAGGTAAACTTGGAAAGGACAAAAAGTAAACTACTCCTATCAATTATTTTTCTTTTATCTCTTTATATTCAGACACCAGCTCAGTACCAGTTACAGGATGCTTTCCCGAATTTAACTTTCACCAATGCAGTTGATTTTCAGCATGCCGGCGATGGTACAGACCGCATTTTTATTGTTGAACAGGCGGGCGTTATAAGAGTATTTCAAAACAACCCCGCTGCAAACTCTTCAAAAGTTTTTCTCGATATAACTGATCGTGTTTCATCCGGTGGTGAAATGGGATTACTCGGTCTTGCATTCCACCCTGACTATGAAAACAATGGTTACTTTTATGTTAACTATACAACATCAAGTCCGCGCTACACAAAAATTTCACGTTTCCAGGTTACATCAAATCCTGATTCGGCTGACAAGAACACTGAATTACCTTTGATGTCAATTGTACAGCCCTATAGTAATCATAATGGCGGACAAACATCTTTTGGCCCCGACGGATATCTATACATCGCAATGGGCGACGGCGGCAGCGGCGGAGACCCTGATAATTATGCACAGACGAAATCATCCTGGCTTGGAAAAATTTTAAGAATTGATGTAAACTCAACACAGGGGGTATTAAACTATGCGATTCCTCCTACAAATCCTTATGCAGGTAACACGCAAGGATTTAAAGAAGAGATCTATGCTGTTGGCATGCGAAATCCATGGCGTTTCAGTTTCGACTCAGAAACTGGTTGGTTATGGACAGGCGATGTCGGTCAAAATGCTTACGAAGAGATTGACGTAATTGAACTCGGTAAAAATTATGGCTGGCGTTGTTATGAAGGTTTTGTTACTTATAACACAACCGGTTGTAATGAAGTTTATACCTCACCAATCTGGGTT
>JAEXTA010000053.1 GCA_023453665.1 Bacteroidota bacterium | reverse complement strand
GTATAAACATTAATAAATAAATTATTTTTGGTCTAAGCTCTCTTATAATTTTTCTTTCTTGTTAAGCCAATGATTAATCCAAGGACTCCAATTGTAACACAAATAATTCCCCAGAAAAAAAAGTTGTAGTGATCAACGATAACCCTGTAAACAAATGTGAAAAGGAATAGCGCCAAACCCGTTAGCTGCCAGGTAATATCTTTTTCAAAACGTGTATTGTTTTCAGGTTCAGGCTTAAGGTTAAACAGAATTTTTAATTCATTCCATTCCCAGATTATCAATATAAAGTTTGCTAAAAGTATCATCCCGGTTATCACGGGTGTTAAAGCAAAGTAGTATGAAATTGTAACTACAAAAATGTTTGATGTGATAGGGAATGCCAGCAATGCACCGAGTTTGGAGTATCGCTGTGTCATTAAGAAAAATCCTGCGGCAAGCTGACCAAGCCCGATAAATTTCCAGTATAAACCTGATTGATACATCGTTTCAAAAAAATGCCACGCTGTATTAATCGGTTCGTTTTCACCGCTGAGAGTTGTAAACCGGTAACCTTTAATTTTTATCAGGCTTGCAAATACAAGTGCGCCACCAATTAAAAAGCGGGTGTAAATGATAAAAATCTGTGCGAATAAGTTTTCTTTGACTTTGTCTAACGCATTCATTTTAAATCCATCTATTAGTAAAAAATATTCTACTGGCAAGGAATAGCTGGAAAAGTAAAAACCGGAAAGATATTGCTGATAAAATTAATTTAAGACTATAACAGTTTGGTGAACTGAGTTATACCTGTGATGAGAGGGGGAATAACTGTACGAAGTAATCAATCGAGAATTTCTTTTACCCGCCCCACTTCACCTGTTTCAAGGCGAACCTTTATTCCGTGAGGATTTTTTCGAATACCCGTATCCAAATTTGCAGTCCGGTGTGAAAAATTATAATTGAAAAAGGTAATCCAATGGATTATATTAGCATATGTTAATAACAGTAGTTGAATTACCTGAATATATTAAACGCATCAAGAAACTTCTGGATAAAGAGAATAGAGATAAATTGCTTTATTATCTATCTGCTAATCCTAAATCCGGAACATTAGTGCAGGGAACGGGAGGCGTGAGAAAACTAAGATGGGCATTAGAAGGAAAAGGTAAAAGCAGTGGCACAAGAGTAATTTATTTTTTTTACAATGAAACAGTTCCACTTTTTTTATTATCTGTTTTCAGTAAGAATGAAAAAATCAACTTAAGCAAAACTGAAAAGAATGAATTAGCAAAATTGGTTAAAGTATTAATTCAAGGTTATAATAGGTAAATTATGAGCAAAGCGTATAGCAGCATAAATAAAGGTCTGAAGGAAGCCATAGAGTATTCAAAAGGTAATACTAAAAGTGCGAGAGAATTCAAACCCAAAAGTATAGATGTAAAAAAACTCAGAGAGAAAATAGGAATGAGTCAGCCAAAGTTTGCATCATCATTTGGAATAAGCCTGGGAACCCTGCGTCATTGGGAACGTGGCGACCGCTATCCACAGGGACCAGCTTTAGTTTTATTAAACTTGTTGGCGAAAGAACCGAATACAGTTTTAGAAGTTTTATACAAATAAAAAATAGAATTATGATTTTCAGGAGCATCAGAACTGCTTAATCTAATATTTCTTTCACCCGACCCACTTCACCCGTTTCAAGTCGGACTTTAATTCCGTGAGGATGCCCGGGGGATTTTGTCAGAATGTCTTTTACATATCCTTCTGTTAATTCACCGCTACACTGATCTTCTTTCATAATAATTTTTACGTGCAAACCGGGTTTTATATCTGAGCGTTTTATTTCGTTCATTGCTTTTTTTTCTCATTAAGTGCGGACAAATTTAATTAATAAATCCGGAAATAAATTTATTAAAGGATGATTACTTAATCCCTTGCTGTATATTTACACTTCAAATTATTAAAGAAATTTATGCCTGATAATGTTACGCCGGTTATACTAACCGCACTTGAATTAGAAGTTCATTTCGGTGAGCAGGTTATTCTTGATAAAGCTTCTTTAAGTGTTCACGAGGAAGATCGTATCGGTCTTGTCGGGAGGAATGGTGCGGGCAAATCAACATTTTTAAAAATTATTTCCGGGTTAATACCTCCTGATTCAGGTGAAGTTGCGAAGAAAAAAAATCTTGTAACGGGTTTTCTTTCACAGGAATTTAGTTTGGTCGAATCATCGACAGTCTATCAGAATATACTTGATGGCGCTGTTGCTGAAACGGATTTAATTAAACAGTATGAACAAACTCCGTTTGATGCACCAAACAAACATCATCTTGAAGAAATGATTTTGAGAAAAGATTCATGGAATCTAGATAAACGGATAAACATACTTATTCAGTCTCTTAATGCGTCTTTTGCCGAAAGAATAGTATCAACATTATCCGGAGGTGAAAAAAGGCGTATTGCACTTTGCCGTGCTTTAATATCAAAACCTGACCTGTTAATACTTGATGAACCGACAAATCATCTCGACACAACATCAATTGAGTGGCTTGAAAATTTTCTTGCCGATTATAAAGGCACGTGCATCTTCGTTACACACGACCGTTACTTCCTTGACAGAATCGCTAACAGGATAGTTGAACTTTCAGCAGGAACTTTTTATTCGCACCAGGGAAGCTACACTGATTATCTTATCAATAAATCAGAACGGCAGGCGATAAAAGAAGTTGAAGAACGAAAACGCCAGATGTTTTTGAAGCGTGAACTTGAATGGGTTAAACGAGGTCCAAGAGCACGACGTACAAAATCAAAAAGCCGTCTTGATAATTTTGATGAACTATCATCTCAATCAAATGATGATATTGAACTGGATGTTGATCTGATTATTCCACCTGCTGAGAAACTAGCTAAAAAGGTTGTGGAATTGAAAAACGTTGGAGTAAAAATAGAGGATAAAATTCTGTTTCAGAATTTTAATTTTGCGTTTGAAGCCGGGAAGAAAATCGGAATAGTCGGGCATAACGGTGCAGGTAAAACTACTTTGTTAAAAATAATTCTTGGACAGGTGATTCCTACTCAAGGTAAAATTGAAACAGGCGAGAACACTCAATTCAATTATGTTGACCAGGCACGTTTGTTACTCAATGATGAAGACACAGTTATAAAAGCGATCGGGGAAGGAAATGAAACCATAAAGTTCGGCAAGCATCAGTTAAGTGTGTGGACTTATTTAAGAAGATTTCTTTTTACTGATGACAGAATTAATACACTTGTAAGCAGACTTTCCGGTGGGGAAAAAAGCCGGTTAACACTTGCTAAAATTTTATGTGCCGGCGGAAATTTTCTCATGCTCGATGAACCGACAAATGATTTAGACCTTCCGACATTAAGAATACTTGAAGAAGCATTGATAGCATTTGGAGGATGTGTTGTTGTTGTTAGTCACGACAGGTATTTTCTTAACCGTGTATGTTCCGGCATAATTGCATTTGAAGGCAACGGCGAAATTTATTACAGCGAAGGTGACTATGATTATTACATTCAAAAAAGAAAACAAAAAAATTCTGAACAGGTTATCGAAAAACCAAGAGAACAAAAAGAAGAGATCAAGGTAAAGTCAAAACCAAAGAAACTTAGTTACAAAGATTCTCTTGAGCTTGAATCGATTGAATCAAAAATTATTGAAGCAGAATCTGAAGTTGAAAGGATTGAAAAAATTTTTGTTTCACCTGACTTCTATGAAAAATATGCGACGCAAACCAACCAGTTAAATCTTCAGCTTGAAGAAGCAAAAGAGAAAGTAAAACAGCTTTATGAAAGATGGGAAGACTTAGAGAAGAAGAAACAGGAATTAATGTAATATTAAATCGGAAATAGTCTCATTGTATCAAAGCAAAGATTTATCAAAAACCCCTGCTATAGTAACAGGGGTTTAAATATTCTTCAGGTTATTTTAGGAAGGACATTTTTTTAGTTAAGATTGAATTACCTGCCTGCAGTTTATAAAAATAAACCCCACTCGATAAATTTTCCGGAGTATATTCTATTGTATGTTGACCTGGTTGTTTTTCCTCATTTATAAGTGTAATCAATTCATTACCCAAAACATCATATACTTTTAAAGTCACAAAATTCTTTTCAGGAAGTTGAAAACTGATTTTTGTAGCTGGATTGAACGGGTTAGGGTAATTTTGCAAAAGCGAAAAACCTGATGGAATAGTTGCAACTTCAATGACATTTGAATATTCGTAGCTTCCATTAAAGTCAAATTGCTTTAGCCTGTAATAAAATTTTGGCGGGTTAACACCTGACAGCTTATCTGTATACGAATATTGTTGAGGTTCAATCGTTGTTCCTTTTCCTTCTTCAAAACCGATCGTTAACCATGTTTTATAATCTGAACTTCTCTGAATCTCAAATCCATGGTTGTTTAACTCCGTTGCAGTCAACCAATGAAGCGTAACCATATTTGTTTTAGCCGTGTATGAGAAAGACACAAGTTCAACCGGTACATTAGAATCATAAATGTAACTATAATAGACATCCTGCTCGCCGTTGAATGTTGCTGCCCAGGCAAGATGTGCGCCTGTGCTGTCCGAGATCATATCGAAATAGTCACCCATCTTATTCTGTTGAGGCCAGCCAAGGTGAGAATTGAAATAATCTGAAAGCCTTTCATTCGGGGACCAGGTCAATCCACCATCATAAGATTTTGAGTAGTATAATGCTGAGATATTATCCGTGGCTTGATTACGCGTGTCCAGCCAGATTACATCAATTCGTCCGGTTGGAGCCACTGACATTGTACCGAACCACTGATATGCGGTTATATTATTATCATCATTAATTTCAATTGGTGAACTGAAACTTAGACCTCCGTTCGTGCTGCGAGCAAACATAACGTCTGCGGGGTCTGTTGATGAATTTCTAAAAACTGAACATAATAAATATACATTCCCATGAAAAGGTCCACCTGAAGTATCAACCGCAATTATTGTTTGTCCGAGTAAACCACCCGGGTTAGGTCCATCATAGCTTGTTATGGAGCCATCAAGAAATACTTCAGTTGTAAAATCCCAGACAATGTTTGTTCCGGAGTTTTGTGCGTTTGTGGATTTGGCAACAAGGAAATTTAATCCTGTTGAGCCACCGACATATAACTCTCCTTCAGGTCCAACGGCAAGTGTTCCCCAAAAAGGGCTTTCAGGAATTGATATACAACTTTGAAAACTTGCTCCGTGATCAGTTGAACGTGTAAAAAAATTCGGATCACAAACGCTATAAGAATAAGACCAGAATGCATAGATGTGTCCTTCACCAGGTCCATTAGTTCTGTCAATTGTCATCCACTGTTTGTCACCTCCCTGAGCAAATGTTCCGCCATCCCAAGAGGAGCCTCCGTCATATGATTTGAAGACATCGCACAGATATTCTGGTAGATTGGTTAAGCTGTTATAATAAAAATTTCCGGATGCATCTGAACCAAGCACAGGATCAGAGCGAAAAACTCCTGGTTCAATCACACCTGGAAAATTCCATGTCATTCCGCCGCTGGTTGTATATCCGAATCCTGCCTGACGAAAATTGCTGGTTATGGAATTAAATTGCCGCCAACCAATTGCCATTCTGTTTTTATTATTTTTATCTATAGCAATTGATGGTTCGTTGGCAGCATCACCAACTATATTTAATCCATCAGCATCAACATTTACCTGAACCGTATTTATACTGTTTGTTTTATAGTTATATGCCGGGGTTCTTTCCTGACTTTCTCTTAAATCAGGGATATAATCATCATCTTTGATTTCTTTATATGCAGTCGGATGTGGTGGATTTTTTGTTTGAGTTAAACCAAGGTCGGGTAAGAATAAAAAAATTATTGTAAGAAAGAAAACTGACCTGGTAATATTATCTAACATCTTCCCAATAAATATAGAGTTCATTTTATTTCTCCATTTAACTTCCGGAAGTCCTATAAAATTTACTTGAGAATAACTTACAAAATATATAATCATTTCGCGCTATAATTTTTTTTCACAGCTAAATGAAATTCCGGATCAATTAGATGAAAGATAAAAATAAAAACCCGCCCTTTATGTCACCCTTCGACAAGCTCAGGGTGACATATTGAAGAGTATTAAACTTAAGCAGCTTTTACTTCTGATTGAACCTTGTTGAACTCTGCAAGAATTTCAATTTTAACTTCGTTGCTTACTACAACTCCGCCTGCTTCAGTTAATGCATTCCATTGAAGACCAAAATCAAAACGGTTGACTTTACCGTGAATTTCAAACCCGGCAACTTCTGATCCCCCAAAACCGGCAACAGTTCCATTGTAAATAACATCAAGTGTAATTTCTTTTGTGATGCCTCGTATTGATAAGTCTCCGGTTACTTTTAGTTCATGATCAGAAATTTTCTTTACTGATTTAGAAACGAACGTCATCTTCGGATGATTAGCCGCATCAAAAAAGTCCGCAGATTTAAGATGACCATCCCTCTGATCGTTTTTTGTGTTTATGCTGTTAACATCAGCTTCAAATTTTATTATTGCATCTGTAAAGTCACCTTTTACGGATTCAATTGATGCCTCATAATTTGTAAAACTTCCTCTTACAGTTGAAACCACAAGGTGTTTTACTTTAAAGTTTACTTCAGAGTGCGTTGAATCAATTTTCCATTGTGCCATAATATTTTCCTTTCAAGGTTTATGTTTTGTTATTAAATGAACTGATCAAAGCTAACCCATGAAGATCAACCGAACATTCACACACGGTAATTAATTCAGTTAACATATGTTAATCAAAAAGTGAAATGTATTTCCGGATGGTTGATTAAGGTTTGAGGAGGATGAAAGAATTATCCGGGTCGAATTGAATATTCCTGCAAACAGGTAGCCGCAGGCTTCAGCCTGCGAAAATAAGGGTTGGGCTACCGCTGCTTCCCACTCAACCTGAACCTGCCTGCTGCAGGCAGGGGTTGAGGCTACCCTGATCAATCTGGTGGTAATTAATCAAAAATAAATTTGTAATTAGATCTTTAATGAATCGGAGTATTAAAAATAATCTTCTTTTATTTTTCGGAAAGTTCTTTACGTATCCTGCTAAGTGACTGAGGCGTGATACCAAGGTAGGATGCTATCTGGTTCTGTGGTATTTGCTCAAAAAGTTCCGGGTATGTTTTTATAAACTTTAGATATCTCTCTTCAGCAGATGCACTTAGTGAATCAATAACTCTCTGGTTTGTTGCAATGTGATTCGACTCCATCAGCAGACGAAAAAACCTTTCCATCTTCGGACAGTTGTCGAGCAAAATTTCCCTGTCATTTTTATCCAGTAAAAGAATTTCAGAATCCTGTAAAGCATCTATATTATACTGCGAAGGTAAACCTGTTAAAAAGCTGTTCATATCAGAAACCCACCAATCTGCAATTGCAAATTGGATTATATGTTCAGCACCCTTGTTATCGATTGTGTATTCGCGCAGACATCCTGATATAACAAATCCGGCGTATCTGCAAACTTCTCCTTCCTGCAAAAGGTATTTGTGTTTTCTAAGTTTTTTGTGTGTAAAAAATTTTGAAGTTATCTCAAATTCTTCATCTGTAAGATGAACTCTTTTTTCAATATGACTGCGTAGTAAGTTGAACATAAAAATTTAATTAAAACGACTATTATGATTAAATTGCCGGTCGTTTTGAAGTATCTTTTCTATTGTCAAAAATTGCATGAATTACTATTTCATCTGGTTCTATTGTATAGAATATTAAGAAAGGAAATTTTTTTGTAATATTTCTTCTAAAGACTGAGTAACAAACCGGGTACATTTCCGGGAAACTGCTAATTTCAAAAATGCTTTTACTTATTGATTCCAAAAAATCTAAACCCAACCCTTTCCTCTGATTTTCGTACCAAGTCAATGCAGATTCAAGATCGACCATTGCTTTGCTGGTATAACGCAGTTTCATTTGTATTTTTTCTTTAAATCTTCATGAACTGAGTCCCAGTCTGTAAGCTTTTCATTCTTGTACAAAAATTCAGAGTATCTTTTATCAAGTTCTTTTTTTTGCCATTCTGATAGTGGTAAATCTGAATTACTCCTAGCTATACTATTCCATACATCTTCAACCAAAATTATTTTTTCATCTAGGTTTAACTTCTCGATTTGCTTTTTTATTTCTGACAAATTCATTGGTACTCTCCGGGATGTTTGCGGTGTTTAATTTAATACTTTTAGTTGAATTTTATAAACTTTCAATTAATGGTTAGAGACTATTAATGAATAAATCGCGCTATCTAAAAATTTCCCGTCGTAATAATAATTTTCTTTGAAGTAAGCTTCACGAATAAACTTATTCCTTTCAAGAAGTTTTATTGATGCTTCATTCATGGGATTTACATTAGCTTCAACTGAGTGAAGTTTCATAATATTAAATCCATAACCAAGAATTTCCGTTAATGCTTCCTGCATTATTCCTTTACCGTGAAATCCGGGCAGAAGAACATATCCTACTTCAGCACGATAGTGTTCCTTCTTAATATTCCAGTAGCAGATAGTCCCGATAAGTTTTGGGTTTTCTTTAATTGTTATTGCCCAGGTTACTGCTTCATTATTTTTTTCAAGATCGCTAATGGACTTTAAAAAAATTTTCGCATCCTCCAGATTTTTAGCCGGAGGTCTGTCAAGATACTTCATAACAACAGGATCAGATCTGAGAAGAAATATTTCATTAACATCAGTCATCTCTACTTTTCTTAAAAGCAGTCTTTTTGTGTTAAGTACGGGAAACGTACTAAAATTTAGTTGAAGCATATTTTTTTTGAAATTAATTACTTTCTTTTTCTAAAGATAGGAAGAATTTAATTTCCGATTTACACCCGTTTAAACGACAACGATTTATAAAGGCCGGTATCAGATTGTATAATTAAACTTATCGGTAAACAAAATATTTTGATAATAAGGAAAACCAAGCTGGCTCTTCAAAAATTCGTCAGTCAGGTTTTATCAAATAATTAATAAAATTCGTGATCAACAAATATTTCGCCTGTTAAATATATTTATTATCTTCTCACGAGCCGTTCAATGTTTTAGGTAAGTTAAATATTCTCTTATCCGGAAAACAAAACACTGTTAGGATTAATGGCTTAGTGCTACTGTAAAAATTTAAAATTTAATGGAACTTTTGCAGTAAGAAAATAATTATAGGGGTATGATGTCATCGTGCTCTTCACCATATAAACTTCAGGATTTTTCAGTTCTCCTGAAATCAATGATTCCTAGTCAATTTAAGTGTGCCAGTACAAGTGTTCAAATTCCTGACTGTCTGTTTAATATCCTTGGTGATGATGAGAATTTTGTAAGTGTTTAAACCTGTCATTCGCGGTTACTGATATTAGTAAGAGTAACCTGGTCAAAAATTATTTTTTCAGGGTGGAGGTTATATGGAAAATCTATACAGATTAAAAGTAGTTTTTATTGAAGACTACGCACCCGATATGGATCATGCAATCAGGCATCTGGAAAAAAACGGCATAGGTGTTGAACATATACGTGTTGAGACAGAATCAGAGCTACTCGATGCACTCGAAAACTTTAAACCGGATATTATTCTATCAGATTATCTTCTTCCATCCTTTAACGGTAAAAAAGCTTTAGCCATCACCAAACAAAAATACAATTCTATCCCTGTTATTATTTTAACCGGAACCATTAATGAAAAAACCGCGGTTGAGTGTATGAAGATAGGAGCATCTGACTATGTGTTAAAAGATAATATGGACAGACTTCCGTTCGCTGTAAAAGAGGCAATGAACCGCAGAACCGCTTATGAAGAAAAAGAAAAAGCTGAAAAATTATTAAAAGAAAGCATGGATACATTCAGAAGACTCTTTGAAGTTTCCACAGATCCAATACTCATCATTGCTGACAAAGTATTTATAGATTGTAACCCAGCCACAGTTAAGATCTTAAAGTACAACTCAAAAGAAGAAGTAATCGGAAAAAATCCATGGCAGCTTTCACCGGAATTTCAACCAAACGAAAAACCTTCAGAGTTGGCGGCAACTGAGAAGATTGCTGAAGCGTTGAATAAAGGTCATCATAAGTTTGAATGGCTGCACACAAAAGCAGATGGATCTGATCTTCCCGTAGAAGTAATGTTAACCCCATTTAAGATGAAGGGTAAACAACTGTTTTATGTTATATGGCGTGATATTACTGACAGAAAGAATGCAGAGTTAAAGCTGAAACAAAGTGAGGAAAAATACAGGACTCAGGTTTCGCTTTTAAGTTTATATTATGATCTACCATTTATAGGTATGGCTATCACTTCTCCGCTAAGTAAAAAATGGCTCCAGGTAAAT
Source organism: Bacteroidota bacterium (assembly GCA_023453665.1). Taxonomy (GTDB): domain Bacteria; phylum Bacteroidota; class Ignavibacteria; order Ignavibacteriales; family Ignavibacteriaceae. The sequence continues at coordinate 4,096 of JAEXTA010000053.1, read as the reverse complement.
GACAAACTTTGTGAAATCTTTGGATATCCCAGGGAAGAACTTCTTCAAAAAACCTGGACTGAAATAACTCATCCCGATGATTTAGAAATTGATGTCGAAGAATTTAATAAGGTAATGAATGGTGAAACCGAAGGTTATGAACTTGAAAAAAAATTTATTCGAAAAGATGGCGAAATAATTCATGCCTCTGTCGATGTTAAGTGTATTCGCAAAGCTGACAGAACCATCGATTTTTTTGTAGCAACTGTGCAAGATATAACCAAAGCCAAACTTGCTGAATCGGAAATCAAAAAAAGATTTGAATTGCAGGAACAACTAGCTAAAATCAGTTTAAGTGTACCAGGTGCAATATGTTCGTTTAAACAGACTAATGACGGAAAAACATTTATGCATTTCACTACACCGGCAATTGAAACAGTTTATGGTATCCCTGAAAAGAATCTCCATAAAGACCTGCACGAATTATTTGCACGGATACATAAAGATGATGTATTACTGGTTAAAGAGTCAGTTCAGCAATCTGCGAATTCAATGAGTCAATGGAACTCCGTTTTCAGATATAACCACCCTGAAAAAGGTGAAAGGTGGATAGAAGGACATTCTCTGCCGGTGCTTGAACCGGACGGCTCTATAGTATGGCATGGTTTTGTAATGGATGTCACAGAAAGCAAAAAGAAAGAAAAAGAAATTGAGTTAAACACTAACAGATTCAGACAAGTTATCGATCTCGTACCTCACTATGTTTTCGCAAAAGATATAAATGGTAAATTTATATTAGCAAATAAAGCTATTGCTGGGGCATACGGTACCACCACGGAAAATCTAATTAATAAATTTGATTCGGATTTCATTTCAAAAGAAGAAGCGGCAAATTTCAGAAAAGATGATCTTGAAGTAATCCATAGCGGCAAACAAAAATTTATCCCTGAAGAGACTATTGTTGAAGCATCGGGTGTAAAGAGAGTACTTCAGACTACAAAAATTCCATTTACTTTTTCAGGGACCTCTATACCATCTGTACTTGGTATTGCTGTTGATATTACTGAAAGAAAAAAAACAGAAATTGCTTTAAGGGAAAGTGAAGAAAAATTCAGAAAAGTTGTTCAAAGTGCTGAAGCAATTTTATTTATATTAGATCAACATGGTGTGTTTACACTTTCAGAAGGACTTGCACTGAATAAACTTGGATTAAAACCCGGACAGGTTGTTGGTATGTCTGCACTGGAGATATATAAAGATAATCCAACCATTTATAACAGCATTCTTAAAGCCCTGAATGGTGAAACAACCCGTGTTATGAACGTTTTAGGTGATTCTGTTTTTGATACTGTTTATTCTCCATTCATTAATACAGAGGGAAAACTATCAGGAATATTAGGTATTGCTATAGATGTCACTGAAAGATTTAAAACTCAGGAAGCATTAAAGGAAAGTGAGAAAAGGTATAAACTTGTTGTTGATACACTCACCATTGGAATTGTTATTAATTCTGATGATAGAATTCTGATGGTAAACGATTCTGCTCTAAGGATGATAGGAGCAAAATCATTTGACGAAGTGAAAAATAAAAGTGTGATTGATTTTGTACATCCAGATGAACGCAAGGAAATTATACGGCTAATAGCCGATGCTTCTTCAAGTAAAAATAAACCTGATACATCAGGTCAAAGAATTATTGAAGAAAGACTTATAAAACTTGACGGCTCAATTATAATAGTTGAAGCTTCTGCAATTGCTGTGGACTACCATGGCAAGACATCAATCATGGTAATGATGAACGATATTACCGCACGCAAAACTGCCGAGAATGAATTAATACGCGCAAAGGAAAAAGCCGAACTGTCCAACAAACTGAAGGACGCATTCATCGCCAACATTTCGCATGAAATCAGAACTCCACTAAACGGAATACTCGGGATGAAGAGTCTTATACAGGAATCATTTTCAAAATATGCTTCCAAAGAAGAGGAGTTTTATTTCAATTCGATAGACCGCTCAAGCAAAAGATTAATGCGTACAGTTGATATGATACTGAACTTTTCAAGAATACAGGCGGGAGATTTTCCTATAAATCCAAAACCACTCGATCTTAAGATGATTATCAATGGTCTTATTGATGATTTTAAACATATCGCTCATTCAAAATCAATAGAATTAAAATTTAATGACGAAGCCGATGACCTGCGTATTATCGCTGATGAATACACCTGCACACAAATAATTTCAAACCTGCTTGATAATGCACTGAAATACACCAAAGCAGGTTTTGTAAATATTAAACTAAGAAAAGATAATGAAGATCATTTAGTTATTGAAGTAGAAGACAGCGGTGTAGGTATTTCTGAAGAGTATAAAGAAAGTTTATTCAAACCATACAGCCAGGAAGAGATAGGTTACAGCCGTTCTTATGAAGGGATAGGACTGGGATTATCAATTGTAAATAAATTTGCAGAGATGAACAAAGCAAAAGTAACCGTAATAAGTAAAAAGGGAGAGGGTTCTACTTTTTCAGTTCATTTTATTGAAAGTACAGTTCAGAAGCCAAAACGAACTTCAAAAAAAACAGACGGCAAATATGAAACAAGGATAACTGTAACAAAAAGTAAGACAAAAGAGAAACCAAATATTCTTGTCGTTGAAGATGATCAGACAACCCAGGAACTGATAAAAACGATCCTGAAAAAGTATTACAATATATCAATCGTAACCACGGCGCAGGAAGCATTGGAAATACTTGCTGATAAAAAGATAAGCATTATACTTATGGACTTATCAATAAAAGGTGGTATGGACGGGCTTGAATTAACAAGGACTATCAGAAAATCTGAAAATTATTCTGACATTCCGGTTATCGCAGTAACTGCTCATGCTTTTCCTTCCGATCATCAAAAATCACTGGAAGCAGGGTGTAATGAATATATTTCCAAGCCGTTTGAGTCAAGAGAATTATTAGTAAAAGTTAGAGAGCAGCTTGAGGAATAATCTGCTTTACCGGCAGAGAACAAATCCTGTAAAAGAAAATCTAAAAAGTGTAACAACTCAAACTAAGCCTGCAATTATTTTACTCACGCATTTCATTAAAATTTAAACGGAGTAAAATGTCAACACATAATCAAATTGAGCATGTACATCATACTATGATGGATGAACATTCTCACATAAACAATTCAAATCTGCATAAGGGTATTGGAAAAAATGAAACTTTCGTGTTAGCAGTCAAAGCTACCATACACTGTCTGATTGGATGTGGTTTAGGTGAAGTTTTGGGGATGATAATCGGCACGGCTTTTCAATTCAGTATGTTTCAGACAATGTCACTTGCTATTACACTCGGATTGATAGGTGGAATTTTATTGGGAATTGTTCCCCTGATTAAGTCAGGTTTTAATTTAAAGCTTGCATTTAAAACGGTTATCGTTGGGGAAGGTCTAAGTATAGTTATAATGGAAGCTTTTGAAGTTGGAACTCAGTTACTTATACCCGGTGTAATGGAAGCGCAAAAGACAGATTTTATATTTTGGGGAGGGATGATTGCTTCACTCGCTGTGGGTTTTGTTGCAGCTTTACCAGTTAATATTATTATGATAAAAAAAGGAATCAGGCATCGACATTGAGTTATTTAAAATAAAAAGTCCCGCATTAGCGGGACTTTTATTAAACCACTTCTATTTAGAATCTTTCATCGTCAGCAATACTATTGTACCACCAGGTTATTTCAACCCAGGCTGGGTTTCCAGGTGTACCACCACCACGATTGCTTATAATTGCTTTTGAATAATGACCATCATTATCATATAAATAAAAGTAGTTTGCTTGTATATCGGTAACATTATTTGTCCAGGTACCGGAATTTTGTAATGGAGAATTGATACCATCATCTAAAGTTGATGCGCCCCCAACTCTAAATTTTGTGACTCTTGTCATTCCGCTTCCTAAATCAGCACTCTGTACTAAAAATCCATTTGAAGAATAATAAACATCTACCTGACCGCTGCTAGCACCTGAAATACCAAAAGCCATACCTAATGATAAATCAAGTCCGCTTGGTTGGTCAACAGTCGTGCCTACGGTTTCCCACAATCTTACAGATGTATAT
>JAEXTA010000225.1 GCA_023453665.1 Bacteroidota bacterium | reverse complement strand
TTACTAACCATATCCGGCGAAGGAATACGGGTTCATGATATGGGAAAAATACTTATCCGTAATATTGCAATAAATTTTGATGCATATATTGAGAGGAAAGAAGATACGTCTAAATATTCCCGTACAGTTTAATTAACAATTTCAACAACACATTATGAGTGAAACAAATTATATGACAAAAAATTCCGTTGTTACTTTTGCTGTTTTATTTTTTTCTGTCCTGGTCTTCTCCGGATGTCTAACCACCGAGCATAAAGAGTACAGACTTAAAATCAAAAAAGATGGTTCAGGTACGGCAGTTATTAAACACGTAAATATACTTTCACAGAAAGATGAAGGTAAAGATCAGTCATTCAAAGATTTTGCTGAACTTGTTACTGATTACATAGACGGGAACAAATTACAGGATGATTATCCTGACGCGAAAATCATTTCAAAAAAATTATTTGAAGAAAATAATCAGTTGATGGGTGAGTTTGAAATGGAGTTCAACGGAATCGGGACTTTCAAGCTCTATAAATTTGATGAAGATAGTCCGTATATGTTTTATGTTGATTCATTCTCTGAAACTTATGTTGAATCAAATGGAACTTATAACCCCGATGTGATGCCGATAATTTTCTGGGATAAGAACACAACTGATTTTTATATTAAAACGAGAGTTACTGATTTAACTGATGATACATCACATGTTTCATTGGTTGAACAGTACAGGAAGTGGAAACAGTAGAATTGAAAAGCTAATTATATTGTCACACTTATATAAATTAAGTGTGACAATATAATTTCATTTAAACTGTTTTTATGCGCTTGGTTTTTCCGGCAATGGCTGCGAAGTAAAAAAGTCATCATAAAATCTTTTTGTATAGTCAGATATTAATTTTTCTACCCTACTATAGTCTGGTGAACTAACTATAATACCTGCGTGATATTTTTTATTCATCTTCCAGACAATTTCAGGATCATTATAACCTGATACATCGGGCCATTCCTGTTTAGCAAGAGAGATAATTAATCCTGAATAATTTTCTTTTGCATTTGGTATTTGATATTCAGCACCGCCGCGCAGTAACTCAATCTTTGCCCACTCAGCCCACAGATTAATTCCTGAAGCAGCTTCAACAAGTTCAGCAATGTTTGCGCCGCCCACTCTTGCCGATGTTTCAAGAAAATAAAACTTCCCGTCAGCATGCGATTTAATAAATTCAGTATGTGAAACTCCTTGAAGAAGCCCCAAAGACTTCAAAACCTTTTTGTTTATTTGAAGTAGTTGCTTTTCGTCTTCCGAATCTCTTTTAACTGTTCGTGTCGTAAAAACTCTGCCTTCATGCGCAACTTCCATCGGCGGCAAACCGTACTGATTGGCAATGTTAAAAATTATTTCATGTTTATAAATGATAGAATCAACGTGATAAATATTTCCCGGTACAAATTTTTCCATCAGATAAAATGACTGTTCATCACCAAGTTCTTCAAGCCGTTTCCATAATTCACTTTCGGAATTAATTTTTTTCATCCCGTGAGCACCTGCCTGCATTCTGGGTTTTATTATATAAGGCGGTTCAACTCTTGAAATAAATTCTTTTATTTTTTTGTGATTAAGTACATGAACAAAATCCGGCACAAGTATTCCTGATTCGGCGGCACGTGTACGCATTGCAAGTTTATCACGAAAATAACGTGCTGTTGTATCACCCATACCTGGTACACGCAAATGTTCTCTCAGGGAAGCCGCTTTCTCCACGTCAAAATCATCGAGTGCAACTATTCTATCTATCTGTTCATTGCGTGCCATAAAACTTACACCGTAAATGACATCTCGCATTTTCCATTCTTTGTTAACATCAGCTATATAAAATATTTCATCTATACTTTCACGCGGCCATGCAATGTCTTTCAGACTTTCGGAAGTGAGTAATATAACGCGGCATCCTTCACGCTTGCATTGACGCATGAATTCATGCCCTTTTTCATAACTTGCTATACAAAGGATTGTTAACGAAGCCGGATCCATAAGCACCCGCCGTTCTTATTTTATTTGTTGAATGGAAGAAAGCGTTGACACATTGCTTTCGGGTTTATTAAACTATTTCTGTAATAAGATCAGATTAAATCTTTTTTACTTAACACTCTCATTATCGGATATACCTTCTCGCCTCGGTCAAAGAAGGGCGATCTTTTGTAAAAGAATTCCAGTCTTTCCTTTGGATCATTTCTGAAGTTTTCATTCTCGTTAAGTTTTTTCAGGAATTCATTCCTTACACGCTCATCTTTTTTCAGCATCTCCCTGGCAAAAGGCTCAAGTACATATTCTTCTGCATATTCTTTGCGCTCGAAGAAAGCGTTAAAAAATCCCCAGCGCACAAATGAATCCGGAGCTGCTGGTTCAAGAAGGTTAATTAAAATTCTTAATGTTCTTTGATTCGGATAAATGATAAAGGTGCCTTCCTGAATTTCAACAACTTCTGTAAAAGGCTGAATATCAAAATCAACCATATGCCTTCCTTCATACGAAAACGGAGCGAACGAAATGTTTTTAAATCGGTATCGTTCAACTTTTGCCTGTTTTGTTGCAAAGAATCTTGTTGATTTAATACGATGAACCCTCATTCTATCGATTATTGATTTGAATTCCTGCGGTATTAAATAAGCATACGGCAGACGAACAGTTTTATCAACTTCGACTTTATTATATAATGGAATTTCATATTCAACCGGTTTATCAGTATAACGAATTACTGTCGAGCCTGTGATTTCACTTTGTTCTTCTATAAATTCAAATCCTTTAAAAATGAATGGCACATAATCATTTGTACTTTTGAAAGAAACCGGGAACGGGGTTTTCTTTAAAGCATATGTTTCGATAGTGTCGTTATCTGCATTCTGATTTAGCTGAACCAGTTCGGTACTGTTGTTGTTTAAAAATTCAAGTGTATGATCCAGTACAGATTTTGTAGACGAGACCCTGTTCTCAAAAGGTTTCAAACTGTGCGTCTCTACAAGAAGAGACAGCCTGTTCTGTAAAGCTGAATATCCTGTTGAAAACCTGGGAAGGGCATTCCAATCAATAATTCCGTCAGTGATTTTTTTACCCTTCATTTCAACATAAGGTGCCGTAAGAAATCCGTCTTTTTCTACTTTTGGAATTACGCCTGGCAGAAAAGAATTTTTACCCCAGGCTGCAAGGCTATGATGTATGTTTGCATGTTTTTCAAGTACATACGTAAGGTGATATTGATAGTCAGCACCATTAGTTGTGTGGTTATCGATTACAAAATCAGGAAGCCAGTTATTAAAGAACTTAAGGTATTCCTCCATTTCAGGAGAATCTGACTTCATGTAATCGCGGTTGAGATTAAGATTCCATGCCGTTGTGCGCCAACCCATCTCCTTAGGTCCGTTCTGGTTGGGTCTGTTAAATGCACTTATTCGTTCGTGTCCGTCAACATTAAATATCGGAATGACAAGAAGTATGAGGTTATCAAGAAGATATTCTTTTTCTTTAGTGACAAGAATCTCCCGGAGTAACAACATACTTGCATCCTTACCTTCAATTTCTCCGGCGTGAATTCCATTCTGAATAAGGACAATAGCTTTATGACTTTCTTTAGCTTTTTGCGGGTTAAATTCTTTACCCGAACTCACAACCAGGCATTTAATTTTTCTTCCCTGTGTAGATGAACCCACAGAAACAATTTTGGCATTATTTGTTTTTTCGGCAAAGTTATTAAAGTAGTTTATTGTCTCTTTATAACGCGGCGACTCTGTAAATCCTGATTTTTCGTAATGAGTTAACCATTCATCAGGTATAGCGGTGAGATTGTTTTTAATATTTGATTTCATTTTTTCCCAGATTATTAGAACAGGATTGTTCAGTTCAAATATAACAACTATTAAATAAAATGCTTATATGTCCGGAAATTTTTTCATCATAAAAATTTAATGACAATATGAACTAATCCTGAAAAAATTTGTTTTTGAATAATAGAATACCGGATTTTATACTATCAATAACATTTTGGTAAATTATAAAAGCAGATTTTTTTAACTATAACAGGATATTACCTGATGAACGATAAACTTGCAGTTGTACTTTTTAATCTTGGCGGACCTGATTCACTCCCTGCAGTTCAACCGTTCCTTGAAAATCTTTTTAACGACCCCGATATTTTTAAACTGCCATTTCAAAAAACACTTGCACGTTATGTTTCAAAAAAACGGGCGCCTAAGGTTGAAAAGGAATATGAACTGATCGGTGGTAAATCACCATTAAATGAGTGGACAGAAATACAAAGGAAAATGCTTGAAGATTTACTACGGAAGAAAAGTCTTAATGTGGATGTAGAAGTTGCAATGAGATATTGGAACCCTTTGACATCTGCAACAGCTAATAAAATTTCTGCCGGGAATTATTCTAAGATTTTATTGCTTCCACTATATCCTCATTTTTCAGTTTCAACTACGGGATCATCCTTTAATGAATGGAAAAGAGTTTTTCCCGGCAGCACAACAAACCACATATTTGTTGATTCATACCAGACTCATCCGCTATATATAAAAGCTCTCAACGAGAGAATTGACGAGACCCTTCTTCTTTTTCCCGAAAATAAAAGGCAGGATGTTCAACTAGTCTTCAGCGCACATGGAACCCCGGTAAGTTATCTGAAAAAAGGCGATCCGTATAGTCATCATATTAATGAAACAATCAATTCTGTAATGGAAATGCGGAAGAAATCTCATCAACATCATTTATGTTTCCAGAGTAAAGTTGGTCCCGCCAAATGGCTTGAACCGGCAACAGACGATATGATAAAAGAATTAGCTGGTAAAGGAAAAAAGTCTCTTCTTATTATTCCAATTAGTTTTGTATCTGATCATGTTGAAACCGATTTTGAACTTGCTATAGAATATAAACACGTCGCAGATGAAGTCGGGGTTGAAGAATACATTGTCATGAAAGGTCTGAATGATTCACAGACATTTATTGATGCTTTGGCTGACCTGGTTCAAAAAAATATTACTGCTAAATTGTAGAATCTTATTCCATAAAACAGAATCATATTACTAACAAATTACAGGAGTTTAAATTGAAGAAATTATTTGTTCTATCGTTTATAGTTTTCACAATATTCGCAGGATGTGCAAAAGAAGCAGGAAGCGACAATTTAACGTGGGAAACCAATCTTGAATCCGCTATTAAAAAAGCTAAAGCAGAAAATAAGTCTATTCTTATAAACTTTACGGGTTCTGACTGGTGCGTTTGGTGCCAGCGTTTAACAAATGAAGTTTTTTCACAAAGTGAATTTGAAAAATACGCCGAAGAAAAATTGGTTCTTGTAAAACTGGACTTCCCGCGCAATATTGAACAGACACAGGAAACTAAAATGTATAATAATAATCTTGCTCAACAATATGGTGTGAAGGGATTTCCTACGATTATATTATTAAACAGCAGCGGAGTTATGATTGCTCAGACAGGTTATCAGCCGGGCGGCGCAGCTAATTATGTAACTCATCTTCAATCTTATTTATAAATCTTGAAATAAAAGAAAATTAATGCCGGATAAATTCCGGCATTTTTAATTTACAGTAATGATGGTGTCAAGCGAAGATGAATCGCTTTGCCAGAAATGAAATGAATAGTTTCCGTTTGAAGAAATTTTAATAAAAACAGGTGTTTCAGTACCAACACAAACCGCAGGACAAGCAGTCCATTCATCAAACACAGCAATAGTTTTTACGTAAACTTCAAAACCGTTGATACGGCTTTCAACAAAAGTTCTCTTCCAGCACATACTTCCGCAGCTATTATATGCAGTCAAATGTATCCCTGTCCGTGAAATATCATTAATGATTATTGATTCTACAGAAAATGGCTGGCTTATTTCTTTTTCATCTTCCCAGACTGAACATGAAGAAAGAATAACCGTAAACAATAATAAATAAAGTTTCATTTTTTTATCTCAATTTGATGATTCAAACTGTTTGAAATATGTATGAATGTCAATATAGTTTTCTGTTCATTTAGTAATTGAATTATATGTGTATTTCATCCTTCATAATCCATGTTTGATTTGTTAAATTTGTGTAAAACTTACTGTAAATATTTTATCCCGGAAAATCAGTAGTCATTTATGTCAAAAAAAATTATTGTAATTGGAGCCGGTATTTCAGGACTCACAACCGCATATCTTCTGAACAAAAAAGGTTATGATGTAACTGTTCTTGAAAAAAAATCTGAACCCGGTGGTTCGATTGAAACAATATTTGAGAATGGTTATCTGTTTGACAGAGGACCAAACAGTGCACTTGAAACAACTCCTCTGATAGGTCAGCTTGTTGATGAGCTTGGTTTGAAAGATCAGCTTGTTTATGCAAATAAAGAAGGGAACAAAAGATATATTCTCAGGAACAACGAACTCCACGCGCTACCAATGAATCCAAAAGGATTTTTAAAAACAAAATTGTTTTCAACATCAGCAAAGCTAAGATTATTTGCCGAACCATTTATCGGAAGATCACACGACGGTTATTACCAGAGTATTGCCCAGTTTGTTAAGAGAAGACTTGGTGAAGAATTTCTTGATTATGCGATCAACCCTTTTGTTGCAGGTGTATATGCCGGTAAACCTGAAGACCTGAGTGTTAAGTCCGCATTCCCAAAACTTTATGCTCTTGAAGAAAATTACGGCGGATTAATTATCGGCACAATCAAAAGTATTAAAGAAAGAAAACGGCGCGCTGAAAAATCAAAACAAAGCGCAAAGATGTTATCGTTTAAAGACGGGATGACTGTTCTTCCTTCTGCAATAACAAAACATCTTGGTGATAAAGTTTTGTTTAATTCTGAAGTTAAATCGATTAGTAAAACAGGAACAGGATATAAAATTATTTATCAATCAGGTAATGAAATAATAACACTCGAAGCTGATTCAATAATTTCAACGGTTCCGGCTTACATTGCCTCGGATATTTTTAATGGCTGGGATGAACAGTTGACAAAACATTTAAATGAAATTTATTATCCGCCTGTTCTCGTGTTGTATCTTGGATATAATCGCTCTGCTATAAATCGCCCTTTAGATGGATTTGGTTTTTTAATCCCTTCAAAAGAAAAAAAGAATTTTCTCGGTGCAATATGGAGTTCAATTATTTTCCCGAACAGAAGCAGTGAACAAACTGCAGCATTCACACTGTTTATTGGAGGCTCAAGAAATCCTGAAGTTGGGAATACCGGCAGAGACATTCTCATTAAAAGAGTAAGAAAAGAATTTGAATTATTAATGAAGATAAATGCCGAACCGGTTTATACTTCAACAAGATTCTGGGAGCGAGCAATTCCGCAATACAATCTAGGTTACATTGAACATGAAAATTATTTTGATGAATTTGAAAAAAGAAACCCCGGAATTATTTTAAGCGGCAATTACCGCGGTGGAATCTCCGTCGGTGACTGCATAAAGAATTCGGAACTGGTTGCAAACAAGGTTAATGTATAATTTACAATGTATAATGTACAATGAAAGTTTCTGAAGAGAGTATTAAATATGGGAATGTTGTACTTGAAAAGAGTTTTAAATTCAGTGTCCGGATTATTAAACTTTATAAATTTCTTTTAAAAAATGATTTTAGTATTGAACCAATTATAAAACAAATATTAAGAAGCGGAACTTCAATTGGCGCTAATATAACAGAAGCTCAGAATTCACCATCTATTAAAGATTTTATTAATAAACTTAATATTGCTTTAAAAGAAGCCCGCGAAACAGAATACTGGATAAATTTATTGAATGCCTCAGATATTATTGACAATAAATCATTCGAAAGTCTATCAAATGATTGTAAAGAATTAATTAAACTTTTAACATCAATTATTAAAACATCAAAATTGAATTCAAAATAATTGTACATTGTAAATTATACATTGTACATTAACTAAGGAGCTGCAATGAGCGTATACCCGACAATCCGTCACAGAAGATTAAGATATAACCCTTTAGTTCGCGACATGGTTCGCGAAACAGTTTTAACAAAAAATGATTTGATTTACCCGTTGTTTGTTGTACCGGGAAACAAAATTAAAAACCCGGTAAAATCTATGCCGGGAGTTTTTCAGCTTTCTATCGACATGCTGGTGGAAGAATGCAAGGAAGTTAGAGATCTTGGAATTCCGGCAATTATTCTTTTTGGTATTCCTGAACATAAAGATGAAAAAGGATCTGAAGCTTACGACCCGAATGGAATTATACAAAAGGCGGTAAGAGCGGTAAAAGGAAATGTAGAAAACCTTCTTGTCATCACTGACGTTTGTATGTGTGAATACACCTCTCACGGTCATTGCGGATTACTCAACGGCGAAGAAATTTTAAACGATGAAACCGTTTCACTACTTGCAAAAGAAGCACTCTCGCACGCGGAAGCTGGTGCGGATATTATCGCTCCTTCTGATATGATGGACGGAAGGGTTGCGGCAATAAGAAAGTCACTCGATTATAAAGGGTTCACGAAAATCCCGATAATGAGTTATGCCGCTAAATATGCCTCCGGTTTTTATGGACCCTTCCGTGATGCCGCAGAATCAACTCCTACTTTCGGTGACAGGCGCTCTCACCAGATGGACATCGGAAATATTAATGAAGCATTGAGAGAAGTCGCGGAAGATATTGAAGAAGGAGCGGACATAGTTATGGTAAAACCAGCCGGACCTTATCTCGATGTCATCAGAAAAGTGAAAGATACATTCGGAATGCCGACTGCAGCGTACCAGGTCAGCGGTGAATACTCTATGATAAAAGGAGCCGGAGCTAATGGCTGGATTGATGAAGAACGAGTAATGGTGGAAGCAGCCTTCGCGATCAAACGCGCTGGCGCAGATATGTTTCTTACTTATTTTGCAAAAGACCTTGCAAAGTGGATTGATAAAACAAGAAGATAGTCTATGGTTAATCAATGACCAAACAAGAAAAATTTCTAACAAAATTACTATCCGGTAGATCAGATAATAATATTGAGTTTAACGATTTATGTGATTTGTTAAGTAAGTTTGGTTTTGAATTACGTGTTAAAGGTGATCATCATATTTTTTATAAAAAGGATATTGAAGAGATAATAAATATTCAACCTCTAAATGCTAAGGTGAAAGCCTATCAAGTAAAGCAGGTAAGAAGTTTGGTTTTAAAATATAAATTCGGAATTGAAGATGATGAATAAATATGAAGTAATAATATACTGGAGTGAAGAAGATAAAGCCTTCATCGCTGAGGTGCCTGAATTATCGGGTTGTTTTGCAGATGGTCAAACTTACCATGAGGCACTTTCAAACGTTCAGGTTGTTATTGATGAATGGATAGAAACTGCAAAGCTAATGAATAGAACAATTCCGATTCCCAAAGGTAAACTTCACTACGCATAAGAATAAAAACAAACACCAAGTGAACTTTCTTGTTGTAAGGCAGCATAATCAAATTGGTGATATGCTCTGTTCACTTAGCCTTTATGCTGCCATTAAAAAAAGATACCCCGATTCCCACATAACATTAGTTGCCGCTAACACTAATTATGAAATCCCGTTTAAAGAAATTAATCCTTACATCGACAGAGTATTAATTTTTGATAAATCCTCCCTAAAAACGATCTTATTATTTTATAAGGAATTAAGAAAACTTAAATATGATTTCGGAATTGTTCCTTCCACAATTGTGCTGTCAAGAACATCACATATAATTAATTTTCTTTCTGGTGCAAAGAATAGGGTTGGGGTTAAAACTATTGACGGACAATTAAATCAGTCTCATAAATACTTGAATATAAAATCTGACTTTAATTGGAAAGGCAAACATCAGTTGCAACGTAATCTTGAAATTGTCAGGCAAATTAATTTTGATCTGACTGATGAAGAGTTAAGTGAAATAAAATTCTCATTTAATACTGATGAAATAAATTTCGCCGAAAAATATCTTGCTGATTATTTTTCTGACAGAACAAAAAAAATAATTGCTTTTCATCCCGGTGCCGGGAAAACTGCAAACACCTGGTCAACTGAAAATTTTATAAGTATTATTGAACGACTTTACGGTCAATATCAAAACAATATATTGATAACATCCGGGTGGACAGATACTTTAATTACAGAAAAAATAAGCAATGCTCTTTCAGAAAAGAAAATTCCATTTACAATACTTCATAACTGTCCGGTTAAAAAACTTGGAGCAATTCTTAAACGTTGTGACTTGTACATAACAAATGATACCGGCACGATGCACATCGCTGGTTTTTCCGGTGCAAAGATGATCTCGTTGTTTGGACCAACAGAGCCTGATGAATGGGCTCCGAAAGGCATTAATCAAATTTCAATTAAATCTAAAACCGGTTTGATAAACGATATTTGTGTTGAAGAAGTCTTCGCTCAGTGTAAACTTATCCTGAACAAATAATATTACCTTTCCATCTTTTCAAACAGCAATTTTGTAATTTGTAATAAGTGAAAAACATAAATAAAAATGCACAAATGTTATTTCAGATTTTATGAAGAGCTGAATGATTTTCTTCCTCTCTGTAAAAAGAAGGAAAGATTCACGCATCATTATTTTGACAGAGCATCTGTTAAAGATATGATTGAATCACTCGGCGTACCTCACACTGAAATTGATATGATTTTAGTTAATGGCAATTCGGTTGATTTTTCATATATCATAAAAAATGAAGATGAGATAAGTGTTTACCCTGTGTTTGAATCATTCGATATTTCCGATGTTCAACATTTACGACCACAGCCACTTCGCGATCCCAGGTATGTGATTGATGTTCATCTTGGTAAACTTGCGGCGTACCTGCGTATGCTTGGTTTCGATTCGATTTATAAAACTGATTTTACAAGAGATGATATTGCCGCATTATCACTGAACGAAAAGCGAACAATACTTACACGCGACAGGAACATACTTAAGCGTAATGATGTAACTCATGGTTACTGGGTTAGAAATAATGAACCTGAACACCAATTATACGAGATCGTAAAAAGATTTCAACTTAAAAATCTTATAAAAGAATATACCCGGTGTATGCTCTGCAATAATCTGCTGATTAAAGCTGATAAAACAGAAATTATAAATGACATCCCTCAGAAAGTTGCGCAGATTCATAATGAGTTTTATCAGTGCCCCGACTGTAAAAAAATTTACTGGAAGGGCAGCCACATTGAAGAAATGAATAAGAAAGTTGGAGAAGTAAAATCCGGCAGATAATGTAAAGACAAGTGGATAGTAATTTTCATTGTGATATAGTATTCTTTTCAACTCAATTTTAACCTTTAGGAAAATTTCTTTTATGAGCTTCTATTTGCGGATCGGGCTTGGTTTACTGACAATCATACTTCTTGAATTTTATTTCTCAAGAAAAATATCCAGAGCATTGAAAATTTATTTTCCTGCATCAGAGCGTTACATCAAATGGGGGAAAAATTTTTTTCTGATCGCACTAAATATTTTCCCGTTTTATGTTTTGATAATGTGGATCATAAGCAGGATAAGTGAAACACGTCTTTCTTTGCCGGAGAATTTTTTCTTTGACTACTTTATTATGTATCCGTTCTGGGTTTGTGCAATGATCATTTTACAGATAACTCTCTTCTTCCTCGTTTTAGATATTTTGAAAATTCCATTATTACTGTTCAGTAAAAATGTAAGAGATAAAGTCAAAAAGTTTGAAGCTAAGATCATTATCGCAATTACAATTTTGTTTTTTATTTACGTGCCGGCAAGAATAATTTACGACTACAATTTTGTTTCAATCAGAATAACAGAACATAAGATTGAAAACCTTCACCCTGATCTTAATAATTTACGAATAGCTTTTATATCTGATACACAGGCAGACAGGTACACGGATGAGAAAAGATTAATGAATTTCATTGATAAAGTGAACTCAACAAATCCGGACTTAGTTCTTATTGCCGGAGATGTAATAACCTCAACACCGGATTATATAGGCACTGCTGCTGAATATCTTGGAAAACTAAAATCAAAGTATGGTGTTTACACTTGTGTCGGTGATCATGACAACTGGGCTTACAGGGAAGATAATCCGAGAAGCATTCGGGAGATAACCGAAGAATTACAAAAGTATAATGTAAAAATGTTTAACAACGAACGATTAACTCTCAACATCAATAACAGCAAAGTTAATATCACATTTATTACCAATACTTATGTTGAAAGGATAGCACCGTCATTACTTGACAGTCTTTCCAATCATTCATCAGATTACGATTTAAAAATATTTTTGACTCATCAGCCGCGGGAATACCTGATACAAGCAGCACAAAGACATAGTTACGATCTTTTTCTGGCAGGCCACACTCATGGCGGACAGGTTACGCTTCTTTTTCCGTTTATTAATCTAACGCCTACCCTTATTGAAACGAATTTTGTCAAAGGTGACAGAAAACTTGGCAAAATGCTGGCAATTGTAACACGTGGATTGGGAATGTCTTTAGCCCCGATCAGGTACAATTCTACTCCTGAGGTTACACTTATTTCAATTTCTTCCGATAATAACAAGTAGAAATAGATCATTTTTCAATTTTTACTTTTATTTTCAAATAAGCAGAGTTAATATGTACGAGACAATCATGCAATGCGACCCGGAAGTGATCAGATTTAAAAAAGAAAAAACTGAAAAAACATTAGCGGGTATAAGACAATTACCATCAATACCAAAAGTCCTTTTTGAGGTAACGAAACACTTAAACAGCCCGACTGTACAGCCAAATAAACTTGCTGAACTGATAAGTAAGGATCAGGGGCTAACAACAAGGCTACTTGCTATAGCAAATTCTCCCTTATATGGAATAAAAAGAAAAGTTGCTTCTCTTGATTTTGCTGTATTAATACTCGGCACACAGGAAATTAAAGACATAGTAACTGCGCTTTCACTTGTAGATTCATTCGGAGCTCAAAGCGATCCGAATTTTGATCCGATGGAATTCTGGATACATTCTATGGTTGTTGGTTCTGCTGCAAAAAGTATTTCACAAAGCCTTGGTTTTCAGTTTGGCAGTGATGCATTTGTTTCGGGAATACTTCACGATCTTGGGATTATGGTTACATATAAATTTCTGCCGAAACAGTTTAAAGAAATTATAACACTGGCTAAAAACAACCCCGGGAAGATGCTGGAATCAGAGCTTGAGGTCCTTGGATTAACACACCAGGAAGTTGGAAGATTCCTTGCTGACAAATGGGCGCTGCCTCTTCCGCTATGTGAAGCTTTAAACTTTCATCATACGCCGACAATGGCTGTTGAATGCCGCGAAATTCCGGCTGTAATTCATTTGTGTGATTATATGACCCAGCGTTTCAACATTGGAACTTTTTATTGGGATGCCGGAATGGAATTAGACAAATCTGTGATGACTACTTTAAGGATTGATTCTGAAGAAGAGCTTGAAACTCTTATCAATAGTTATGAAGAAGATTTTAAGGTTACAGTTGAATCAATAAAACTGTAAGATTATCTTTTCCTTTAATGAATAAAAAGATTCTTACAGAAATAAATATATACCCGGTAAAATCCCTGGGAGGTTTTAAGGTCAGCAAAGGCATCATTGAAAAAAGAGGATTGAAACACGACCGTCGCTGGCTTCTAATAAACGAGCAATCTGATTTTATGACCCAGCGCGACTATCCCCAGATGACATTGTTAAAAGCAGAGGTTGAATCAGAAAATCTTGTTTTAAGCTCAAAAAAAAATCCATCCGACAAATTTATCCTGAATATAAATTCTTTTTCACCTGAAGTTGTCAACGTTCCTATCTGGGATGACAGGTGCGATGCTAACCTGATAAATAAAGAAGTCGATGAATGGTTATCAGATCATCTCAAAACAAATTGCAGAATTGTTTATATGCCGGAATCAACTTCAAGAGAAGTAGATAAAAAATATGCACACAACAATGAAATTGTAAGTTTTGCAGATGCATATCCATTTCTCATTATCGGACAATCATCACTTGATGAATTAAACAGAAGAATGGAAACCTCTCTTCCGATGAATCGCTTCCGTACAAATTTTGTTTTTACAGGCGGTGACCCTTTTGAAGAAGATACCTGGGGAAAATTCAGAATGGGAGAATTAATTTTTCATGCTGTTAAACCCTGTGCAAGATGTGTAATAACCACAACCGATCAGGATACTGCTGAACGTGCACATGAACCACTTAAAACACTTGCCACTTTCAGAAAACAGGATGGTAAAGTAATGTTCGGACAAAACCTGCTTTGTGAATCAACCGGCATTGTTAATATCGGCGATGAAATTGTTCTAATAAATAACTGAACAACTTCCTGTCTTTTTATTACTTCATTACTTCAAAATCCTTAGTTATAATTTCTTTGCCGTTTATAACAATACCGATTTTATGTTTACCGGGGTGATGTTTCCTTGTTGTCATATCTTTAAATGACTGCTTTTTATTTACACTCAGTGCTTCTCCCGCATTAAATTCTTTTTCACTTAACTGAAAGATTTTTTTTGAAACTTTTCCATTTGTTTTTGCATAGTGAATAAGGTATTCAATGCGGAGTTTGTTTTTTTTCCTGCTTTTATTTTTTATGCTGAATGAAAACTCAAGTGTTGCCCCGATTTTAATTTTATTCTTTGCAAGTTTAAAATTATCAATCTCAAAATTATTCTTACCGTTAAACCCGAATAACTTCATCGCATCAACATTCCCTTGTTTTAACAGAGTTCTTAGTGCCCGTTTAATGATCCAGTCAGTATGTTTGTTTTTTCCAAACCAGCTTTTACAAAGTTTCATAACCAGTGCGGGGTTATCTTTTGAAATATCATTAAGATTGTTTGCAACACTTTTTCTAACATATTCAGATTCATCCGCCTTTAGATTTTCAAGAATTGGAATAATTGGTGATGGATCTTTCTTAAACGCAGGAAGCCCCATCGCCCAGGGCAATCGCGGTCTGCATCCTTCACTTGATAATCTTCTTACATGCTGATTATCACTCAATGACCATTCAAGCATTTGCTTCATTACAAGTTCAGGATATTTTTTAATAAATGGCCGGATTGCAAATTCACCGCTTGAATATTTTGTAAAAACTCCAAGCGCCGGAATTGAAAGATCAGGATAGTTAATCCCGTACGTTTCAACAAAATCTGCAAAGAACAGGTCTTCAAAAAAATGAGGATGTTTGCTTCGCTCTTTCACAGCAATATCAAGCAGTAAATTCAGTGCAACATTATATTCTTCAGGGAATAGTTTATTGATAGACACGGCGGTGTGATGCATTCTCTGTTTTAGTTCAAGCGTTTCCCAGTTCTGGTCATAAATAAGATTCAAAAATTTTTTGTCATCGAACGAAGGATAAATTTTTTTAATATCTCCGCATAGCTCGTTGAAGTAAGGTTTTGTATAAAAAATATTTTTCAATAGTTCTGCCATTAGTGTTTTCCTGTTGATGATTATTTTTTTTTAACCACAAAATACAACCTGCTTATGAAAATTAATGCCAGCTTATTACCTTAAATCGAATCAGGTGAGTGTTGATAACTTCATCAATTGAAAATGATTTCTGGAAATCTTCTTCAAAAAAGGGAACTGTAAAAGCCAAAAGTATGCTACAACTACCGTAACATTTCAGGAACAAAAGTTCGGACACCGGATTTTCAACTGTTTCTTCATTAACTAAAATTTGAATGTTAGTTATATAATATTTGACTAAATCAATTAATTACATTAAAGTTTAACCAGATGAATTTTTTTGTTCCTGAATTACTATTACCAACTGCTGAAGGGAGTTCAAGTGAGCACGAAAATTTTTGTGGGAGGCCTGCCCTGGTCAATGGATGACATGGAACTTAAGTCTGTTTTTGAAGAGTACGGAAAAGTTTCTGCAGCAAAAGTTGTGGTAAACAAACAGACCGGTAAATCCAAAGGATATGGATTTGTTGAAATGGAACACCACTCTGATGCTGAAACTGCTATAACCGCACTCAACAAAAAAGAAATCAAGGGAAGAACAATTGATGTGGCAATAGCCAAATCACGCAGAGGTTAATTTTTTCCTGGTTCATGTCGGTTTCTTTTTGAAAACACCGGATAACTGGTTAGGGGAATTTTTATATTTTTCATAACAAAATATTAATCACATAATAAACTGTTATTCGTTATTTTCTTCTTCAAAATTATTTTACCCGGAAAGTTCTATGTACAAAATTTTTATTTCGGCATTTGCAGCTATTTTTATATTCTCATCACTAACTTTTGCTCAGCAGGTTAGAATTAAAATTTTTGAAACGAGCGATATTCACGGGGTTATTTTTCCATTCGACTTTAAAAACAACAAACCAATGCAGACCTCAATGGCGCAGGTTCATACTATTGTTGAACAGGAAAGAAATAAAAAAGATCAGCATACAATTCTTCTGGATAACGGTGATCTGTTACAAGGACAACCGGCAGTTTATTATTACAACTTCGAAAAAACCAACTCAACTCATTTGCTTGCTGATGTTATGAATTATATGAAGTATGACGCAGCCGCTGTTGGCAATCATGACATCGAAACAGGTCATGCCGTTTATGATAAAATAAATTCTGAATTTAATTTTCCCTGGCTCTCTGCTAATTCAGTCAGGACTGATAACAGCGAAACATATTTCCCTCCTTATTCAATCATTCAAAAAGATGAAATAAAAATTGCAGTGCTTGGAATGACAACACCTGGAATTCCTAACTGGCTTCCTCCGCAGATTTGGGAAGGAATTGAATTTGAAGATATGGTACAGACTGCCCATAAGTGGATAAAGATAATTAAAGAAAAAGAAAACCCAGATTTGATTGTCGGGCTTTTTCATTCCGGTGTTGAATGTGAATACAACAACCAGGACTGCAGCGAACCTAAAAATGAAAACGCCGCAAAACTCGTTGCCGAACAGGTGCCCGGGTTTGATATTGTTTTTGTTGGTCATGACCATAAAGGATGGAACTTTAAAGTAGCGAATGAAAATGGTGACAGCGTATTAATACTCGGAACTAAAAGTGATGCGATAAATGTTGCCTGTGCTGATGTTTTATTTGATTATAATCCATCTTCAAAAAAGTGGAATAAAAAAATTGAAGGAAGCCTCATCGATACAAAAAATTATTCTGCTGATCCTGATTTTATGAAAACATTTTCATCCGCTTATGAAGAAATAAAAGAATATGTTTTACGGCCTATCGGTTCCTTCACTGAAACTGTTTCAACACGTGAAGCTTACTTTGGTGATTCACCTTTCATTGGTTTGGTTCATCAGATACAGCTTGAACTGACGGATGCAGATGTTTCATTTGCTTCGCCGCTTTCTTTTAATGCTGAAATAAAAGAAGGAGAAATTTTCGTTAAGGATATGTTCAACCTTTACAAGTATGAAAACTTTCTATACACTATGAGTCTCAGCGGAAAAGAAATTAAAGATTATCTTGAATATTCCTATGATCTTTGGATCAACACAATGAACGATGGGAATGATCATCTTCTTAAATTCAACAAAGATAAAGATGGCAATGTTGTTAAGACAAACGACAGAACACATCTTACAAATCCATATTACAATTTTTCATCAGCGGCGGGAATTAATTACACTGTTGATGTTACAAAACCGTTCGGCGAAAAAGTAAAAATTATTTCAATGAGCGACGGTGCATCATTTGATGAAAACAAAATTTATAAAGTTGCTATCAACTCGTATCGCGGCAACGGCGGCGGCGGACATTTAACATCCGGCGCAAAAATTCCGAAAGAAGAACTCTCCAAAAGAATAATAACATCAACAGAAAAAGACCTTCGTTATTACATGATGAAGTGGATCGAAGATAAAAAATTCGTTTCACTATCAAAATTAGGCAACTGGAAATTCATTCCCGAAGAAATAGTCACCCCAGCAATCGAAAGAGATTACAAGCTTCTTTTCCCATGAGTGTTTAAAATTTGTCAACCTGAACTTGATTCAGGTTCTTCTGATTCGCAAATACTGATTTCAAGATTCCGAAACGAGTTCGGAATGACAATTATACAACACCCTGCGTGACGGACTCGATATTCAAAACATTATCTCACGTATTAACTTTTCAACTACGTCCTCAAATTCCTATCTTTGCACAACCATTAACAAAAGTTAAGCAATATGAAAACCGACAAAAGCAAAACACTATTCGAACAAGCAAAAGAATATATTCCCGGCGGAGTAAACTCACCGGTACGCGCATTCAAATCAGTTGGCGGCGATCCGCTTTTTATCACAAAAGGAAACGGCGCTTTATTTTATGATGTTGACGGAAATGAATTCATCGACTACATAGGAAGTTGGGGTCCGCATCTGTTCGGTCACAATCCCGGGTTTATCAAAGAAGCATTACTTAGAGCTATTGAAAACGGAACCAGCTTCGGCGCGCCGACTTCAATTGAAATTGAAATGGCAAAACTTATAACCGAACTTGTTCCATCCGTTGAAATGGTGCGAATGGTAAACAGCGGCACCGAAGCAACAATGAGCGCGATACGCGCTGCACGCGGTTATACAGGCAAAGAAAAATTTATAAAGTTCGAAGGTTGTTATCACGGTCACGCCGATTACTTCCTGATCAAAGCCGGCTCGGGCGCTTTGACGCTTGGAGTTCCGACAAGCCCCGGTGTTACAAAAGGAAATGCCGCCGATACACTTATGGCAGACTACAACGATATTAACTCTGTCAAAGAATTAATAAAGAAAAACAAAAATGAAATTGCCGCGGTTATAATTGAACCCATCGCGGGTAATATGGGGGTTGTAAAAGCCGAAGATTCATTCATTAAAGAATTAAGAAATATATGCAGCGAAGAAAAAATCGTACTGATATTTGATGAAGTGATGACAGGCTTCCGTGTTGCGAAAGGCGGCGCACAGCAAGTGCTCGGTATTACTCCTGATCTTAGCACATTTGGAAAAATCATCGGTGGAGGTTTGCCCGTTGGTGCGTTTGGCGGAAAGAAAGAAATTATGGAAATGGTCGCCCCCAGCGGACCTGTTTACCAGGCTGGTACACTAAGCGGTAACCCGCTTGCGATGTCTGCCGGACTTGCGGCACTCAATTATATTAAAGAGCATCCTGAAGTTTATGATATACTCGAAGATAAATCAGCATATCTTGAAACCGGAATGTTCGATGCCTTAAGAAAACTTAATAAAAAATTTGCATACAACAGAGTAGGTTCGATGAGCACATTATTTTTTGTTGAAGAAAATGTACACGACTTTAACACCGCAGTAAAATCAGATACAGCTTTATACGGAAAATACTTTCACGAAATGCTGAAGCGCGGAATTTACTTAGCACCCGCGCAGTTTGAAGCGGCGTTTGTTTCCACCGCGCATACACAGGCATTGCTGGATAAAACAATAAGCGCGTCTTATGATTCGCTGAAGGTGATAATTAATTCGTAAAGGCAACAGGGGGTTGAGTGATTGGTTGAATGGCTGATTGATCCTTAAAGATGACATCTTTTCCTCAAGATGTCATCTTTCCCTCTTAGTACTTAATTAATTTATAAAATCTTATTCTATCTCAATCCTATCGTTCTTTTAAATGAATCATTCAAATAATCCTTTACTTCACCAAATGACAAAAACAGATCATAATAATCTGCTAACTTATAAGCGCGTTCGTTGAAGTAAACACCCCCTTTAGAAATATAAATATTCGAATCTTTGGTATACTGAGAGGAGAATGGGGCGTCATCATTAATCTCAGTACTCGTCCCTTCCTGATGGAGAATATTTTTGTATTTATTTCTCAACCGTGTCAAAACTGAATCTATAAATTCTTCCTTAAAAATATTCTTCACTGTGTACACAATTCCATCGGAAAGGTTTAGCGAAACATAATTACAGTAGTAAAAGCCATTATAACCATAAGTGAACCAGACCTGAGAGTAAGTTAAAATTGAATCTGAGATATAAACTAATTGATTGCCTGCATCATCCGACCAGCAGCAATCATCATCTTCTGTTGTATTATTGCCAAAATTTTGTTCGATCAATAAATATTTACTTTGTGAAGAATTAATAAAATCTATTGTATTCTTATCAAGGGAATTATTCTCATTTAAAAAATGTGCGTTTAATTTTGGTGATGTTGAAATTGAAGGAAAAATAATTGAATAGTCCTTAGTCTGTTCCCAAAAGGGTGAATCATCATAGTAACCTATCGATTTGTATCTGAACAACCTCCAGTCAAACTTTAAATTTTCCCTGGTTAAATTAACTGTATGTTCTTTCCCTTTATAAATCCACTTTCCACTAATTTCATTGATTGATTCATACAAACTTTTGGGAAACTCAAATATTTCTGTTTCTCTTGATTCATTATTCATAGTAAACGACTCAATCTGTTCCGCTTGTAATTTTAAACTTTTACTCTCCTGTAGTTTTTGAACAGTAAATAAGCGACCGACTTTGTCATAATAGTAATATCCTGAAATACTGCTGTCGGGATAAAATGTAAGCAGCATTGTAATCGGGGAATTATCTATACTGCCTTTATACTGATCAACCCTGAATGTAACTTGTTCAATGTCTGACTGGGCTAATACAATTGAACTAATAATTACAAACACTAAAAAAAGTTTTGTTTTCATATTTACTTATTCTTTTAGCTAATCCGGAGTTTCTTTTTTGAGTTCAAGGATCTATTTGAAGGTGACATAATTACCCTGAATGTATATCGTTGTTAATCCAAACTTATAAAACTTCTTACTGAAAAGTAATATTTAAAATAAAAAGCCCGAAGCGCCATACAACCCGCTCCGGGCTAATAGCATTTATGCCAAAGATTACCGAAGAATATATGAATAGCTTATCAAAGTAGTATTCTCTTTTTCATTTATGGTTTGTATCCCACAACTGTTATGCTGAATATTCCTTCAACTCTTTGTTTGAATAGTTCAATTCCTTTTTCGTCAAGATATTGCAGGAGTATATCATCCGGCAGTTCAATCACTTTGGTTCTTTTGATCTCAACATTTTTAAATCCTGAGTCTTCAATCACACCCATGTATTCATTTTGCTGAAGCGCACCTGCAACACAACCGGCGTACATCTCAGCGGATTTTTTTAATTCCGGATTCAGTTCACCTTTTATCACAATATCAGAAACACAAAAGTGAGCGCCGGGTTTAAGCACACGGTATATTTCTGCAAATGCTTTTACTTTATCAGGGACAAGATTAAGGACACAGTTGCTGACTATGACATCCGCAAAATTATTTTCAAGCGGAAGATTTTCAATCTCACCAAGCCTGAACTCAACATTTTTGTAGCCCATCTTTTCATTGTTGGTGTTTGCTTTGTTTATCATCTGTTCGGTGAAGTCAACTCCCACGACCTTACCTTCGTCACCGGCAATAGCGCGCGCAATGAAAACATCATTCCCCGCGCCTGAACCGAGATCAACAACAGTATCTCCTTTTTTTATCCCGGCATGTTCGGTAGGCAGCCCGCAGCCGAGTCCAAGATCAGCATCCGCCACGTAACCGTCGAGATGTGTGTACTCGTCTTTCATGATTGTGTAACCGACAATTTTATTTTCCGATGATCCGCAGCATCCCTTATTGTTATTGAGTACGGCTATTTCGCCGTATTTCTGTTTTACAACTTCTTTGATGTTTTTTTCGTTTTCCATTTTTTACTCCTTTGTTTAACACACACATACTTTTGAAAATAATTTATCTAATTCTTTTTTTGCTTTAACAAGCGTTTTGTTGTTAACGCAGTAACATACTTTTGGTCCGTCAATATCGCCCTGTATAAGTCCGACACGTTTTAACTCTTTAAGATGCTGTGATACAGTTGACTGTGAAAGGGGAAGCTGTTCAACAATATCACCGCACATGCACACATTCATATCGGTAAGTATTTTAAGAATGCTTATCCGCGCAGGATGTGATAATGCTTTTGCGATATCGGCAAGCCAGATATCATCGTTTGAGAATTCATTTTTTTTAGAGAACGCCATTTTGATTTATTTCTCCAATTGTATATCGTAAATATACGATAGGATTTCCTGTTGTCAAATACTTTTTTTATAACCTTCACATGAATGCTTTATAGGTGGATTAATTCATAGTTCGCCGGTCCATTTGAACTAATGAATTATAAAAAAGGATTGCAAATCAAAAACTATATCCCAATATTTACCCGCCAATTCACATCAAACTTTAACCGAGGTAGTAATGTTCAATTTGAAAAAGACTGTGCCGGGAATTTTTATCCTTTTGATAGTCGTTTTGTTTGGAATGGGATTTAACTCCCCAACTATAATTCCATCCGTAATAAAAAATGGAGATGTATCATATCTCTCAAACACATTAGTATTTAAATTGAAACATCTTCCTTCAAATGGAATAAATAGTTTCGCTGATCTGCCTGTTGAATTGAAGAACGTTTTATCTCAATTCAATGTGACGGAATCACGCTCAGTATTTAATCAAAAGCTTACAGAGAGAGAATTCGGATTAGACAGGATAGTGATTTTAACTTATGAATCAGACACAGATCCGTTTTATGTATCATCCAAAATAAAAAATCTAAGTGATGTTGAATGGGCTGAACCAAAATTTGTTTATGAACTTGATTTCATTCCAAACGATCCGGAATACGCATCAATGTATAACCTTTCAAAGATACAGGCATCACTTGCATGGGATGTTACACAGGGTGATACCTCGGTAGTTATCGGAATTGTTGATACTGGTGTTGACTGGGATCATCCAGATCTTTCTGCAAACATCTGGCGTAATTGGGATGAAATACCCGGCAACGGAATTGATGACGACAACAACGGTTTCATTGATGATATACGCGGATGGGATTTTGGCGGACTGACAGGAACACCTGATAATAATCCTATGGAAGACCGTCCTGATCACGGAACTCACGTTGCAGGAATTTCTTCTGCAGTTACAAATAACGGAATTGGTGTTGCAAGTATAGGTTTCAAATCAAAACTGATGGCGATAAAAACTATACGCGATGATGTTCGCGGTCCGAATGGTCCATCTGTTCTTTTTGGATATGAAGGAATTGTATACGCTGTAGATAACGGTGCAAAAGTTATTAATTGCAGTTGGGGAGGAAGCGGTTATTCAATATTTGGACAGGAGACTGTTAATTACGCAACAAGTAACGGTGCATTAGTCGTTGCAGCAGCAGGAAACTCCGGCGGTGAAAGTTCTCATTATCCTTCCGGTTATGATAATGTTCTTTCAGTCGCGTCAACAACATCAGGTGATATTAAATCATCTTTTTCAACTTATGGAACTACTGTCGATGTCTCTGCTCCCGGCTCATCTATTTATTCTACATGGCAGAATGATACTTACACTTTTATAAGCGGAACATCGATGGCATCTCCGCTTGTTGCAGGGCTTGCCGCATTAGTTGCAGCACAATTTCCGACGTACAATCCGCTTCAGATCGGTGAACGTGTGCGAGTAACATCAGATAATATTGATGGATTAAACAGCGCTTCTCTTCAATATAAAATCGGTAAAGGAAGAATAAATGCTTTGACTTCATTAACGGCAGAAACGCCAATCTCTGTCAGAGCGACTGATGTTTCTTTTTCTGACGAAGCCCCTTACGGTAATGGTGACGGAATATTCCAGGCAAACGAAACAATTGTTGTCGATGTGAATTTTATTAACTATCTCAGCGCAACATCAAATCTTTCAGTTACACTTCAGTTGAAGAATTCTTATTCCTCAGTTGTTAATGGAAATTTTTCTGCGGGAAGTGTCCCGACAATGGGTGAGTTTAATAACAGTTCATCAAGATTTACTTTTACATTGAATGCTTCCGTGCCGGCAAACGCAAAACTTGATTTCTTACTGATGTACAATGACGGAAGCTACAATGATTATCAATGGATAAGCACAATCGGCAATCCAACTTACGGAACTCAATCAGGCAATGATGTTGCAATGACAATTACCAGCAAAGGTACTTTGGGTTACAATGATTATCCAACCAATGCTCAGGGAAACGGATTTTCTTACCAGGGCGGCGATAATCTTTTATTTGAAGGCGCATTAATTCTAGGTACTTCAAACACAAAAATTTCTGATGCTGCGAGAGGTTCGAATCAGAATATTCAGAATAATGACTTTAGTATTGTTCAGCCATTTGTTCTGCACATACCGGGAACGGTTGCCGATTATGAAGGCTCTTCTATTGTGAATGATAACAATGCCGGATCCAACAAACTTGGTGTTACAGTCAAACTGAATTCATATTCTTATTCATCTTCACCGAATGAAAACTATATGATCCTTCGGTATAAGATTTTTAACAACAACGCAACTGATATTACAAATCTGCATACCGGACTTTTCTTTGATTGGGATTTTGCAAGTGCCACAGCCGACCAGGCGGGTTGGGATGATGTTGGAAAATTCGGTTATGCATTCAGACCTGCAGGAAGTCCTGATACAAGAGTCGCGGCTGGTGTTATAAACTCCACTGCGTATAATTTTTATGCGATAAAGAATGACAGCGCTGACGGCGGTTTCGGAGTTTATGATGGATTTGCAGATCACGAAAAGTGGACTGCAATTTCAACAGGGTTGAGTAAAATTACTGCTGGTCCCGGCGATATTTCATTTGTTGTTGCCGATGGTCCCAAAACGATTGCCGCGGGAGATTCAATTGAAGTTGTATTCACTGTTGCTGCAGCACTGACACTGGAAGAATTACGAACTGCGATGGATAACTCAAAAATAAAGTACAACCAGATTCTCACTTCGGTTGAAGAAAATTTTAGTGTGCCCGTAGAATTTGATGTATCACAGAATTATCCTAACCCGTTTAACCCTTCAACGAATATCAGTTTCAGTTTACCTGTTTCATCTTTTGTTACGATAGAAATATTCAATGCACTTGGAGAAAAGGCCGCGGTACCGGTTAATAGAAATTATTCTGCAGGCAGACATCAGTTTGTATTTAATGCTACTTCACTGCCAAGCGGTGTTTATTTTTACAGGGTAACTGCTGAAGGAGTAAATGGGATTAAGAATTCTTCAATAAATAAAATGCTTCTGCTAAAGTGATAATTTAAATCTGAGATGACATCTTTTCCTCAAGATGTCATCTCTGGCGTATCGTTTATATTTCCCTCTCGCTAATCGATTAATAAAAGATTAATTTACTCCCGGTTGTTAAAAACTAGCGGGTACTTTTATGAAACCCAAAATATTTATCCTTGTCCTTCTCACATTTTCCATATTCCATTTTACATCTTCCATTGCCTCCGGCACAGTACGCTATGTAAGTAAAACCGGCAGCAGCACACCACCATACACAAGTTGGGAGACTGCGGCGGACAGCATACAGAAAGCAATTAACATTGCTGAGTTTGGTGATACTATTTATGTGGCTAATGGTGTTTATCAGGAATCACTTTTAATTGAACAAACAATTCACCTGATCGGAAGTAGTATGGACAGCACTGTTATTGATGGCAGTCTCCCTACGTCTTACTGGGTCATAAGATTTAATTTTAACAATTCTTCTATTAAAAATTTTAAGATAAATGGCCCAGGATTGGAAGTTACTGGAAAAACTGGAGTTGTAGTATGGTATTCTAGTTTGGATATACAAAATTGCATTATCCATTTAGTTCAAACGGCTGTTTCAGTTACTTCATCATCTCCAAAGCTAGAAAATCTCATAATTAAAAATTCGAGAATTGCGATATTTGATCAATGTCCATTTGATACTTGTAATGGAACGTATAAAAGCAACTTAATTTCTGCGGGTTTTGAAGGAGTTACAACATATATTACTCATACAATCGGCGGCAGTCAGTTATATAGAAATAATATTGTGATAGGTGAAAACTCGTCACAACGAGGTTTAAGTTTTGAATCACAAAAACGAGTAGTGTTTAAGAATAATTTAATATCAGGATTTCAACACAGGAATGTAACGGTACTTAGTCATTCAGATTCAGTGTTTTTAGAAAACAATAATTCAATGAATGTTCAGGAAGCAAGCGGTTTCTACATATCAGATGGAAATAAAACAGTTGTCCGTAATAATATTATTCAGAACACAAACTTAGGTGTATCAGGTGGTGATGTTGTTAGTTCGGATTATAATTTATTTAACAACGTGAATACGCCTGTAAACGGCGGTGCATATCTGAACGAAGGTAATATCATAGCAGATCCAATGTTTGTGAATGACACACTGCCAACTGTAAATGGCAGTTATGATTTACACCTTCAAAAACATTCACCTGCAATAGACGCAGGTGACAAAAACATTCTGGATGCTGACGGAACACGCAGTGACATAGGAATGTACGGCGGACCTTTAGGTGAAACATATACTTATATGGACCTTGCACCAAAACCACCACGCAATCTTACCGGCTCTCTTGACTCAGGACTTGTTCATCTTAAGTGGAATAAGAACACAGAAGCAGATTTATTCCGTTACAGAGTTTACAGGGATACTGTTCCTGATTTCATTTATGATCCTACAAAATTAATAGCAACAGTTGCAGATACATTTTATTATGATGATGTACCTGACAGGATAAACTCAGGTAATTATTATTACAAACTAACGGCAATAGACACAGCCGTAAACCAGTCCGCAGCAAGTGAAGAAGTACACATAACAATTACAGGCATACCGGAAGCTCCTCCTGTTGTTGTTGAACATTACAGGCTTCTGCAGAATTATCCAAATCCATTTAACCCAACAACAACAATTCCATACAGGTTAAAAGAAGGTGGATATGTAAAAGTGATGGTTTACGATATTAAAGGAGAACTTGTAAGAGTGTTGGTGAATCAATATCAAAGTGCAGGCTATTATGAAGTTGAGTTCAGTCCGAATAATACAGAAAGAAAACAAGCAGAAGGCTATGTAGAGTTTGAAACAGGTTACTATGGTAATGTAGCCAGCGGAATTTATTTATACAGGATAGAAGTAATAGGCGAAGGACAAATCCCTGTTTATTCTGATATGAAAAAGATGCTGATGATAAAGTGATGCAATCACTTAGTCAGAAGTCCCTAAGGGAATTTTATTGAAATAATGAGATTAAAACAAAGATGACATCTTTAAGAAAAGATGCCATCTTTATTTAAAAATAAAAATGCCGGATAAACTCCGGCATCTTTTTCATCACGTCTTAGAATTAACATCTATTTCGCAGCATTTGATCCAACTATATTAACATCGATCTCAATATTGTCGGCGACTTTATTTCCAATAACATCATTCTTCACACCATAGTCAGAAAGTTTTATATCAAACTCAGCCTGAATGCCAAGCAGGTCGCCCGGCGCTCTCATTTTTGTTTTTTCACTTTCATCCAGATATGTAAGTGTTGCCTCTGTTACAACTTCTTTAGTCACACCGCGTAGTGTAAAATCACCGGATACTTTTGCTTTTATTTTATTATCGGCTTCACTTTTCACATCTGATACTTTTTTAATTGTAAAAGAAATTTCCGGATATTTTTCAGCATCAAGCCAGCCAGCACTTCTCATATGTTCATCTCTTAAATCAATTCCTGTTTTTATTGATGCTGTCGCAATAGTGATTTTTCCTTTTAACGTTGAAGCGACATTCTTAACATCGAATGAAATATTCCCCTCTACTCCGGCTGCTAAACCACGGATATCCTCAACCGGCATCGCACTGAAAAAAGAGGTCTGATTCCTCTGATCCTTTGATACAAAATTGAATGTCTGGTTACCGGTTGCTTTTACTTTAAATCCCTGTCCGAATACAACGGCAGAGACAAAAAACACAATTCCGAGAGTACCGATAATTTTTTTCATACATTTTTCCTTTTTTTGGTTTTAAATAAATAGATTAAAATTCCAGAGACAGTTCCAATGATCAATGAAGCAAGGGCAGTGTAATCCAGTCCAAGAATAAACTTGTCCTGCCATTCGCTGTATGTAGTACCAAACAGCGGATCGGTTTTTTCAACCAGCACCTGTGATTTGGAAAAAACCTCGCCGCCTGTAAAAAGCCAGACAGCTACAAATCCTGTTATTAAGGAAGTCGCGATCAATAAAACTGTTTTTTGTTTTTCGTTCATTTTCTATGTTTATGCATATTGCGTGTTATACCACACAATTAGATACAAAATATTACTTTTGGTTTCAAGTCATTTCAATAAAAACTTTATAAACTTCTAAACATATTTTGAATTTATTAAGTTCCGCATGAAATCTTTTTTATTCTGATGATTTTATCTGTTCATTATTAACCTATTCAATTAATGATTTATGATATTACTGTAGTCGGCGGCGGAATAATCGGAACAGCTACTGCTCTGTCTGTTCTGCAAAAAAATAAATGTTCTCTGCTGCTGATGGAATCAGAAAACCGGCTGGCCTACCATCAAACCGGTAATAACAGCGGTGTTATTCACTCCGGACTTTATTATAAACCCGGATCACAAAAAGCAATTAACTGCGCTGCCGGTCGTGAAATGATGTATAACTTTTGCCGAGATCATTCGATTCCCCATGAACAATGCGGTAAGCTTGTCGTCGCTGTTAAAGATGATGAACTTCCTGCATTGAATGAACTTGAGCGAAGGGGAAATGAAAATGGACTTACAGGTCTTAAAAGACTCAAACCAAATGAAGCAAAGGAAATTGAGCCATATATAAATTGTGTTGAAGCGTTGTTTGTTCCTCAAACGGGAATTGTCGATTACACTGTTGTAACAAATAAATATGCTGAGCTGATTAAACAAAGCGGCGGACAAATTAATTTTAACAAAAAGTTCACTAACATAAAAAAACAAAGCGATCATTTTGAACTTCAGACCTCGTCAGGAATAGTTAGAACAAAAATTTTTGTAAACTGCGGCGGACTTTATTCCGATAGAATTGCCAAATTATGCCGAATAAATCCGGGACTTAAAATTATTCCTTTCAGAGGCGAATATTATAAACTTAAAAAATCATCTGAGAAACTTGTAAGAAATTTGATTTATCCTGTACCTGATCCAGCTTACCCGTTCCTTGGAGTTCATTTTACAAGAATGATGAAAGGCGGAGTTGAAGCTGGTCCTAACGCTGTTCTTGCTTTCAAAAGAGAAGGTTATAAAAAAAATGATATTTCATTTTCAGATTTAGCAGAAATGTTTTCTTATACTGGTTTTATTAAGATGGCGTCAAAACATTATAAAATGGGAATGGGAGAATTCTACAGATCATATAATAAAAATGCCTTTACAAAAGCTTTACAGAAATTAATTCCTTCTATCGCAAAAAATGATATTGTAGCCGGTGGGGTAGGAGTAAGGGCACAAGCACTTGAACCGGATGGTAAACTTGTTGATGATTTCAGAATTATAAATGAAGAGAATATGGTTCACGTACTCAATGCACCTTCACCGGCAGCTACAGCATCATTGAGCATTGGCAAAACAATTTCAGAAATAATTTTAAAAATGATGAACTGATCATGAACGAAAAAGATATACTTACCATTCTGTTTGATCTCACTGAAAAAGAAAAACTTTCTGAAATAAGAACTACACTTGAGCATTTATCAAAAAAAATAAGTGTTTCAGAGTCAATCAAAACCGGAAACGGGATAAACATAAGCTCATCTTTTCTTCAAAAAGAAATTGTGCAGATAAACAAAACTCAAACTATAGAAAGAACGAAATACTATCTTAATCGTTTGATCAAATCGCTGACACAAGTAAAAACCGGCAAGATAAATGATCTGAACCTAAACCGGTGGAAAGAGTATGATGACATAATCACCGACAGCTTGTGGGTGATTAAAAAACGCGATACAAGCGGTTCACACTCTGCCGGATACTGGGGAAATTTTATACCGCAAATTCCCAATCAACTGATAAGACGTTATACGAAAAAGAATGAATGGGTGCTCGATCCTTTTCTTGGAAGCGGTACAACCTTGATTGAGTCACAAAGATTGGAAAGAAACGCAATCGGGGTTGAGTTGATTCAATCGGTAGCAAAGCTTGCACAGAAAAATCTTGATGAAGAAAAGAAAAAAAGTAAGACCGAAATTATAGTTGGTGATTCATCAGGAATAAACTTGAAAAAATCTTTATCACAACTTGGAACTAATTCGGTGCAGCTTGTGATTATGCATCCGCCGTATTGGGATATAATAAAATTCAGTGAAGAAAAGAGTGATCTATCCAATTGTACATCATTAAATGATTTTCTGGAAAGTTTCGGTAAGGTTATAGATAATGTTTCATCAGTACTTGATAAGGGAAGATATTTAGCCGTTATAATCGGTGATAAATATTCAGAAGGTGAATGGATACCGTTAGGTTTTTATTCAATGCAGGAAGTAATTAAACGAGGTTATGTTTTAAAATCGACAGTAGTAAAAAATTTTGAAGACACGCGCGGTAAAATGAAACAGAAAGAACTATGGCGTTACAGAGCCTTAGCCGGCGGGTTTTATGTTTTTAAACATGAGTACATATTTATATTTAAAAAGAAGTAAATGAATGCAATATTCATTAACACAAATAGAAACTGAACTAAAAAAAAGATTAGATTACCCATACAAATGGCTGCAAAAACAAAACGACTACTTCGATACAAAAACAAATTTTATCTATAATATTTTTGAATTTGAAAAAGTCCTAAAAGAAATTGAACTGAGATTTAAGACTGAAGTCGAGTATGAAAAGTACTTCAATTACACAATCAATAGATGGTTTAATTTCTGGTCTGCCTATGCTGTAGAAAATATTTTTTGCTCTGTTGATGGAGTGACGCCTGTACAGAATTCCAAAGACAGACAAAAGGATTTTATAATTGAGGGCGTTGCATTCGATCACAAAACATCTGTACTTCCAAAAGAATTTACATCACCGATAAAAGAGATTGTACGTGACTCAGGGAAGCTGATTGAATGGTTTTACAATAATCAGTCAAAGCAGCAGCGAAAACATTTTAAGAACCGGCTGTTTGTTGTTTTATATTCATCTAAGAGAGAACACTGGAAATTAAAATCCGAATTAACCTGGTTAAAAAAAATAATTGAACATTATATGCTCGGCTTTAATCCGGCTTATCTGATGAAATTCAATTTTAATTCTCTCGAACCGACACTTAGTGATATCATCTGGGCAATAGAAGAATGATATTTCTTCCTTTAGGCGGTGCCGGCGAGATAGGCGCAAACTCATATTATCTGAATCTTTCAGGAACAGGAATTATTCTTGACTGCGGAATGCATCCGAGAAAAACAGGAATTGATTCCCTTCCGGATTTATCTTTGATTGAGAACAGAGATGTTGATTTTGTTCTGATCACACACGCTCACCAGGATCACATCGGTTCACTTCCGTTCTTAATAAAAAAATTTCCTTACCTTAAAATTATTTCAACACCGCAAACAAGAGCGATTGCGGAACTTACTCTTCATAATTCAATTGAAATTATTAAAGATGAAAATGATGAACAATTAAAATACCTGTTCCATCATGATGAAATTGATCTTTTGATTCAAAGTATTGAGCGGAAGGAATACGGACAAAGTTTTTCACTTCAAGGTTATAAACATAAAGGCGGAGAAATCAATGTTACCTTTTATGATGCCGGACATATTCCCGGATCCGCTTCAATTCTCATTGAACATAATGGCATAAAAATATTTTTTACAGGCGATATTAATACTGCGCCGCAGATCATAATCAGGGAAGCCGAACTTCCTGAAACTAAAATTGATATTCTGATTACGGAGACAACTTATGGAAGTACTGATTCAACACTGATTCCGGAGCTTAAAACCGAATCACAAAAATTTGCAAAAGCAATAAACAGAATTGTGAATGATGGAGGTTCAATTCTCATCCCGGTTTTTTCTCTGGGCAAAATGCAGGAGATGCTCGCACTGTGCAACCAATTGATTATTTCGGGAACAATAGCGGATATTGATATTTACACCGGAGGAATCGGAAATAAAATCAGCAAAGTCTATGATTACAACAGATTTACAACAAGAAGGAATGACACCGAACTGGTGTTAAATAATATCCCGCAGAAAAATTTATTTGAAGTTGATGATCCTATGACATTCTTTAAACAACCATGTATTGTCCTTGCATCAAGCGGAATGATGATGCAGGGCACAGCTTCATTCAGACTTGCACGGCACTGGGTTAGACAAAAAAAATCCGCAATTATTGTTGTGGGTTATATGGATTCACTTACGCCCGGTTATGTAATTTCTAATTCCAGACGAGGTGATGTCATTGATCTGTTTGGCGAAGATGAAGAAATAAAATGTGAAATATTAAAATTCAGGTTTCCATCACACGCACGAAGAGAAGGTTTACTGAAAATTGCTGATAAACTTAAACCACAAAAAATTATTCTTGTTCACGGAGAAGAAGATTCAATAAAATGGATTGGAGCAGAACTTCTTAAAAAAGATAAAAGCAGAAAAGTTTATTCAGCAGAAGTTGGTAAAGAAATTAATCTTGATGATGAATAAAAAAGCGGCAGTGGTCAGCTGCCGCAGTTTTGGAGATCTATGAGTTATGAAAAAATTATTCTATTTCATCGGCAGCACGCAGAACTGAGAATGAGGCAAACACATCCGCGGTATCACCGCTTACAACATCAAAAACTTTTCCTTGTAATGTGCCGACAATCTTCCCCCCAACATTTCCAAATTCAGTTATAATTGTTGCACCGTCACCGGTTGGATAAAACACTCTTGCGTTCTGTGAAGTACCTGTTGAGAAATATAATCCCTGTTCAGCATTTACCCAACTGTAAGTTCCTGTAGTGGTACCTGGAATTGTAATTGACGCTGTAAGAGAATCACTGCCAGACACAGCCCAGAATGCAACGTAAGCCATTTGTTCAGGAGCTATATAAACACCCACGCCCGAATTGGAACCAATCTGTTTATTAGTATAACCTGCACCGTTAATAGTTATTGTCGATTGAGAATTGTTTCCACCACCATTCCCTCCGTTGCCGCCATCACCCGGCTTTACGGGGTTTTCTGAATCTTTGGAACACCCAACTATAAAAAGTGCCGACATAATCACTGCAAGCACAAAAAGTTTTTTTATTAGTGACATTTTATTACTCCTTGATTTTGATTTTTGTTTTTGAAATTTGATGTGTAAATATCCCGCCTTTTTTTCTGCTGCGGTATTGGTCGAATGGAGTATTTTTAGAGCAAGGTTTCCTAATAATGAATTAAACCATAGCACAAACGTTCTATATAGTATTTTTATCGTACTATATCATTCAACTATTTAAATGGAAAACATAGCTTTGCCCTCATCAAAGACTTGTCAATTATCTTACTAAAAAGTAATTTTGTGTTGAAAATTTTTAGAAGACTTATAAAAACACTACACAGTAAATCTTATCTATCAATCAGCCTGAATATGCAGACCATTGCATTATAAGGACTGAGTCTTAAAACAGTAAACCATTTCTGCTTTTGGTGAATCAGTCCGCCCTTTCGTTTAATAACATTTACAATTACTAAAGGAAAACAAAATTGAAAAATCTTATTTCATTAGGCTGGTCAGATTTTTTTGCACAGGATTTTACATCACATAAAGAATCGGGATTCAGTACAGCAAGAGTAATAACTGAAAACAAGGAACGATATATAATTCATAACGGTAAAGAAGAATTGCAGGCGGAAGTAAGCGGCAAACTTATTTATTCGTCCGACGCACCTTCCTCTTTTCCGAAGGTTGGCGATTGGGTAACAATCATAGAATATGAAGATGAAAAGAAAGCGATCATTCATTCAGTGTTAAATCGACGATCAAAATTTTCACGGAGTGTTCCCGGAAGTAAATCAATGGAACAGATCATTGCAACTAATTTAGATTTCATATTTATTGTACAGGCACTTGACAGCAACTTTAATCTGAACAGGCTTCAGCGATACATTGTAATGGCTGAAAGCGGGAATGTAACTCCGATGGTCATCCTTAATAAATCTGACTTAGTTAAAAACGAGGATGAATACGTCAACTTAATCCATAAGCAGCACCCCGACATTGATGTAAGTGCTGTCAGCGCAGCAACAGGAAAGGGGTTTCAAAATCTTCTTTCAAAATTAATTGAGAATAAAACGTATGCACTCGTTGGTTCATCGGGCGTTGGTAAATCCACGATCATTAATAAAATACTCGGCAGTGAAGTTCAAAGCGTTTCTGAAATTCGGATAAAAGATAATCGCGGCAAACACACAACAACACGCAGGGAATTGTTTATAACACCATCAGGAGCTATTCTGATTGACACTCCCGGTATGCGTGAATTTGGAATAACTGAAGCACAGGATGGTTTACAAAGTACATTCAGTGAGATAGAAAAGCTTTCAGTTAACTGCAGGTATTCGGATTGTACACATACTGTTGAGAAAGACTGCGCTGTTCTAGATGCTGTTGAAAAAGGAATAATTTCAGAAAAATATTTTCAGAATTATTTAAAACTATTAAAGGAAAACGAATACTATGAAACAAAAGGAAATAAAGACCTTATGCTTGAAAGAAAGAGAAAAGAAAAACAATTGCATAGATTAATTAAAAATTATAAACATTTTAAAAACGGAGAATAATTTTTCTTCACCGTACAGTGCACTTGATAGTTTATGATAACTTTTATATGTTGGGGTCGGAATGATCATTCCGCGGAATTAATTTTCCGCACTTAGTACTCCTATTGAGTAATATTAAATAACACTATTTAATAACTAATTAAAGGAGGGTGAGTGAACAAAAAAACAAAAGAGAAAACATATTAAAGATGTATTGCCGGAAGGATGAGAATTCACTCCGGAAACATACTACATATGTAATTTAATTTGCTGGAGATACCGAAAGGGATTCTCCAGTTTTATTTTATACACATCGTGAATAATCAATTAGAAAAAAAATTTCACAAGCTTGAAGAACTAAAGAACGAAATTGTTGCTGTCTTAACCAACACGTCTAAAGAGTTGATTAACAGAAACCCGGCAGATGGTAAGTGGTCGCCATTGCAAATTTTGTATCATATCATCAGGGCTGAACAAGCAGCTACTATCGCGTTAAAACGTTCGATAAAAGAATACCAATTAAAAGAGGATATGGGATTTTTTTCTGCTTTTAAAACTTTCCAGCTTCGGCTTTATTTCAGTTTACCTTTAAAATTTAAAGCACCGAAAGGAGTAGATAATATTCCCGATTCACCCGACTTTGATGAACTAATTAAAAAATGGGAAAGTTTAAGAAATGATATGAAGGAGTTTTTCCAATCAATTCCACCCGATGCAATGAATAAAAATCTTTTCAGTACCTGGTATTCAAACAAAATGAATATTCAACATGTCACTGAATTTTTAATTTTACATTCTGAAAGACATTACCGCCAGATCAAAAAACTAATCCGCTTATCATAAATTGTCAGCACGATTATATTTTATTCTTTTAACTTTGAGGAGGTAAAATGTTTATTAATTATAAGAGCATAAAATGAAAAAAATATTTTTGTTTCTGTTTGTCATTTTAATCACAAGCCTTCTTTCCGCTGAAGATATATCTAAACTGCAGGGAAGCTGGCAGGGAACACTGAAAATTTCTACTGTTGAATTAAGAATTGTATTTAATATAAATGTTGAAGCAGATACTTTATCATCAGCTACATTAGACAGTCCTGACCAGGGAGCTTTCGGGATAAAAGTTGACCGGGTTATTTTTAGTGATGACAAGGTTAGATTTGATGTAAAAGCAATCGGTGGTTATTATGAAGGAACATTCAACAATGAAAATATGCAGATTGATGGAATGTGGAATCAGGGCGGTCAATCACTTCCTTTGCTGCTGAAGTACTCTGAAGTAAAAGTTGAATTAAAAAGACCGCAGGAACCGAAACCTCCATACCCTTATAACGAAGAAGAAGTTACTTACACTAATGAAGATGCAGGTATAACGCTTGCCGGAACTTTAACAACTCCCAAAACAGGTGGACCATTTCCGGCTGTTATTTTAATAAGCGGTTCCGGTCCGCAAAACCGTGATGAAGAATTACTCGGACACAAACCTTTTTTTGTCATCGCAGATCATCTTACAAAAAACGGAATAGCAGTACTCCGGTTTGATGACCGTGGTGTGGGCGAATCAACAGGTGATCACTCAAAAGCTAATTCAGAAGATTTTAGTACTGATGTACTTGCCGGAATTGAATTCCTTAAAACCAGAGAAGACATCAGTAAAAATAAAATTGGGTTGGTAGGACATAGTGAAGGCGGAATGATAGCTCCGATTGTTGCGTCAAAATCAGATGATGTAGCTTTTATTGTGCTTCTGGCTGGTCCGGGAATTCCGGGTGATCAGATACTTATTCTGCAATCAGAATTAATTTCAAAAGCAGAAGGAACAAGTGAAGAAGAAATAAAAAAGAATTTAGATCTATCAAAGAAGATGTACGATATAATTAAAACAACACCCGATGACAGTACTGCAAAAGAAAAACTTGTTGCTGTTTTTGAACAATATTACAATAATCTTACAGAAGAAGAAAAAACTGAATTGGGTGATGTTGAAATGTTAAAAACACAGCAGTCCAAAATTTTGTTAAGTCCGTGGTTCAGATATTTTCTTTCATTTGATCCGGCGCTATATCTGAAAAAGGTTAAATGTCCTTTACTCGCTTTAAATGGTGAAAATGATCTGCAGGTTCCCCCAAAGGAAAATTTAAGTGCAATCGAAAAAATTCTGACTGAAGCAGGAAATAAAAATTTTGTAACAAAGGAATTGAAAAGTTTAAATCATTTGTTCCAAAAATCTGAAACCGGTGCTGTTTCTGAGTACTCAAAAATTGAAGAAACCTTTTCACCCGTTGCACTTGAAGAAATGTTAACCTGGATTAAATCTGTTACGAATTAAAGGAATCAAATGAGCGTTACCGAATTTCACAACACAATAAAGAAGCATTCAAACCCTGATCATGCTATAATTCTTCAGAGGTTCTTTAAAACTGATCCCGGTGAATATGGTGAAGGAGATATTTTTGTTGGAATAAAAGTTCCTGTTCAAAGGCAGATCGCAAAAATGTTTTATCATTTATCTCTTAAAGATTTAAAACAATTATTAAGTTCCAAAATTCATGAAGAAAGATTAACAACTCTTTTCATTCTTATTCATCAGTATCAAAAAGGTGATGACGCAATAAAGAAAAAGATAGTTGATCTTTATCTTGCAAACACCAGGTACATTAATAACTGGGATCTTGTTGATCTCTCAGCGCCCAAAATTCTGGGTGATTATTTGCTGGAACGTGACAGAAAAATTCTTTTTGAATTTGTTTCATCGAAAGATTTGTGGAAAAAGCGGATCGGTATTCTTTCGACTTACACCTTTATAAGAAATGGTGATTTTACGTTGACATTTATTTTCGCAGAAAAATTATTGAAGAATAAAGAGGACCTGATACAAAAAAGTGTCGGCTGGATGTTACGTGAAATCGGTAACCGCGACATGGATGCTGAAGAAGATTTTCTGAAAGAACATTATAAAGTAATGCCGCGTACTATGCTTCGATATGCAATTGAAAAATTTCCTGAGAAGAAAAGGCAGGCATATCTTAAAGGAATTGTTTAGAAGATTTCACCACTAAGACACTAAGAGCACTTAGGGACACTAAGAAGAATGATTCCTAATCTTATTCTTATTCTTTATCTTTCTCACATCATTATTTTCTATCCAATCGTTGAAATCAAAACTAATTAAATACTGGAAACCTCTTTCAGCAGTAGTATTCTGGGGTGTTTCATTCATCGCAACAAAAGTTGCACTTGATGAACTGGTGCCGCTTTCAATTATTTTTCTTCGTTTGTTACTGGGAACAATATTCTTGTCAGTGATTGCGGTGAGAACTAAAAAAAGTTTTACTATTAATCTTAAAAGTCACCGCGGAATATTGTTGTTAGCGCTGATCGCTGTTTTTCATTTGTGGATACAGGTAACAGGACTTCAATACACGAGTGCTGCAAACACAGGATGGGTCATTGGTATCACTCCTGTTTTTATGGCTCTGCTTGGGCTGTTGTTCCTTAAAGAATATTTGACCCCTCTAAAAATTTCCGGGATTATCATTTCGTTCTTCGGACTATTGTTACTTATGAGTAAAGGCGATTTCACTTCCATCGGGTTTATTTCAAACAAAGGAGATTTCCTTGTTCTCGGCAGTGCGTTTACGTGGAGTGTTTATTCACTTGTAAATAAAAAGATCTTCGTTAACTATCCTCCTATGATGACGATTTTATTTTTGTTTCTTATAATGATTATTATTATTGCACCGTTTGCTATCAATAAAAGTTCAATAGCATCTGTTCTTCAGCTCTCTTCTACCGGATGGACTGCAATTTTATTTCTCGGAATTTTCTGTTCGGGGATTGCTTATGTATTCTGGGCGCAGTCGTTAAAGGAAATGGAATCAGCTAAAGTCGGTGCGTTCCTTTATTTCGAACCATTTGTTACTGTAATTGCTTCGTGGGTTTTGCTGAATGAAGAGATAACTTTGCTGATGATACTTGCAGGCATAATAATTACTGCGGGAGTAATTCTGGTTAATAAAAAATAAACGCCGTACTTACAATTTTAGTACAGCGTTCATATAATCTTTTTTTATTCAACTAAGCAACAGGTGTAAGAAGTTCTTTTTCAATTACTTCTTTCATTGATTCTTTTGGAAGTGCACCAACCGCCATCTTCGGCTGACCTTTTACAGGAATGAATAACAATGAGGGGATGCTTCTGATTCCAAACACTCCGCCGAGTTCCTGTTCTTCATCAGTGTTAACTTTATAAAAATTTACTTTGCCTTTATACTCTTCAGAAAGTTCATCGATTACCGGTCCAACCATTTTGCATGGACCGCACCATGGTGCCCAGAAATCAACCACCGCGGGGATCTCGCCTTCGTAGTTCCATTCAGTATTTTTTTCGTAGTTAAAAACTTTTTCCTGGAAAGTCTGTTTAGTTAAATGTTCAGCCATTTGTTTTTCCTCTTTGATATATAAATAATTAAACTGCTTCTAATACTCTTTCAAGTCTGCTTCGGACTTCTGCGGCAACTGCTTTCATTTCAGGATTATCAACAATATTTGTCATAACCATCGGGTCAAATACCGATACCTGAGTCTCATTATCCTTTTCATAAACTATAACATTACATGGTAAAAGCAAACCAAGTTCTTCTTCCATCTGCAATGCTTTGTGAGCTATCGGTGGGTTACACGCGCCGAGTATTGTGTATTTTTTAAAATCTACATCAAGTTTTTTCTTTAGTGTTTCTTTAACGTCGATTGTTGTAAGAACACCAAAGCCTTCTTTCTTAAGTTCGTCGGTTACTTTTTCAATTGTTGATTCAAAACCTGTGCTGACTTTTTTTGATAAGCCATAATTCATTGTTAAATATTCTCCGTTGAATTTTCCTCTGTAACTTTTTTCTTTTCAGTTCCCCATTGAGTAAAAACACTGCCCACAACAGCGCCGTAAATTGTACTTATATAAGGATCGCCTGTAATTGCACATGAATTTGAATTGCAGCCAATGTATGTGTAATATAAAAATCCACCTAACGCACCGAGTGCAACCGGTCCCACTTTTTTCGTCCAATAAATTATCTTAGTCCTGCTGAATTCCATCCTAAAATTCCTCCGCGAAGATTCGCAATGTTAAAACCGTTTTTCTGTAATATAATTGCTGCTGAAACACTTCTGCTTCCAGT
The DNA here is from genome assembly GCA_023453665.1 of Bacteroidota bacterium. GTDB lineage: Bacteria > Bacteroidota > Ignavibacteria > Ignavibacteriales > Ignavibacteriaceae. Next base: position 10,961 of record JAEXTA010000225.1, on the reverse strand, counting down.
TTGGCAATAGCATACTATTTCTTTGTCTTTGTACTTTTTTAATTCTTCAACCCTGGTATTCAATTCATGTAACGGGATATGTATTGAACCATTTATCTTTTGTGAATCACGTTCAGCTTTTGTTCTAACATCGAGAAGAAGAGTGTTTTTGTTTTTCTTCATTTGCTGGCTAAGATCAACAGCCGAATAGTGTTTAACTTTTTTATTCCTTAGAAATCTTCTAAGGAAGATGAACAATGTCAGTCCGATTAGTAAATAAAGTAAAATATCCTGTGTGTTCATTAAAAGTTACTATTCCTTTTTTTATAAACAATTTTGTTGACATACCGTACGATTCAGTTTATTGGAAATGGTTTCAGAAAACCTGTTGATTTAGGAACATCGATTAACGATTTTAGATTTAAGAAGTCAGAAAAACATTCTTAATGAGACCTCAAATGAATAAGTTCGAGCTTGAAGAACGATTAATTGATTTTTCAGTTTTAATAATCGAAATAGTAAATGAACTTCCGAACACGAAAGCAGGAAATCATTTATCTGGACAATTGATACGTTCGGGAACTTCTCCAGCATTAAATTATGGAGAAGCACAGAGTGGAGAATCAAGAAAGGATTTTATTCATAAACTGAAAATAATTTTGAAAGAACTAAGAGAGTCATTCATCTGTCTGAAAATTCTAGATAAAGCATCTTTACATAAATCTGAATTAAAATTTCAATCGGCGTTAAAAGAAAACAATGAATTAATTTCTATTTTTGTAAAAAGTGTTGAAACAGCTCAAAAGAATCTGAATAAATAAATCAAAAATCATAATTCGTTAATCAGTGTTCTTAAATCCAAACTAAGTAACTAATAAATGAAAACAACATTCAAACCTTTAACTCCGCAAACCTGGGAAGACTTTGAAATTCTCTTCGGCGAAAACGGCGCCTGTGCCGGGTGCTGGTGCATGTACTGGATGATGAGAAGAAAAGAGTATGATGAAAAGCGCAAAGACGGAAGAACAAAAACAGCAATGAAGAAAATTGTGAAAGAAGGAATTGTTCCCGGATTAATAGCTTACCATAATAATAAGCCTGCAGGATGGATAGCGATCCAGCCAAGAGAAAAATATCCTGTGCTTGCAAACTCAAAAATACTTTCACCTGTCGATGATAAACCGGTTTGGTCAATTACTTGCTTTTTTGTTCATAAAAATTTCAGAAAAAAAGGATTATCTGTTCAACTAATAAATGAAGCAGTAAAGTTTGCAAAAATAAACAAAGCAAAAATTGTTGAAGGATATCCGGTTGAAACAAAAAATGACAAATCGGCGCCTGCTTTCATCTGGACAGGAACAGCTTCAGCGTTTATAAAGGCAGGATTTAATGAAGTTGAAAGAAGATCTGCGACAAGACCAATAATGCGAAAGTATCTATAATAAACGATATACCATTCTCACTTATGCTATAACTTCTTTTTCACTTTTGAAAAAGAACCATTACCACACAAAACATAAATCCTATTAATTCGTTTTATGTCTTGAATTTTCACACTAATCATATCAAAAAAAACACTTTACTTGGCACAGATTGTGAAAATATCGCCTGAAATCAAATAATATTTTATAAATGCACAATGTTGCTAATTATAAAATAATGAGCTCGGATTCGTTGAACAAAAACTAACGGAATATATCGTGCACTCAAAAACATTTCACGGCGGAATTCACCCACCTGAAGAAAAATCGTTTACAGAAAAACAGGCATTCGAGTTTATGCCTTTACCTAAGCAGGTAATACTACCTTTATCACAACACCTTGGCAAACAATCATCACCGCTTGTTAAAAAAGGCGCTGTTGTTACGGCTGGAATGCTTGTAGCACAGGCAGACGGATTTATTTCTGCACCGGTTTACAGCCCGGTTAATGGTACGGTCGCGAGTCTCGGAAAGGAAACTAATAGCAGCGGTTTTCCAAAGGATGCAATAGTAATTAATGTTAATGGTCAAACTGAAGTTTCGCTTTTTGAACCATTGGATATTGACCAGATATCAGCGGAAGATATCAGAGAGAGAGTGAAACTTGCCGGAATTGTCGGTCAGGGTGGAGCTGCATTTCCGACTTTCGTAAAACTATCGCCCCCTGCTGATAAAAAAATTGACTATGTAATTCTTAATGGATGCGAATGTGAACCTTACCTTACAAGGGATTTCAGGTTTATGATGGAACGACCTGAAGCGGTTATTGGTGGATTAAAATTAATTATGCGTGCACTTGGCGTAGGTAAAGGCGCGATTGGAATTGAAAACAATAAACCGGAAGCCATTGAACTTCTCATCAAACAGGTTCACAATGAAAATAATCTTGAGGTTGTTTCGTTAAAAACAAAATATCCTCAGGGTGCAGAGAAAATGCTCATCAAAGCAGTAACAGGAAAAGAAGTTCCCCCGGGGAAACTTCCTATGGATGTTGGTGCTGTTATTCAAAATATCGGAACAGCCGTGGCAATTTATGATGCCGTGGTGAAAGGTGAACCTTCAATTACCGCAGCATTAACTGTTACGGGTAAGGGAATTAAAAATCCTAAAAATTTAATTGTCCCAATTGGTACAACAATCACAGATGTTATTGAATACTGCGGAGGCGTAACAGAAGATGCGGCAAAAGTAATTGTCGGCGGACCGATGATGGGCGTTGCACAGTATGATCTTTCAGCGCCTGTTATGAAAGCAACTTCGGGCATAGTTGTACTTACAAAAGATGAAGTTAAACAACAACCCGATACAGCTTGCTTAAAATGCGGTCAGTGTGTTGATGTATGTCCCTTAAATCTTATGCCTACAAGATTAGTCCGTTACAGCCAGCTCGGCAAGTTTGAGGATGCTGAACAATTAGGCATAACTGTTTGTATGGAATGCGGAACGTGTGCTTACACATGCCCGGCTAACATTCCGCTTGTTCAATGGTTAAGATTAGGAAAACAGGAAGTTATAAAAATGCAGCGCGAAAGAGCTGCCTCAACTAAGTGACTCTAAGTGTCCTTAGTGCTTAAGTGGTAAATTCCTTTAAACCACTAAGATACTTAGTCCACTCAGTTTCACTAAGAAAATAATTATGGAAACAGCTACAATTACAGAAACAAAAAAAACAGTTCAGTTTGATCTCACAACATCGCCACATTTACACTCGAAGTGGACGACACAAAAAGTTATGTGGTTTGTTGTTGCAGCATTAGTTCCCTCAATAGCAGGCGCACTCGTATTCTTCGGGTGGCAGCAGATTTTTATAATGATTACCGCGGTAGTCTTTGCAGTCGGAACTGAATCAGCAATTCAATCAATAAGAAAAAAGCAAATAACATGGTTTGATGGAAGCGCAGCTTTAACGGGTTTGCTGCTTTCACTTACACTTCCTCCGAATTTTTCTATCTCTGCAACTGCAATAGGTTCTGTTGTTGCGATAGGACTTGGCAAACAAATTTTCGGCGGACTTGGTTACAACATCTTCAACCCGGCATTAGTAGGAAGAGCATTTCTGCAAGCTGCTTTTCCAGTTCAGATAACAACGTGGACTAAACCAAATTTTGCAGTTGATGGTATTACAAGTGCAACTCCGCTGGCGGCATTAAAGTTTGATAAAGTTTTTACTGAAACAGTCCCAATGGCAATTGGAAATATCGGAGGTTCACTTGGAGAAACTTCCGCTATAGCTGTACTTATTGGCGGAATATTTTTAATTGCTGTTGGAATTGTTAACTGGCGTATTCCGGTTTCAATGATAATCGGAATGTTTATCTTTGGCGGAATTTTCTGGATGCTCGACCCTCACAATCCTTCCCCTGTTTTTCACATCTTCGCTGGAAGTTTCCTGTTTGGCGCAATGTTTATGGCGACCGATTGGGTTACATCACCAATTACCGGTAAGGGAATGTGGATTTTCGGTTTGGGAATTTCTCTCGTTCTTGTTGTAATAAGAATTTATGGCGGGCTGCCCGAAGGAGTTATGTATTCAATTTTGTTTATGAATGGATTTGTTCCTTTGATAAACAGATATACAAAGCCAAGAATATTCGGTGTTGAGAAGGGAGCGAAGAAATGAAAGAGGTAATCAGGATTGTCGCTACACTTACAGTTATAGGAGTTATTGCAGGTGGTTCATTATCGCTTGTAAACAACTGGGCAGCGCCTAAAATCGCTGTCAATCAAAAAGCTGAAACAGAACGCGCAATATTTCTTGTTCATCCTGAAGGAAAGAAATATGAGCCAGTTCAATCAAAAGATTTTGAGGCTTATAAAGTTTTTGATGAACAAAATAATTTCTTTGGTTACTCCCTGGTTTATTCAGGTAATGGTTTCCAGGGAAAAATAAAATTAATGATAGGTCTGTCACCGGCGTTAGACAAAATATCTTCTATCGAAGTTCTTGAACAATCTGAAACTCCGGGACTCGGTACAAAAATTCTTGAAGCCCCTTACAAGGATCAATATAATGGATTAACCCCTGTACCAACGATAAAGCTTGTAAAAGGAGTTGAACCATCAAATCCGAATGAAGTTCAATCTATAACAGGGGCAACAATTTCATCAAGAGCTGTTGTCACAATTGTAAATGAAGGTATTGCAAAATTGAAATCACTTGAAGAAAAAGGAGCTGCAAAATGAAAAAACAGGTAACGCTCCTTAAAGAATTTACAAAAGGATTGTGGGAAATAAATCCGACATTCAAACAAATACTCGGAATGTGTCCAACACTTGCGGTTACAGTTTCAGCAATAAATGGAATTGCGATGGCGCTTGCTACTACTTTTGTGCTTGTGTTTTCAAGTCTTCTTATATCACTTGTAAGAAAATTAATTCCCAACCAGGTGCGTATAGCAGCATACATAGTTATCATAGCAACATTTGTAACAATCGTTGATCTCGTAATGAAAGCACAGTTCCAGGAATTAAGTAAAGCATTAGGTCCGTTTATCCCGCTGATCGTTGTTAACTGTATAATACTCGGAAGAGCAGAAGCGTTTGCTTCAAAGAATAGTCCTTTAAGATCAGTGCTTGACGCACTTGGCAACGGTGCAGGTTTTTTGATTTCACTTTTTGTGCTTGGGGGAATAAGAGAAATCATCGGTTCAAGAACATTACTCGGCTACCAGGTTTTACCAAACGCATTTGAACCATGGCTTATAATGATTCTACCTGCAGGTGCTTTTCTTACACTCGGACTGATGATGGGCTTTGCAAATGTTTATATAGAACGAAAGAAAAACCTTGAACGCGAATCACTTCTTGCTCAATACAAACGTTCAGGTAAAGAAGATATTACTGATGAAGTATTGAAGGAAGCAGGTATTTAATTATGGAACTCTTAATAATTTTTATTTCAGCAGCATTAGTAAATAATTTTGTGCTTGCATACTTTCTTGGGATTTGTCCATTCATTGGAGTATCAAATAAAACTTCATCTGCCATTTCCATGGGACTTGCAACAACATTCGTCATGGTTTTAACAGCGATAGTAAGCTGGTTATTGTACAACCTTTTACTTGTTCCTTACTCTCTCGAGTTTTTACAGATACCATCATTCATTCTGGTTATTGCCGCATTAGTTCAGTTTGTGGAAATGGTGATTAAAAAAGTATCACAGCCTTTGTACAGAGCACTGGGAATTTTTCTTCCGCTGATAACAACTAACTGTGCAATACTAGGGCTTGCATTGCTCGCATCAATGAAAGAATATGATTTTCTTCAGAGTGTGGTTTTCGGAATAGGTGCGGGAGCGGGATTTACTCTGGCGCTGGTTATTATGGCTGGTATAAGAGAAGAACTTGATTTAGCAGATGTTCCGAAATCATTTCAAGGTGCACCGATTACATTAATCGTTGCAGGCATACTAGCATTAGCCTTTATGGGCTTTGCGGGAATGATTTGAGTTTGGTTTGTGGTAAGTAGTGTGTTGGTTGTTGTTAATTGAAAACACGGATTGTCAGTCTGCCCGCCTGAGGCGGGTGCCGAAGACTGACGGTCACATTTCGACCAGCTCAATGTGACAAAAAGATTTTAATAATTTGGTCTGACGTTTCACGTCTGACTTTTGACATTTAAGGAGAATAAAATGATTTCACGAAGAAACTTTTTCAAGATAGCCGGTTTATCAACGGTAGCATTAGGCGCTGGGATTACTACCGGTAAATTGAGCAATAATTCTAAAATAAATTACTATTCAATACATGGATTTATTCCTGCTGATGAACAGATATTATCGAAGATCATTTCATCATTCAGAAATAAAGTTAAGAGTAACTCAGACCCGGTTCTGATAGCCGATTCAAATTTTAATGCGGTTATTAATAAACTTGATTTATCATCAAGAAAAGAAAATTTTTCTAACAAAGGTATTGTTACTTACAGAATTAAAAAATTAAAGGATGAAGTTGATTCCGACCTTATATTCAGCGACTCAAACAACTCTGTTTATTCAATAGATGAATTAAACTTTGCGTTGTTTAACCTGAGAAATGAAATTAAAAACCGGAAAGCTGAATATTTATTTACCGCAGAGTATAAAGAATCTGATTTCTTTTCAACATTACTTCATTCAGGCAAAAAAGAATTACTGATTGAAAATGAAAAAGGATTGGTTGACAAAATTTCATTGGAAAAGAATTTCAAAAATATTTCAGTTGATGGTGTAATCGGGAAAACCGGGTTAACCCTTCATGATGGTATTGTTCGCGTTCATTCATCATCCTGCAAAAATGGAATATGCAAACATTCACTTGCTGCAGCAGAAGGTGATGTTATAGCCTGCGCGCCGAATAAATTGTTAGTAAGAATTGTAACTGCTTAGAAAGAATTGAAAAAAATAATTTTATATAGTTCTGCATTCATTGTGCTTTTTGCAATCGGATTTTTCTTTGCAAAAAACAATAATGAAAATCTCTTGACTAAACGGACCCGGCTTTTAATGGGCACGTTGGTTGAAATTCAGGTTAAGGGGATGAACGAAACAGAAGCAGATAAAATTATCACAAAAGCATTTGATGAAATAAAAAGAATCGATGACCTGTTCTCATCACACTCAGATGTTGGAACAATTACAAAGATTAATAATTCAAACGAAACACTTTTTGCTCCGCATCCCGAAATATTTGAAGTAATGTTGTACTGTGATTCGCTTAACAAAATTTCAAACGGCGCATTTGATGTTAGTCTTGGTACTCTTATCGATGAATGGAAATTTGGAAGTTCTGATCCTGTACTGCCATCAGAAAAAAATATTTTGATTGCAAAAAGTTTATCGGGTTGGAAAAATATTCGGTTTAATTCTAACGCTTCATTCACTAAAGCGAATGGTGTTCAGTTAAACTTTGGTGCAGTAGCCAAAGGATATGCTGTTGATAAAGCAATCGAACTTTTAAAACGTAATGGAATAAATACAGCTCTTGTAAATGCAGGCGGAGAGATACGTGAGTTAGGCAGAGATTGGGTTGTCGGTATTCAACATCCGCGAAGCTCAACAAACTTACTTGGTACATTAAAGCTGAACGGAATGGCTGTCGCTACATCCGGAGACTATGAACAGTATTTTGAAAAAGATGGTAAGCGGTATCATCATATACTTGATCCCAAAACAGGTTATCCATCCGACAAATGCAGAAGCGTAACTGTGATTGCTCAAACAGATATGGAAGCTGATGCGCTCGCAACGGCAGTGTTTGTTCTTGGTAAAGATGAAGGTATGAAACTAATAGAGACTTTAGAAAACACAGAAGTAATGATAGTCGATAGTTTAGGAAAGATTTTTTATTCCACCGGTTTTGAAAAGTATTTAGTGAATTAATATTGTTGTCATCCTGAGCTTGTCGAAGGATGACATAGTAGAGTGTTAAATCTTAGTGATATGAAGAAGTAAAAGGAAAATAAAAATGGATTTTACATTAATCATTGCAATATCAACAATGGGCGGACTCGGATTTATTTTTGCAGGAGCGCTTGCAATCGCCGATAAAAAACTTCGTGTTGAAGAAAACCCTAAAATAGCAGAAGTAAACGAAGTGCTTCCTAACGCAAACTGCGGCGCTTGCGGTAACGCAGGCTGTTATGATTTCGCGGTAAAAGTTGTTGAAGGTAAAGCCGCGGCTAACGGATGTCCTGTTGGCGGTGCTGATGTTGTTGAAGAAATTTCAAGAATACTTGGTGTTGAATCCGGCGATACAATAAAACTTGTTGCAAGAGTTTTATGCAAAGGCGGAAACCACGAAGCCGCTGTTAAAGAAGATGTATCCTACAATGGTCCCACTGGATGCACAGTACAAGCATTGGTTTCGGGAGGAGATAAACTTTGTTTGTATGGCTGTCTTGGCGGTGGTGAATGTGTTGACGCATGCCAGTTCGGGGCAATGTACATGGATGATAACGGTTTACCCGTTGTTGTTGATGAGCTGTGTACGGGATGCGGACTTTGTGCAAAAGCATGTCCGCGCGGAATTATTGAAATACATCCTTCTGACAGACAGTTATTTGTATTCTGTAAAAACCAGGATGACCCCAAAACAGCAAAAAAGGTTTGCGTTGTTTCATGTATCGGATGCGGTATCTGCGCACGTAAATCCGATGGCGGGGTCGTTATGGAAAATAACCTGGCAATAATTGATTACACAAAACTTGACTTAAGTAAAGTCCCGATTGAGAAGTGCAGTACAAAAGCAATCGATCTTCTTCATCCTCAAAATGCTCAGATAAAAAAAGAAGAGACGGTAAACTAGTGTTCTTTAAAAATACGGCAGGCTGTTATGTATAATGAAGAATTGATTGAAGAGGGGATTGTTACCGAATGCGGTAATGGTTTTGCTGTCATAAACATTCTTAGCAAAGAAAAATGTGAAGATTGTTCGGCAAAGGTTTACTGCAAACCGTCCGGTGAAACGGACAGGCAGCTTAAAGTAAAAGATAATTTTGGTGTTGAATGCGGTGACAAAGTCCGCGTTTCACTCGAAGGCAAAAAAATTATTACAGCAAGTATGTTCATTTATGGAATACCCCTAATACTGCTTATGGCAGGTATCTATCTGGGTTTTATGTTTTTTGAAACAAACAAAGAGTTGTTTTCATTTTTACTTGGAGTATGTTTTATAAGTTTTTATTCAGGTGTGATTTTATTGGTGCAGAAATACAGGGGCAATTTATCAAATAACTACCCGCAAATTATTTTCGTCTGGAAAGGAGCCGCAAATGACTGTAACATCATCAATGATTGACAGATTTATTTCAAAGAAAAATATTGCTGTTGCCGGTGTATCTAAAACTGGTAAAGGATTCGGATATACATTATATAACCAGTTGGTTGACAAAGGTTATAATGTTTATGCTATCAATCCATCGGGTGGTTCAGTAAACGGAATAAAATTGTATAAGAATATTGCTGAAATAACTCATCCTGTTGATACAGTGGCGGCTGTAGTTCAGCCCGCTGTTACTGAAATAATTATTTCAGAAGCGTTTGATGCTGGCATAAAAAATTTCTGGATGCAGCAGGGTTCTGAATCAGACGAAGCAATAAAGTTTGGTCAAGATAACGGAATGAATGTAATTCACGGATATTGTCTTTTAATGTTCCTTGAACCAATGGGGTTCTTCCACAGGCTTCATAAAACTATTATGAAGTGGGGAAATAAACTTCCAGCTTGAATTATTTTTTATCCGAAGGATTCTTTAAACCGGAATTGAGTTTCTCAATCATTTTATAGATACGTGCTTTTCTTGTTTCTTCCTTCTTCGCTTCGATTATCCACAATACGTATTCTTTTTTATGTGAGTATGCTAACGAGTTAAAATATTCAAAAGCCTTTTTATTTTTCTGAAGTTCACTTTGAAGGTCGGGCGGGGTTTTAACGATCTTCTTTTCTTTATCGATATATTTTTTCTCTTCAGTCGATGGTTCTTGCACTTTCTGAATCTTAACTTCTTTTTCAAATCTTAAACCAAATGCGCTCCATACTTCATCAATTGAAACAAGAGTGATGAACCTTAACCCCGTTTTTTCAATCGCTTCCCAGCCTGAATCTCTGTCGATATCCGTTTTAATCCCAGAAGATTTTTTTGGAAAACAAAACCAGGTCATCCCGTTATCATTCAGCAGAGATTTTATTCTTCGCAACTCCTTATTCAACTCTGATCTGCTTTTTATAAATATATGAATTGAGGTGAATCTTCCTGAGGGTTTGTTCGTGACTATTGTTCCTTCCGGCAATGGTTTAAGCAAGTCGGAATAATTCTGTGGTGAATTTATTAATAATATTTTTTCGCCCGGTTTAATTTTAAGTTTTTTTACGAGCCGCGTTGCAGACATACTTCCTTCGTATTTTTGAACACAAATTACTTCATCAATAATTTGAAAGCCACTATCAGAAGTAGTAAAGGTATTTTATTTTAAGAACAGCAGCCCGGCTTGTAAGATGAAACCTGTTCGGTAATAAATTATTTGAGGAATCATATTCATCGCTTCTGTCGTGTGTTTCATTAACAGCTAAGTATATCCAGCTTTTGGGTAAGAAGTTATATGAGAATAAAAATCCGGCGATTATCCTTTCCATTCTGTCTGATGAACGGATAAAAACATTATCAACATAAACCCTGATATTCAGATCATTAATTGGTGTTAAAGAAAAATATGGTCGCGCGTTGAATGCAATATCTTCAATGTTTCCATCGGGATTAAATTCTGTGTACATATCATACGAAGTTCCGATATTCAAAACAGAAAATGCCTGCCAGCTAATATATGCCCCAAGCCATGAATAGTAAGCAAGATAGTCACGGTCAAAATTATATGTTCTTGTATAACCGCCGTAAAGGTTGCCGCTCCACTTTGGCGAAATATTATACCACGAACTTAAACTGGCTTCATAAGAAGTAAACTCTTTGTCGGAATCTTTACTTCTGCCGAGCGAAAGATTTAATTCAAAACCCCAGTTATCCCTGAAC
>JAEXTA010000026.1 GCA_023453665.1 Bacteroidota bacterium | reverse complement strand
ATTGAATACTCACGTGATATTATTAATAAACGGCGAAATGATGTGGTTTATATTTTTGACCCAAAACGAATTTCATTTGAAGATGATTTTATGATGCTTCAGGATTTCAGGATGTTTTTTTCGGATTCTGTTGAACAGAAAAGTATTAAAGGGAAATGGGAATTTGAAAACTACGCTTGTGTTTATGATCATAACTCAAAGCAAAAATACAGATGCGGAAAAATAAAAGAGACATTCGTATTTAATGCTGATTCAACATGTCTATACAGCAGAAGTTATTTATTTGATACTTCGCTTGAAGACATTTCAACAGCTAAAACATTTTATTACAATCATCCTCATCTGGAAATTGAATCACTTGAAAATGCACTCGTCGTATTTCATGAAAATAAAATGGTATGGTTCCAGAATGATCCGGTGTTTTATAAAAAAAGAGAGAAAGAATAAGTTTACGAAAAAGAATTATCCCGGCTATTTCCATTCAACCCTTGAAGCAAAAACCTGCTTTTGGGTTTGAACATTAATCCCTTCAACAAAATTAACAAACTCATTTTCACCTGAAGCTATGTTCACTTCAATTTCATCACCATAAAAACTTTCTGATGAGAAAGAGACTGTTATACTTTTTATTGAATGAGACAGATATTGCTCTATTGTAAATGAATCGAGTACCATCTCAACATATTTAACATTGTTCACGTGGTGATTTATATCAAGATCATTGTACCTGAACTTTTTTATAAACAGAATTTGTTTTGTATGAGGGATCATAATCTTTGAAGGTAATTCATCCACACCAACGAGATCAGGGTTATACGGAATAGGAGCCGGCAGATTCTGAATACCGGTAACACGTTTCGTTTTAATATTGATAGGAAGCCAGGCGGTAGTTGCACGGCACAAAATCTTTTCATTCATATCTTTAATTCTGAAATCACGCATGGAATATAATTTGTAACTGCATTTGGGCCAGGTATTTAACAATAGTTCCTGACCATATACTGGATAATCATCTATTTCAACTTTTACCCATGATAAAACCCATGCCAGTTCAAGAGGCATAAGATGTTCATAGCCCAATCCAAGTTGATCAGCGTTAACAGCGGCTGTATCCTGCATATAATTAAAAATGGAACTTAGTTTCAGTTTCATTTGAAAATCTGAGTCATACGTGCTTACTGTTTTTTTCTCTTCAAATAGTTTATTCAAAACCAAACCCGCTGTAAGTGATATTTTATTATTTCGTTTTATTAATTTTAAAAGAAAAAACCGGCGCTGCAATATTGTTCAGTAAAACTAATAACCACAGCCTTCCATTAAAAATATTATAATCAGCTATAAGTTTTTCCCCGGGATGGTTCATTACATAATGTCCGAATATAAATTCAAACAAAACAGTCATACAAACCCATAACAGTCCTATTTTAACTGCTGATATAACATGCTGAAGTTTTATTTTTTTAATGAATAAATATATTGTTAAGAATTGAACAACCAAGAAGATAACTGTGCTGATAATATGTGCAACGGCTTCGCTGGTAAAAGGTAAAATAATATAAACACGAAAGGCTCCGTTTAAAACTGCGAGCAAAGCCATAACTATCCAGATTAGTACAGACTTGAAATACATTTTCACTAGTATAAATTTTCCTTAACTAAAACTTAAAAAAAACGCCGATCAGAACAAGAATAACATTTCCGGATATTAGAGAATATTTTCTGATTGCTTGCAGGAAAAATGAACTGAGTGTATATTCAATCGTCATTCCCCTAACAATTCACAAATATTAATGCTGATAAAGCTATACAAAATATTTTATTTGTTTGTACTAAGTACAATCGTATCTAGTCCGGTTTTTTCACAACGACTTGAAGTAAAATTTAAACATTTGACAACTGAACACGGTTTATCGCAGAATCAGGTGACAAGTATTTACCAGGATAAACTCGGCTTACTTTGGTTCGGCACACAGGATGGCTTAAATCTTTATGATGGTTATAAATTCACCGTGTTCAGACATAAACCCGGTAATGAAAATAGTTTGCCCGATTATGCTATTAATACTATATGTGAAACCGACACAGGCATTTTCTGGATTGGTACACGCGAAGGTTTCAGCAGATTTGATTTACACAACGGAACATTTAAAAATTTTAGTCATACTGAAAACAACCCGAACTCACTTATAGACAACATTGTCTGGAATATTATAGAAGGCAGTGACGGCAATCTCTGGATCGCAACCAGGAATGGCTTAAGCAGGTATGATCCGCTTAAAGATAAATTCAATAACTACAAGTATAATCCCGATTCTAAAAATTCATTGAGCGGAAATTTTGTTTTTTCATTAGTAGAAGATAAACTTAAACAAATATGGATTGGCGGTAAAGGCGGACTTGATATGTATGATCCTGTTACGGACAGAATTTCTAACTTCAGACTTTTTGCTGATAAGCCAAATGATGTTTTACTCAACGGAATAACTGCACTTTATGCAAAAAATGATACGCTCTGGATTGGTTCATATTCCGGACTCTATTCAACAAACATAAAAGAAATAAAATCAGGAAATGTGGTTTTCAAAAAACATATTTCAGAGGATTTACATTTTTCTATTCGAAGTATATTTGTTGACGATAAAGGAACTGTATGGGCAGGTTCAGTTGAAACAGGACTTATTCGATATTTTCCATCAACGGGGAAAAAAATAGTGTATGAATCATCAAGTGATCCGGGAAGTTTAAGCGAACCTTATATTGTTTCATTATTAATGGATAAAAGCGGAGTATTGTGGATCGGAACTTACTCATCAGGGCTTAATAAATTCAATACATTTTCTGAAGAAATAAAAACTCTAAAGCTCAATTACTCTGATGAAATTTATGGTTCTGAAATTACATCACTACTTGAAGACGATAAAAATAATTTATGGATAGGTACCGGAACAGGAAACATTATTAGATTATCAGATCAACATTCTGATCAGCCATCGGCAAAAACTTTAATCTCATCGAACGAGAAAAGATCTTTTTTTGGCGGAGTTGAAATCAGAATATTGCTTCAGGATAAAAAAGGAAAAATCTGGGCTGGAACTTTTGGTAACGGATTGTATTGTATTGACCCATCAACTTTTTCTATCGAACATTTTAAACGAAGAGATAATCCGGATAATTTTTTAAACAGTGATTTTATACACTCCGTTTATGAATCCTCGGACGGAACATTATGGTTCGGAACCGGTGCCGGTGGTTTAACAGAATACAATCCCGAAACCAAATCGATCAAGATTTATAAAAACAATCCATCGGATAAGAATTCACTTTCAACGAATGAAGTATCAGCCATTCATGAAGATGCAAAAGGATTTATCTGGGCTGGCACAACCACAGGTGGTTTAAACCGGTTTGACCGTTCAACCGGAATATTTAAAAGATTTGAACACAAAGCCGGCGACCTTTCTTCACTTAGCAGCAACCGAATTATTTGTATTTGCATGGATAGAAATTCAGTTCTCTGGGTTGGAACATTTGGCGGAGGTTTGAACAGATGGGATCCGGACAGCAATTCGTTTATCCATTACAGTACCGATGATGGTCTGCCAAGTAATATCATTTATTCTGTTGTCCAGGATAATTCGGGAATCTTTTGGATCAGTACTGACAAGGGTATTTCGATGTTCAATCCCGATTTAAACACATTTAAAAATTTTGATGCGAATGACGGTTTGCAGGGAAATGAGTTCATTCAGAATTGCGGGTTTTACAGTAGTGAAGATCAGCACATTTACTTTGGCGGCACAAAAGGATTAAATATTATTAATCCCCGGCAATTGATAAATGAAAACAGACATGCAAACATTGTGTTTACTGATTTAAGAATTTTCAACAAGCCAGTAACCGCGGGAAATGACAAAGATGTTAAAGAAAATATTCTCTATGCAAATGAAATTATTCTGACTCACGACAGAAATTTTTTCACGTTTGAATTTGCTTCACTGGATTATAATAATCCCGAAAAAAATCAGTATGCATATATGCTTGAAGGATTTAATGCTGACTGGATATACAACAGTAATCAACATCAGGCTACCTTTACAAACTTAGACCCCGGAGAATATACTTTTC
>JAEXTA010000177.1 GCA_023453665.1 Bacteroidota bacterium | reverse complement strand
GGATAATATTGTGAATTACAGAAGTAAACAACACTCAAAGTCTACTTTTACGCGGAAAGACCATTTACTCTAAAATTCAAAATTTTATTGCAGGACTATTTTTCTCATTCACGAAAAGAAAAAATATTCCGATAAAAATCTGAATCAAAGTTGTGGTATAAAAATATACCGGCCCGATTTGTGACTCTGTAATAAGAATAAAAAATTTTAAAAGAAGTGATACTTCATAAATAATCAGAATGATCTGGAACCATAGCAAGGTTCTGGTTTCACTGTACTTCTTCATTAAAAGTTTTAAGAATTGAATGAGAATCACAAAATGAATAACTATATGAATTGATATCTCATTAAATCTAAAAACAAAGACAGAAACTGCATACATCAAAACTGAAAAAGCAAAAAAAAGTATCCTGTATTTTTTCTTTACATCAAATAGAGCGACATAAAGAAGAATAGTTGTCCCGGCTGAAAAAACATATTGTGTACTTACTTTTACAATATAGAAACTCAGAAGTGCAAGTGGATCAAAAAGAGCCAGAATAAAAAAGAATAAAAAAAACCTGGTATTATACTGTCTAATAGGCAATATAAACCAGGCAAGTACATTCAGGTTTGCAATTATTTTGTATACTTCCATTAATCAGGACAATAGGGTGGACAAAATGATGAGTATTCCAAAGTAAAGATTCCATTTGTCATCGTTAAAACTTCATTTCTTTTTTCAATATAAGTAATTGTACTGTTTCCATCTGTCAATAATTTTTTAACAATTTCAACTGAATAAACAGAAAAAGTTTCTGTACTGTTAACTGTAACACCTAATGGTTTTAAAGTATTTCTTTTATTATCCAAAATATACAATTCATTATTCAGAATATTAAACATTAAAACATCTGATGATTGGGTTGCAAAAGTATTTAATTCAGTTGATGGTATTTGAATGGATACTATTACCTGCCCGAATAATTCATCTGCATTTTCTTTTGAAATGATCATCCCCTGCGATAAAGTTGCAATGTTAAATAATAAAAACATCACAACAGACATTAGAACCTTGAACATTTTTTCTCCTTATTCATATAAAAATTCAGAGAAAATTATTCATCCAGCAACTGATATTATATACGTATATATACGTATTTTTAAATTAGTGTAAATTGAGAATAATGAAGTAATTCGAATTTTATGTCTGAGAAGATCAGTTGAAGTAAGTATTTATACTGATAGCCGGTTAACGAAGGAAATATTATTTTCGTTTATTTTCTGTTGTAAAATTTATAGCAAACTTCATCAGCTGAGGAAATGATTTAAGATTTAATTTCTGCATAAGATGGATCCGGTGAGTGTCAACAGTTCTTTTTGAAATATGCATTCTCTCTGCTATTTCATTACTCGTTAACCCTTCTGCAATCAGGAAAAGTATATCAGATTCCTTTGGTGATATTTCATTCAGATCAGCCGTGAATTCATTCGCAGGTTTTTGTTCGTAATTTGTTATGAACTCATCAAGTTTAGTCCCGGTGTAATTACTCCCAAAATATTTTCCACCTTCACAAACCAGTTCAATTGTCTGAAGCAGCTCTGTCTTGGAAATATCTTTGTTGATCAGACTATCACCTCCTGATTTATAGCAATGATAGATATAGTCCTCCCCGCCATACATCGTAAGAAAAATAATCTTTGCTAGCTGGTTTTGCTGACGCAGTAATTTTACAGCTTCAAGTCCCGATAGTTCGGGCATAGCAATATCGGTAATTATCAAATCGGGTTTCAGCAATAGGGTTTTATATATAAGATCTTTCCCATTATTTGCTTCTCCTATTATATTAATCCGTTCCTCGCCTAACAGAAGACTGATAATTCCTTTCCGGAACAGTTCGTGATCATCTGCAATCAATAGTTTTATAGAATTTTTTTTCATAATTATTAAGAGTTATATGGTATCTCGGCAATAAGTGTGACACCTTCATTAGTGTTCGAGTTAATTTTTAATGTTCCACCCAAGCCCTCGGTTCTTTCCCTTATATTCATTAGCCCGAAATGTTTAGTGTTATCGTCAGAGTTTTTTTCTTTTAATCCACACCCGTTATCTGTAATAATTGCTTTTATTGATGAATCATTCTTTACCATAAAGACACTAAATTCACTGGCACCTGAATGTTTAATAATATTACTCAAGCCTTCCTGTATTATTCTGTAAAAAAATAATTCGTGTTTTTTATTTAACCTTCCGTTGAATCCTATCAATTGTATACTTCCGGTAATTCCGCTTTCGGCGCTTACATTGTTGCACAAAGTATTCAGAGCAGGTTCCAAACCTATTTCATCAAGTACCTTGGGCTTAAGATCGTAAATGATTCTTCTTAGTTCATCACTTAAAGATTTTAATTTTGATTTAACAGACTCCATATGCGTATCCTGATCAAGCCGGTTTTCTTCCTCTATTTTATTCATTCCCATTCTAATTAAATAAAGTTCCTGAACAACACCATCGTGAAGCTCATTTGCAATCCGGTATCTTTCTTCATCGATCTGATTTTGTAAATACTGAGATAATTGTTTTAATTTTATTTCGAGAGATTTAATTGTAGAGATATCACGAAGGTATATCTGAGCAATATTCAGATCTGAGTTCCCAACTATAAGTCCGTCAAAATGAATATCATTTATTTGTACGGGAATATCCGATACAAGATTGTTTTCTATTTTAGTTTTGATTTCCCTGATATTAGCAAAATGATTTGTGATCAGGTCCCCTGTTTTAACATTCAGAATTTTTGATGCTGCATTGTTAAAGAATAAGATTTCCCCATCTGCATTGATTCTTATTATCGGATCCGGATCCAGTGTGGCAAATAATGCCATTAACTGGCTGTTTTTTATTTCGATCTCCTGTTTTTCTATGAGATGCTTTTCTTCTGTTGGTTTAATAACATATCTGTTCAAGTAGTAAATCAAAGCGATAACAACCAAGGCTATAATCACCAGGATAAATACCGGGCTTGACCAGCTTGTAAGAATCTCGAAGAATTTTGAAGATGTGCTATCCATTATAACACATTATTAAACGAATAAATTTTATGTTCACTTAAAGCTCACTCATTTACAAAAGTAATAATACCATAAAATTTTCACTCTGTCATCAGTATATATACGTATTCGTAGCTGAAAAATCAGTATAAGTACGTATTTCTATTTTCAAAAAATGATATGACATTTGGTGTGAAGAAAATCCGGTAGGAAAAAGTATGGTAGAGAGAAAAGTGACAAGTACTAAAAAAGACAACTCAGGAAATATTCTGGCATTATGTAACAACGGAGAATGGTGGTCACCCAGAAACACTTTAGAAATAATCAATGATCTTCAGTTAAGGCTTTATGATTATTACGTAATTGTTGATGGAAAGTTAGTATATATTAAGGTAATAAATGGCTCAAATGGCAAGTACCTGAGAACGGATCCGGACAGAACGACAAAAAACAATCTGGATGACCTTCCCGATTGTTGAGGGGCTGGGGGAACCGGGTAGGATAATTATTCTACCCGATATTACAGGAGTTTATATTAAATGAGGCGATTTAAAGGAAACTCAAATGGTGAAAGGTATATAGGAAATAAAATTACCAGGGAAGTTCACGATCTGGACAATGAAAAGCCCCAGTGTAAAATCGATGAAACAATAGAATCAGGTATTGATGTCGCCTTCAAATATTGGTACGAAGCAAAAATGAACAATTATTCAATTTGTAGATATTGTTTTGAGATATCCATTAATGGAGTCAAAATCCAATAATAAAATTAATTGAGCGTCAATTTACTGTCTCATCGTATAAAATTGAATCAGCTTTAATTATTTAATTGATTTATAAAACACTCACCAGAATATTCCATAAAGAATAAGTGTAACCAATACCACTGCACCACCCCACCACATCTATTGTGGTGTTGGAGCTAAATCAATATCTGCTCTCTTAGGAAGCATCTTTGGTTCTTTTAGTGGTTTGAGCAATGTGATAATTGTCATCAATAATAAAATGATTCCGAATGTAATTGCCATCCTGTTGAGAAATGCTATTTCACCAAACTGCCATTGAAGAAATCCATACACCGGAACGCAGGCAACTAATGCAACAACACCTGCTGCCGGTGGAGCTTTCTTCACAATAATTCCAAATACAAATGCAGCTAATATTCCCGGAGAAATATATCCCTGGAATTCCTGTATGTAAGTAAATATCCCCTGGAATTTTGGATCACCAAGATATGGTGCGATAAAACATCCAAGCACAACAAAAATTAATGTCATCACTCTTCCTATAAACACTAAGTTTTTTTGTGATGAATCTTTTTTGATATAAACTTTATATAGGTCTAATGTAAATATTGTTGATGCTGAATTTAACATCGATGCTAATGAACTTATTACAGCGCCTGCAATCGCGGCAAGCATAAATCCTTTTAGTCCCGACGGAATAAGATTCTTAATTAGTAACGGGTAAGCAGCATCTGTGTTATTCATTGAATCACCATAAAGCTGCGCAGCCATAATCCCGGGAAACACTATTACAAATGGAATAATAATTTTTATTGCCGCCGCAAAGATGATTCCCTTTTGCCCTTCGCGTAAACTTTTTGCTGCAAGAGTCCGTTGAGTAATGTATTGGTTCAATCCCCAGTAATATATATTTGGAATCCAGAGTCCTATTACTAAAGCCGTCCATGGAAGTACCGGATGATCAGCAGGTAAAACCATGTGGAGCCTGTCTTCATTATGTGTAAAGAAATTGTCTAATCCCCCAACTGCATATAATCCGAATACCAGCACAATTGCACCGCCAACGATTAATGCGGTACCCTGGAAAACATCAGCCCATGCAACTGCTTTTAATCCGCCGTATGTAGTATAGAGTGCGGCGATAACTCCAATTATCCAGACAGCCATTTCAAGATCAACATTAAATATTGTGTATATAGTAATTGCACCGGAGTAGATTACTGCCGAGATTGTTACTCCTACATAAATTACCATTGTGTAAAAAGCCATTAAAGATCGTGCAACGGAGTTGTACCTGTATTCAAGAAATTCCGGGATAGTATAAATACCGCTGCTTAAAAATTTCGGAAGAAAAAAGAACGCAACAAACACAAGAGTGATTGCAGCCATCCATTCATAACTTGCGATTGCAAGACCAACATTGCCGGCACTTTGTCCCGACATCCCTACAAATTGTTCAGATGAAATGTTAGCAGCAATAAGTGATATACCGATAATTGGCCAGATAAGACTTCTGCTGGCAAGAAAATAATCTTCACCTGTTTCTTCCTTCCTGCTTTTGAACATACTTGTTCCAAGCACTATAACAAAAAACAGTACGATTACACTAATATCCAGTATCCCTAATTCCATAAAGTTTCCTTTATAATAAAATGAAGAACAACTAATCTAAAATAACTTTTGTAGTTCCTGCCTGCCGGATATTTAAATTTATAACTTTAAATGAATCCGATATGCCGGAAATATAATTAGTAAACTTAATAACAAATTTACTTTTCAGAAAAACAATAGTATTCTTCCGGACACTTTTTGTGATTTCCGGAAATGTTATAATTATGAATAACTCTGTTTAAAATACAATTAACATAGATATCAGTTAAATCACATTTGATCTTCAGAATCAATATTTAATTGTATTTCCAATCTCAGAATCAGAAATATTCTGACAAATAATTTTATTTAATAAAAATCATTTTAATTGAAGAAGAATACTTTTCGGTAATCATATTTACGAAATATGTACCGGAAGGCAGTTTTACATTGTTAGAATTTAGTCCATCCCATTCAATCGAGTATGCGCCGGCATTTTTATATTCATTTAGCAACACATCGATTTGTTCCCCAAGCGAATTGTAGACAACAATTCTTACATTTGTTTGTTCAGATAATTCAAAATTAATTCTTGTGACGGGATTGAAAGGATTCGGGAAATTCTGATATAGTTTGAAGTCAAAAATTTTATTTTTTTCTTCATCATAAAAAGTCGAAACGGTATCATGAAAAGCTGACATTGAAGATAGGACTGAATTACTAAAATCAAAGAGAGCTAAATTTTCCCAGGGCGAACCGATTGGTTGAACAGAAATAAATTCGGGTGCCCAATAAAAAATTCCGAAACCTTTGTCGTTTGGAACATTTTTAATAATCTGAATCATGTCGACTAAATAATTAAACTGCCCCTGGACAGTTGCCGGATAACCTGTTTGTAATTGCGATGCTAAACCAACAATGTTTGTGACATTGTCATAATATTGTAACGTCCAGGGATAAGCTGTCTCAACGACAATAATTTTTTTATTATACCTTGAAGCAAGATCATTTAGATTTTGAGATAGCTGTGTTAATGTGCCATGCCACCAGGGATAAAATGATTGACCGATTATATCGAATGTTACCTGGTAAGAATTAATATTATCAAAGAACCATCTGCTGCCTGCATTATCTCCACCTCTATCGATATGTAACATGATCGGTATAGTTGTATCAGGGACCGCGTCTACAATTGCATTCCTTGCAGTCTTTAAAAGATTTGTAAACTGCTGCCACTGTTGCGTTGTGTTATATGAACCGCCCACTCTTCCTTCAGGCCAGAGT
>JAEXTA010000147.1 GCA_023453665.1 Bacteroidota bacterium | reverse complement strand
TACATATTCCACTTTTTCACCGGATGGCAAACCTTCTCTTACTCTGCGGTCAAAATCAAAAAGTTCTTCCTCGCTGTAAGTGTTTGCAAGACTTAACATCGGAACTTTATGAGTTACAGGTTTAAATTCTTTTGTTAGATCTTTGCCTACCCGTTGTGTTGGTGAATCCGGCGTTATAAGATGTGGGTTTTCAGATTCAAGCTGTTCAAGTTCTTTTAAAAGAAAATCATAGTCCTGATCACTTATTTCAGGTTCTGCGAGAACATAATA
This sequence comes from Bacteroidota bacterium, assembly GCA_023453665.1. Taxonomy (GTDB): domain Bacteria; phylum Bacteroidota; class Ignavibacteria; order Ignavibacteriales; family Ignavibacteriaceae. The sequence goes on along the minus strand of JAEXTA010000147.1, from coordinate 50,175 downwards.
TTTGTAATCATGTTTTAATAACTCTTTGCGCAACTGCTCTATTCTTTGTTCAGCCTTTTTCGCCATTCAATCTATTCCAGTTCAGGTGGTGAAGAAAGTGTTTTTAATCCCTCCGAATCAATCATAACATGCATCACTGTTTTTTCTTTTCCTGTAAAGTTGAGAGGTTCATTGTTAAGTTTAAATTGAATACCGCCGGCATTACCCAGAGTGATTTTAAAATTGTTCCCGGTTTTTAACAGCTTCTGCGAATTAGGAAACAGAATAAAATCTTCTTCTCTTTTATCATCAAAAATAATTTTAACCCAGGATGTATCTGTCGTTAGTACCTGGAGCGAAATGCTGTCAGTAATGCTAACGATATTTCCTGCGCTATCAATTGTGGAACTTTCAGTTGTTTCTTCATAACGCTGACTGCCTGAATCGACAACTTCTTCATAAGATTTTTCCGGAACGATAATTTCATCAGAGCTTCTGAATACAAATAGAAAAAGAAATACGAGTATGATTATACCGGCGCTGACAAATGTGATAAGCAGCATATTTTTCTGCCTTGCCTGTTTTTCCTTATCCTCGGGACTAACAGGTTTTTGTACCCCATCAAAAGACTGCACTTGTTTCGGCTTCTGTGATTCAAGAGTAATTACTTTTTTTTGCGGAATGACTTCTTCCTGAACCGGCTGAACAGTGGTATCGAAGTCTATCCCCTGTTTTGCCATTTCGTATTTCCTGATAGTAATTTCCGGATCAGCGCCAACAACAGAGGCATATTCTTTAATGAATGCTTTGACATAAAGTTCAGGAAGGAAAAAGAAATCCCCGGCATCGAGAGCTTCAAGAAATTTAATATCGATACGGGTTTTAGCAGCCATTTGCTGCAACGTTATATCGGCAGAAAGTCTTTTTGCCCTTAGCTCTTCAGCAAATTTATCAAGCATGATTCCAATACTATTTTATTTATGGATTGTGTTTCCTGAATGCACTAAAAATATAAAGTTTTTACTATACCAGTAAACAGAAAATTATTATTCAACTCTTAAAAGCTTTGCGGCAAAAGCTCCATCCATTAAATGAATGTGCGGAAAAGTCTGGATGCAGCCGTTTTCATCAATCAGTTCAGAGGCAAACGATTCCGGCGCTTTCTCAAATCTGAATCCCGGATGTGTTGATAAAAACTCTTTAACAATTTCATAATTTTCTTCCGGTTCAATTGAACAGGTACTGTAAACAACATAGCCGTCTTTTTTAACCAGTGCCGCCGCTTTAACAAGTAATTGAAGCTGAAGTTCTCTCATTTTGCGTAAATCCATAAGATCTTTTTTCCACTTGATATCCGGTTTCTTGGATAATGTTCCGGTTCCCGAACAAGGTACATCTGCAAGCACTCTGTCAAACTGTTCTCCTTCGTATTCGAGGGCATTCATCTCAAGTGTTTTTACACAGGTAACTTCAAGCCGTTCAAGGTTTTTACGAACTAAATTCAACCGGCTTTCATACCGGTCAATTGCAATTATTTCTCCTTTATCCTGCATCATATGAGCTAAGTAAGCTACCTTACCTCCGGGTGCTGTACACATATCAAGCACTCGCATTCCCGGTTTTACATCAAGAAGCCTGCATGCAAGTCCGGCACTTTCATCCTGAATATTAAAATATCCTTTAGTATAAAGATCCCATGCAGTTATGTTGGTAAGGTTCTGAAGTTTAAAAAATTCTTTCAGGTATTTGCCCTGAATATATTTTAGGTTTACTCCGTTTAACAGCGACCCGAATTCCTCAGGCTTAACTTTAAGAAAATTTATCCTTAATGTAAGAAAGGGTTTTTCATTGTTTGAAGCGAGAAGTTTTTCCGTATTCTCTCTTCCGAACCTTTCAAGGTATCTTTTAACCATCCAGGATGGATGAGAATAGAATGCACAAATATATCCCGGCAAGTCTTCCTGCGGATCAGGATAACGAATTCCGTTTTTACTGCGTATGATGTTCCGCAAAATTGCATTTGTAAGATCGGCAGGTTTTTGTCCCTGTAATTTTTTTACAAACTCAACTGCTTCATTAACTGCTGCGTGATCAGGAATTTTATCAAGAAACATTATCTGGTATAAAGCAACGCGCAACCCGTTTTTAAGATTCGGAATTGCTTTTGAAAATTGACCTTTATAAAAACCATTCAGTATCCAGTCAAGCCGACCCATCCATCTTACAACACCGTGAACGATTTCGTAAAGTAATGCTTTATCCTGTCCGTTCAGTTCTGAATTTTTTAATTCATTGTCCAATAATTTTTCAAGGTAAGCGTCTGTACGTTCAACCCTGTTTAATATTTTAACTGCAAGACCTCTAACGCCCTGGTATAAATCTTTAACTGTGTGTTCTTCAAACTGCGACATTATTTATTTAACCTGTTCCTTAACTCTGCTGTTTTATCAAAAATTATTCTGAATAGTTTTTCATCTTCAACTGAAAATTCTTTTGATCTTCTCGCAAAAACTTTTTTCGCAACTTCAATGCTTTTATTAAGATCATAAGTTGATAGTGATTGTGAACCGCCCCACATAAACGATGGAATTAATTTCGGCGGAAAACCTGAATCAAAAATATTACAGGAAAATCCCACAACTGTTCCTGTGTTGAACATTGTATTGATAGCGGTTTTGGAATGATCACCCATTATCAATCCGAGGAACTGCATTCCGCTGTCAATTTCATTTCCGTTAAGATTTACCTTCACACTGCTGTAATTATTTTTCAAGTCGCTGTTGTTTGTATCAGCGCCAAGATTGCACCAGCTTCCGAGATATGCGTGTCCTAAAAATCCTGCATGCTGTTTGTTTGAGTAAGGCATTATGATAGATGCTTCAACTTCGCCGCCGACTTTGCAAACACTTCCGATGCTTACACCATCATAGATAAAAGCACCGGCTTTTATTTTTGAATTCTCACCGATGTAAACCGGACCCTCGATTACAACATTAGGATATAGATAAACATTTTTATCAATGATAACTGGGCCTGAAGACGCATCAATCACGCATCCCGGTTTTATGATTGCGCCTTCTTCAATGATTATATTATCGGGCGAAAGAAGATGAACCCCGTTATACACTTTTCCTTTTATTTTTTCTTCATCGGATTTTTTCTTTTCATCGTATAGAACTGCAAAGTCATTTTCGATTTCGTCTTTGTTGAAGCGGATCAAATCCCAAATATACTCCGCTAGAAGAACATCAACTTCGATAGTTTTTATGTTGCTCAACAAATCAAAGTTAAGCACATCATTAAACTGAGATTTTATTACGTCAAGATTTTTACCTGAAAGTTTTGCCGCAACAACATTTCCCTTTGAAGTGAAGATAAAATCTTCTTTCTGTTTCAAAACTTCACTATCAAAAAATCCTTTGTCATTTATCAATCGACCGTTTATGAAAAGACATTCGTTATCAACTATTTGATTAACAGGAACGGATGGATTTTGTGCTGACAATAAAGACTTCAAATACCCTCTGCAATGAATGGAGTTTTTGTATTCTTTAAAGTATGAAAAGATTTTTTCACGAATAGTTTTTGTACCGCAGACTAAATCATAAACCGGTCTTGATAAAGTTAACGGATAAAAATTATCGGTGTGCTTGTCCTCAAATAAACAAATCTGCAATGGGTTATTCTTTTATTATTTCTTTGAGACAATTTAATATTTTTTGAGTAAAGAATCTTAGGGGAAAAATGAAGGTATAATTGTAACTCTGTCACAAACGAGAGTCTGTCCTAACACTGTCATTCCGAACTCGTTTCGGAATCCTGGATAGTGATTTAATGTAAAAAACAGATGCTGAAATAAATTCAGCATGACATTTTCAAAGTTCTCAAACAGACTCGTGGTTCGTAACTGCCGGAAAAAAATAGTTTGTTGCAGAAGATGAAAGAAGTCATCATTATCATAATGGTGATCAGTAACTGAGCCCTATGCTTATATATGCTGGAAGAAAAACTCTAAAACCGGCGATTTGCTGGCTCAAAGAGAATGTCAGGGAGAGTAGTTCACCGATCGGAGTGGAATAATCAATCATCAATAAACCAGTGATACCATAAGTAGCATATCCAGCCCCAACCCGAAAGATGATTTTGTCAGATTTATTTTTGAGGCAGTAGTTTTTACAAATACCTATTGATCCACCTCCTCCCAAATCTGTGTAATCTGTCGCTTTGCCTGGTGCCCACATTATATTATAGTAGTAAGTAGTGTGAATTTCATCGGGTAAAATAAGTTCATTAAAGGCGAACACGGAAATTCCTGCCGAAGTAAAAAACTTATTGTAATTAGGGAAGTAACCTATCTGCAGTCCCCAAATGGAACTATCAATAGCTGTAGAGTCCTTAAAGAAATCATTGTTTAGTTTAATTGAATATGCTGAAGATGAGATAAGAAAAGTTAAGATCACAAGTTGTGATAAAAGAAATCTTAGTTTCATAATTTTTATTCCCCTACGAATTTATCTTATGCTTTTCGTTTTATTCTCTTATAAAAAATAATCTAGCCTCAGAACTTCTGTCACGAAGTGGTTCGTGACAACCGGTATAACTATTATCATCAAATGATCAAAAAACTATTCTTGAACAACCACAAACTCTTTTTCTGAACTTTCCCCAAACTCCTCCGTAACATTAGACACCGACGCAGTTTTCCTTGACAGGTAAGAATATATTGCCGGGACAATAAACAATGTTAAAAATGTTGAGAAGATAAGTCCGCCTATAACCGCGATACCCATTGATACACGGCTTTCAGAGCCTGCGCCAAGCGCTAACGCAATCGGCAGAATACCGAGTATCGTTGATATGCTTGTCATTAATATCGGGCGCAGTCTTGAGACTGATGCGTCAAGTATCGCTTCCATCTTTGTAAGTCCGGCTGCTTTTCTCTGGTTGGCAAATTCAACGATAAGAATTCCGTTTTTGGTTACGAGTCCTATCAGCATTATCAAACCTATTTCAGAAAAAATGTTTAGTGTTTGTCCGAATATCCATAATGAAAGAAGCGCTCCTGAAAGTGCAAGCGGAACAGTAAATAAAATTATAAACGGATCGCGGAAGCTTTCAAACTGCGCGGCAAGAACAAGATAGATCAATCCAAGTGCGAGTATAAAAGCGAAAATTAAACTTGATGAACTTTCCGCAAAATCTTTGGAAGGACCATCAAGTGCGGTTGCGAATGTTTCATCAAGAACTTTTTCTGCAACTTCATTCATCGCAACAATACCATCACCAAGAGTTTTACCCGGAGCTAATCCTGCAGAAACAGTAGCTGAAACATAACGGTTAAACCTGAACAATTGCGGCGGACTGCTTTCTTCCGTAGTTGAAATTAGGTTATCAAGCTGAATAAGTTCATCGCGGTTATTTTTTATGTACAATGATTTCAGATCAATAGGTTCATCCCTGTTTTCACGCGATACCTGACCCATTACCTGGTATTGTTTTCCGTTCATAATAAAATAACCAAACCGCTGTCCGCTGAAAGCAGCCTGAATTGTCTGTGCAATATCAGCAACTGAAACGCCAAGTGCTCTCGCTCTTTGTCTGTCAATAGTAAGCTGAAGTTCGGGTTTATTAAATTTTAAGTTTGCATCGACTACCTGGAATGTTGGATGTTTAGCCGCTTCATCCATAAATACAGGAAGTATTTCACGGAGCTTTTCAAAATTAGGAGCTTCGATTACAAACTGAACAGGAAGTCCCCCTCTTCTGCTTCCGCCAATTGTCTGCTGCTGCGAAACGAAAATTCTTGCTTCACTAAGTGCGCTGACATCTTTGCTTAATTTATCTGCAATCTGTTGCTGGGACATTGTTCTAAGTTCCGGTGAATTAAGAATGAGAGTAACGTTGCCTGTATTAACTGAACTGGAAGCGCCAAATCCCGGCGATGTTACTGAAATAATTCCTTCCCTGTCCTGCACAGAATCAGCAACTAACTGAACAAGCTGATCCATAAAACTTTCCATAAAATCGAATGATGATCCCTCAGGTGCTGTAACGGAAAGATTCAACCTGCTTCTGTCTTCAAGCGGCGCAAGTTCTGTTGGGATAGCCGAAAAAAAGATATATATCATCAATATAGATCCGAACATAATGATAGTTGCTATCCATCTTTTTTTAAGAAATGATCCAAGCATGTTCCTGTATCCGTTATTCATCCTTACAAAGAATGGTTCGGTTTTATTGTAAAACCAGGTGTGTGTTTCTCTTCGTTTTAAAATTCTGGTTGATAACATAGGCGTTAATGTTAAGGCAACAAATGATGATATGATTACGGAACCCGCAATTACAATTCCAAATTCCCTGAATAGTCTTCCTGTTAATCCGGATAAGAAAATCACAGGAAGAAAAACCGAAGCAAGCGCAACCGTTGTTGATACTACCGCAAAAAATATTTCTGCCGATCCTTTACGTCCTGCTTCGTAAGGCGACATTTTATTTTCAATTTTAGTATAAATGTTTTCAAGAACCACTATTGCATCGTCAACCACTATTCCGATTGCAAGAACAATTCCAAGCAGAGTAAGAACGTTAATTGAAAATTCTGCAAGATACATAATGAAGAATGCACCGATCAGTGAAATGGGAATTGCAATCACTGGAATAATTGTAGTTCGCCAGTCACGGAGAAATAAAAAGATGATAAGTACAACCAATCCGAACGCAAGCAGTATCGTTTCTTTAACTTCAGAGATTGATGATTTGATAAAAGTAGTTACATCGAATCCAATACCTGTTCTTATATCTTCAGGCAGATTGGTTTTTATACTTTCAAGCCGTTTATAAAATTCATCAGTTATTGCAATGTTATTTGCACCGGGTTGTGCTATCAGCACAACACCAACCATAGGAATTCCATCTCTTTTAAGAATCGTTCTTTCATTTTCCGCTCCAAGAACAGCGTTACCAACATCACGCAACCTTACAACGCTTCCCTCAGATTCTTTTATAATAAGATCATTAAACTCTTCAGCATCATGCAAACGACCTATAGTCCTTATTGATAATTCGGTATTGTTACCTTCAATTAATCCTGTGGGAAGTTCAATGTTATCACGGTTAATTGCATTCCTAACATCAATTGGAGTAAGTTTATACGCAGCAAGTTTTACAGGGTCTAACCAGATACGCATTGAATATTTTTTTTCTCCCCAGATCCTAATCTCACTAACACCCGGTATAGTCTGAAGTCTTTCTTTGAAAATATTGTTTGCTATTTCTGAAAGTTCTAAAAGATTCCTGGTATCGCTCTGAACACTTAAAAAAACAATCGGAGTTGCATCCGCATCAGCTTTTGATACAATTGGATTTTCAACATCTGGTGGAAGCTGACGAATTGAACGCGATACACGGTCGCGTACATCATTCGCCGCTGCTTCAAGATCAACATCAATATCAAACTCGACCGTAATTGTACTTCTTCCGTCACGGCTTGTTGAAGTAAGTGAACGGATTCCTGCAATACCATTAATTGATTCTTCAAGCGGCTCTGTTATTTGAGATTCAATTACATCGGCATTTGCCCCAATATAACTGGTGCTTACTGTTATGACGGGAGGATCAACAGAAGGGTATTCACGTACACCAAGAAATGTGTAGCCGATAATACCAAATACAACAATTACAATTGACATTACAATTGCAAGTACCGGTCGTGTTATGCTAAGTGAAGATAAACTCATATTAACTTTTTAATTTAGTTCCTGAATTTGAACAGACATACCTGGTTTAAGCTGCAAAATTCCTGTAGTGATTAATGTATCTTTTTCTGAAAGCCCGCCGCTTACCTGGACATATTTATCCGTTCTTATACCTGTTTGAATACTTTGCGGAAATGCTTTTCCGTTTTTAACTAAAAATACTTTTTGTCCCTTCAACTCAGGAACTACTGATTCGGTTGGAACGAGTATGGTGCCGTCAATTTTTTTAAGTATAACTTCAACATCAGCAAAAGAACCGGGTAAAAGTTTAAGTCCGGGGTTAGACGCTTTAGCACGAATCTTAAGAGTTCTTGTCATCGGGTCTATTTTAGGTTCTATTGCATATACAGTTGCTGAATATCGTGTTTCTAAACCGGAAATTTTGAAGTTAACCCTGTCGCCTATTTTAATATCCGAACTGTACTTTTCCGGAATTGCAAAATCAATTTTAATCTGATTAATACTTTGCAGGCTTGCGATAACAGTACTGCTCGTAACAAAACTTCCTTCGCTTACATTTCTTAGTCCGATTATACCGTTGAACGGAGCCTTTATCAGTGTTTTATCCAATTGTGCGCTGACAACTTCTATTTCTGCTTTGTTAACGTTCAGTTCGTTTAATGCAGTGTCATATTCTTCCTGACTTATGGCACTTTTTTCTAAAAGTTTTTTTTGTCTGAATTCAATATCAGATAAAAGTTCTTTTCTGTATTTCAACCTTTGCAATTGCGCCTGAAGCTCGGAGTCATTTATTTTTACAAGCGAATCACCTTTTGATACGCTGCGTCCTTCGGTAAAATAAATCGAAGTAACTTTGCCCGAGATTTCACTTTTTAATTCCACTTCTTCATCAGCCAGAACACTACCACTTACAAGTATGTTGTTATCAATTGTCTGATATTTCAGAACAATACCTTTTACCTGCAGCAATGAGCCTTTGCCTCTTAAACTATTCGTCGGGGTTTCTGATTTTTCATCACTTAATTTTGGAATGACTATCGCTGCGAGAATGATCACGCCGATGATTGAGAATATTATTATCCGGATTTTTTTGTTCATTTTATTTTTCTTATTGTAATAAAACACACCTGAACGGACTTACAGTTAAAACTAATGTCCGCAAAAATAATTTAGGTTAAAACTGCAAAATTTGCACCTGAATTTACATAAACGAAAAAAGCCAGATAAACTGGCTTTAATCCCTGAAAATATTTTTTTGGATTTATTTTTTCGCGTATTTCTTTTTGAACTTTTCAACTCTACCAGCAGTATCAAGAAGTTTTTGTTTTCCGGTAAAGAATGGATGTGAACCGCTGGAAATTTCCAACTTAACAAGCGGATAAGTTTTGCCGTCATTCCACTGAATAGTGTCGCTGGTCTTTATCGTTGATCTTGTTAATATTGCGAAATCGCATGATGCGTCCTGAAATACAACTGGTCTGTATTCTGGATGAATTCCTTTTTTCATTTATTGTTATCCGCGTAAATTATTCTTAAAAATTTTGGCTCAAATATAAGGAAGGCAGCTTAGATTTCCAATTTGAAGATTAAACAAACAATTTGCGTTAGTCCAGTTTTTCGCCCTTTTTTTGAGAATTTTGCAGTTTTTCCTTCAACGACTGAACTTTTGCTCTATCCTCAGTGGTATTAAGATTAATCTGGCGGTAGTCCAGACCGGATTTATTGATTTCAGCCTGGTTAGTAACTTTAACCGGCTGCGCAAGTTCGGTTGAAGTTGACGTAGTTGCACCCTGAACAGAAAAACTATCCTCTTCACGAACCGTATCTATTTCATTCTGAAGTGTAAGTTCATCCTTCTGCATTTCCTTAACTGAAGGTAGTGTATTCATCTGAATGTTTTCTTTTTGGGGTGATTCTTTCCTTTCAGACTCAACAGGTTTTTCTTTTTCTGTAATTATGGTTTCGTTAGATACCATTACAATGTCTTCACGAAGTCTTGGTTCAAGTAGTAATGGATTTTCAAGTTCATCGGGAGAAAGATCTACTACGAAAAATAAAATCACAACGGTTACAGCAAGCGCCATTGAGGGAACAAGTCTTGAAGGCTGAAAAAATCTTTTAAAGAATCCTTCCGGCTTTTCTTCTTCCGACTGATTTATTTTTCTAAGTAAAGTTGTTTCAAAATCTTTTGCTGCATCAATCTTCTTAAGATTTTTTAATGAGTCTATTACATTTTTATATTTTAATTCATCATTCATCTCACACCTCTATTCCTCGTAAATATCCTTTAACAGTTTTTGAAGCTGGGCACGACCCCTGTTAATACGGGATTTAACTGTGCCAACTGTTATTCCTGTTATTTCCGCAATCTCTTCATAAGATAATTCCTGTATATCTCTCAGGATTACCATCTCGCGGTAAACAGGTGAAATTTTTAATAAAGCCTTCTGTATAATTTCATCTTTTATTCCGCTGTCAGTCATTACATCGGGTCTGTAACGTTCATCTGGAATATCAAATGTTTCCTGTTCATCTGTACCGTAGGAATTAATGGAGAATATTTTTCGTCTTCGCCGACGCTGATATTCGGTACGCGCAAGGTTACCGGCAATTGTATATATCCAGGTGGAAAATTTAGCTACAGAACTATAAGAATCTTTATACCGGAATACTTTTATCATCGTATCCTGAACCACATCGGTGCAGGCTTCATAATCTCCTAAAAACCGGAACACAAAATTTGTTAACGGATTTTTGTATCTCTGAACCAATATCTCGAAAGCCCGCATTGTATTGTTCTGCTGAAATTCAAGTATCAATTCTTCATCTGTAAATTCGCTTAGATTTTTATCCGTCAACTTTTGTTATACTTAATCTTTAGTGAATTGTTTCCTGTTTCTGCCGCTAAATTACTCAATTTCTTTCAAATTGTGAATGAATGGCAATTTATTGCAGTTTATTACGCAAATATTTCGGCCATCATTTCTGTAATTATCGTTTTTTTATCCTTAGAAGTAGTTTTGGCTGATACATCAGCTTTTAAAAGAGCATTTACGGAATTATACATTTCTTTATCAGTAAACTGATTTTTTGCTCTTAGGTATGAGTTGTAAAAGTAAGGGTAAATTCCTGCTCTGCCAGCAATTTCAGTATCCGACAATCCTGAGTTTAATAACGAACCAAGTTTGCTTAGTGTCGAAAAATATTTAGTCAACATTCCAGCAATCTGCGGGACTTCCGTACCATTCTCTAAAAGATTGAAAGCAATTTTAAGAGATGTAGATTTATCCTTCTTTCCAATTGCCTCCTGCAGATCAAAAATATTGTGAACTTTTATAGATGAAACTATTGTCCGGATAATATCAAATGTTATTTCATCTTTATCGCCCATAAAGGTTAATATTTTTTCAAGCTGACTTTCAATTAAAAATTTATCTTCCCCAATCAGTTCAATAAAAAACTCTGCATTAGCAGATGAAATAGTTTTATTTTTATTCTCACAGGTATTAATAAGCCATGTAACTAAAAACTTTCCTTTTAGTTCTGCGGCTTCAAACAAAAAGTTTTTTTTAAGTATTGATTTGAATGGCTCTGCATCCGGTGTTGTTATTGACCCGTTATGAATCATTAATAGTATTGTAAAATCGGCAGGAGAATTTATATAGCTTGCAAGATTTTTTTTATCCTTAAGTTTATCAGCGTCTTTTACGTAAATGATTTTTTTTTCTGATCCGAATGGAAATGCTGTTGACAATGAAATTATATCACTTACCGATCTGTCATTTCCGTATAAAGTTTCTTTGTCAAAATCACTTGTTATAAATTTCTCAGATGATTTGATTATCACTTCCGCAGTTTGTACAAGTGAGTAGGAATCTTCACCAAAGAGGTAATAAACAGGAAGGTATACCCCTTTCTTTAAACTCTTAGGAATTTCCGAAACGGGTGGACAGCTAATCTTCTTCTTTGCCATTTAATTTTTTCTTTTTTTCGTATGAAGAAGCTTTAAATAAAAATACTGTAAGTCCACCCCAGACTGTTCCAATTACCAAAATTGCTGTAATAATGGCAGCCGTATTCATGATCTTTCTCCTGCTGAATTATCATTACTCAATGTGAACTTCACAAGTTTTTTATTCAGCAATATCAGTACTGTAAGTACAGCCAGCCACTGAAAGAGTACCGTGCCTGTATTTTCAGGATGAAACGGATTCCACCATTCTGGGTCCCACGATACCGATGATATTAGCCACCAAGATATCAGAATTACTACCTGAACAGGAATTAAAAATTTAATTATAAAGTTGTACCATTTTCCGATTTTTATATCACTGCCGATTCCATTAATAATTTCAGTCCTGAATTTATCCGCACCAAATTTTATTATTGAGAAAGAAATGAATGCACCGCTTAAAATCAGACCAACACCCCAAACCCAATCCTGGTTTGCTAAAACACTTAAATCAAGTGCAGATGGTACACCAAGAATAAATCCTGCAGCAGCTACAAGTATTGAAGCCTTTTTTCGTTTGAACCCGAAATCAATTAAAGTTCTTGTAGATAATTCCACCATAGAAATTAATGATGTAAGTGCTGCAAAGAATAATGCTATAAAAAACAATGCTGCAAGAACCTGGTTGATCACAACGCTTGATGACATCTTTGTAAAAAGTAATGGCAGATAAATGAAAGTTAATCCCGTATTTGCAGGCCCGGTTTGCGAGACCTGAGTCATGGCATCGCTGCCGCTTAATGCAAAAACTGCGGAGAAGATTGTTATACCTGCAATCAGAGAAACTGAATTATTACCGAATCCGATAAGTGCTGCATTTAGAGGGACATCTTCTTTTTTTCTCATATAAACGGCATAAGCCAGAATAAGTCCCCATCCTGCACCAGTATCCCATGCATTTTGTGTAAGTGCATTAAGCCAGACTTTATAGTCAAGAATGGTATTAATATCCGGTGTAAAAAAATATTTTATTCCTTCTATTGAACCTGGAAGTGAAATACTTCTGAAAAACAAAATCAATAAAATGATAAGAAGTGACGGCACTAACCATTTGGTAACACGTTCTATTCCGTTGGTTATTCCTTTAACAACAACCAGTCCTACAATTAACATTGCGGCGAAATGAAATATCAGAGGTTGGTAGCCTGATGTAAAATTATTCCAGTATTGAAGATGATCTGTGCTTGCAAATAAATCTCCTGAAGCGGCAGATAAAAAATATCTGAGACACCAGCCCGTTACAACCGAATAATAAAACATAATTGCCGTTGCAACAAATACAATAAATGCGCCCATCCAACCAAATTTTTGACCGCCGATTTTGGCAAGCGCGCCAATCGGTCCATATCTTGTTGATTTACCAATTGCAAATTCTGCAATGATAAGAGGAACAGACCATATCAACAAAAAAATTACCCAGGGAATTAAAAAAGAACCGCCGCCATTCTGAGCAACAACACGTGAAAATCTCCAGATGTTTCCCGTACCAACAGCTATTCCTATAGTAGCTATTATAAGAGTCCACCGTGATGAAAAAAATTCCTGTTGTTTCATATTAACTGACGGTTATTAAATAATCACAAACCCGGTTGTTATCCCGGGCTTGTTAAAATTCCAAAAAAAAATAAAACGGATAGTACTTTATCCGGAAATTATTTTTTTCTTTTTTCAATTATTACTTCTTCCATTTTGACATCTTTTAAAGGTTTGTCACCTGGTTTTGAAGTCTGAACTTTTCCTATCGCTTTAACTACGTCCATTCCATTAATTACCTTTCCGAAAACTGTGTGTTTGCCATCAAGCCATGGAGTGGGAACAAGTGTTATAAAGAACTGGCTGCCGTTTGTATTAGGACCGGCATTAGCCATTGAAAGAATTCCTGAACTGTCATGTTTTAAAGTTGTAACTATTTCATCATCAAACTTAGCACCATATATAGATTCTCCGCCTCTGCCAGTACCTGTCGGATCTCCACCCTGAATCATAAAGTTGTCAATTACTCTGTGGAAGATGACACCATTGTAATATCCTTTTTTTGCAAGACCCACAAAATTTTCAACTGTTTTGGGTGTTTGTTCTGCAAACAATTCAATTTCAATAGTACCCATATTTGTTTTTATCACTGCAATTGAAACAGAATCCTGTGTTTGTTCCTGTGTATTCATTACTATGCTTTCATTTTTTATTATTGATTGATCATTATTGTTTGAAGATGAGTTTGTGTCTCTGCATCCGATCAAAAGTACGTAAAGTAAAAAAGACATCACAAAGTTTTTCATTTTACCTCCTATGGTTGAATTATGTTTAGACTTATTAATATTAAAATAATTATTCCGAGAGCTATTCTGTAATAAATAAAAATATATGTTGAATGTTTTTTTAGAAATTTTAAAAGAAAATCTATTGCAAGATAACCACTTATACCTGAAAAGACTGTTGAGACAATAAGATTTATCATCATTGATGAATCTATAAATTTTAACGATTCATTTAACTGCAGCAACCCACTTCCAAAAATTGCCGGTATACTGAGCAGAAAAGAAAATCTTGCCGCAGCTTCTCGATTTAACCCGGTAAACAATCCTCCTGTAATTGTTGTCCCGGATCTTGAAGATCCAGGAATCAGAGAGATAGCCTGCGCAAAACCAATTATGATAGTATCCAATAATGTAATGTCTTTAATATCTTTTTTGAATTTGCCGGTTTTTTCTGCAAGGAACAGAATGAATGCAAGTATAATTAAACTTGATGCTATTACATAAAGATTTTTTGTCAAAGCTCCTTCAATTGTATCGCGGAATAGTAATCCAATTATCACGATAGGAATTGTTCCGATCAATATTAGCCAGCCTAATTTTGAGTTTGAACCTTGTTGTGCTAATGGTTTTCGGGCAAACAAATTCTCTCTGAAAAACTCAGAAAGTATTTTAATTATATCGTTATAAAAATAGAAAAGAATAGCTGCTAATGTTCCAAGCTGAATAATTGCAATAAATGCTGTCCAGTGTTCCGGGTTTTCATTTGAAATAAGTCCAAATAATTTTCCGGCAATTGTAAGGTGTCCGGTGCTGCTGATTGGCAAGAACTCAGTAAGTCCTTGAATTATCCCAAATAGTATTGCTTCCAGTACGTTCAATAATCCTCCTAAATCCTGTACATCAATCCCAGCCTGATGCCGAATGACAGTGAATTAAAATTTACATTTTCTCTCTGAATTGGGTTATACATTGCGGTGCCATCCCGTTTCGCTTCACCATTTAAATCATATCTTGCTTCCAGCCCGATGTTTGCAAACAAATTTCCTCCGAGAGAAGTATTACCATCAGCTTTTAAAATGAAACCTATCCCGAATGCATTATAACTATATGAAGTGTTAGTCAAAGGAAGTGTTTCATCAATTAATGATATCCTGGCTCCTATTCCTCCGCCAAGTTTAACGTTATAACCATCTCCACGCATTACATAATAATTTACAATTGTTGGTTTAATTACTGCGTGTGACAATTCATATTTACCTGCCAGGTTATTGTAGTTGGTTGAACTTATAGAATAACCGATTTCAATCCCTACATCATAAGTTTCATTTACCTGATAATCGCCTTCAATGAAAAATAAAATTGATGAGCTAAAGTCAGGATACTGATCTTCATCAGGGGCAAAATTCTGATTAATATAATCAGCAAGTGACGGGGTATTATTAAATGTAATGCCCATTCCGCCGCTTAATTCAATTTGTGCAAAGGAATGACAGGTAAAAAAAACTATCAGCAATAAAAACATTTTTTTCATGGTTATTCCAATTCTGTATCAACTACTTTAAACAAGTTTTCATGTTGTTTGTTCAAAACAAAAAATATTACAAGCGCTGTGATAATAAAAATAAAATAGGAAATGATATGGGAAAGAAAAGCATACGCAAGACTTATTGTTTCGGGAAAACCAAAAAGAACTACAAGTGCTGTTTTTGCAAGTGTATGATATGAACCTGTTCCCCCGGGTGTGGGAATTACTATTCCGATAGCACTTATACTCATGAGTATCCATCCCATATCAAATGTAACAGGTCTTATTGATTCCATTCCGAGCGTAAAAAAGCCGACATAAGAATTAAGCGCGTAAACGAACATCATGATTACACTAATTGACAGAGTATAAAAATAATTTTTTGCTCCTTTAAGACTGACAAATCCTTCAATCAGCATGTTAAATATGTGAGCTGACTTATGTGCCGCCGTCTGAGAAAAAAAACTGATTATGTTAATTATAAATTTGTAAAATCTTTCTTTGAGTGATATCGTAAGATAAATTGTCAAAATAATACCAGCCATAATAATAGCAGTAATTATTAGTGAAGACCGCAGCCACGGAAAACTTTCATAAAGATCACCTGACCAGATAATTACTGAAACAAGGACAGTCAGACATAAAAAAACAAGATCAATTACACGTTCAACGACTACAGTCCCGAACATTGATGATCGGGAAAGACCTTCCCATTTACCAACCAGTACGGCGCGTGTAACTTCTCCCAATCGCGGAATAACACAGTTAACTCCGTAACCAACCATCATAGCGCCGAAAAGATTTTTTATTGATGTATTTGGTTTAACAGATTTCAAAATTATCTGCCATCTTAATGCACGCAGGTAGTGTGATACATATTGAAGTAAAATAAAAATTAATACCCAGAATATTGAAGCTTGTGAGGCAAGGCTGATTACTTCACCAAAATCGACACCATAAAATGCAATATAGAGGAACAGAGCTGTGAGCAGGAGAGAAATTATTAGCCTGGAAGCTCTTACGAAGTGGAAGGATTTTTTGTTATTATCTGAGGTCAATAACAGTGCTTCCTTCCGGTGCAGTGAATGAGAATTTAGAATCGTTTAATCCGGAATTTAAATTATAACCGGAAATGGTAATATCTGATTTATTTGAAGCAGCATCTTCAAAAATAACCCGGTTTATCAGGTTATCGTCCTTAACCCAAATAGTGATGTTCTTAAAATCAGATTCCCCATCCTTTGGAATTAATTGCAGAATTTTTTGATTGTTTTTACTTACATCTTTCACTACTGAATTTTTAGGGTAATCGTAAATAAGTTTATTCAATGAGAGTGCAAAAGGATCTGAATCATCGTAAGTACTGATTATAACTTTGTTTTCTTTCTTATTGTAATTCCAGGTTGTTTTGCCATTTGTTATGATGGTAAGATTTTTAAACTCTATCCTGAGCATTTTATCTTTTTTATAATAGAATTTTCCCGAAGCCGAATTACCACTGTTTGCTGTTTGTGAGAAATTTGCACTAAGATCAGAAATGTTGTTATACTTTTCCTGAACGATATTTAATAAGTCAGATGAATTATTCTGTGCAAAGAGACTGTTAATTGAACATACTACTAAAAAAACAATTATAATAAATCGCATAAAAACTCATTTCATCTTAAAATGTGATGGAAATTTAAGAATAAATCATAAGAGAAAAAATTTGAAATCAGTTACCCGGCAGCACTTGCCAACTAAACCACGCAATATTGAGTTGATTTTTATTATATGTATTGAAAGATTTGTACAAAGAAAGCGATTGATTTTTAGTTTAATATTTCTTTTTCAATTATGTTTGGAAGTTATTTATAGTAATTCTCTTTCAATGGATACAAAATGAGAAAAATTCTTTACCTCTTAATTTTTTTAAATTCAGTAATTCTTTGGAACTGCAAAGAAGATCCCCCGGTTGAACCGGATACAACTATTGCTCCCGAAGTGAAAATTGTTTGGCCGGTAAATGGGACAAATGTACTCGATACCACCAACATAACAATTGAAGCCACCGACGATAAAAATGTGTCAAAGATTGAAATATTTATCGACAACATTAATAATGAGTCAATGACACTAACCATTAAACCATATGTTATAAAACTGTTTGCAGAGTATTATGATCCATCAACACCGCATACAATTATAGCAAAAGCATATGATGAAGATGATAATGTTTCAAGTTCAGAAGAAATCACAATAAATACTATTCAATTTCAGCCAACAAATCTGTTTGCAACAATTACATCTGATACTTCTTTGTTTTTAAGATGGAGAGATAACAGTAATGTAGAGACGGGGTTTGAAATTGAACAAAAGATAGCAAATGGAAGCTGGGTTTTATTAACGACTGCTGATTCAAACGTAACTTCATTAACCCTGAATGGGGAATTTCATAGTTCAACAATGTATCATTACAGAATCAGGTCGTTCAATAGTTCAACGTTCAGCAGTTATTCAGAAGAAGATACGGCAACGATTACAATTCCGGTTCCCACAAATCTTAAAGTTGCAGGTATTAGTTCCAGTTCATTGAAGTTAAGCTGGAAAGACAATTGCATCTATGAGACCGGATACACAATAGAAAGAAGTATCAACGGAGGAGCATTTTCTTTTATGGGGGAGGTTCAGGCAAATCAAACAGAATTTGTTGTATCAGATCTTGATACAACTCTGACTTATCAGTATTTAGTAAAAACCAAAACAACTTATAATCTTTCTGCGGGTTCTGAGACAATTAATTCAGGTTATATTTTTACCGGAACCGTAAATAGAACTTTAGTAGGTCATACAGGCTATATTAAAGCGGGATTATTTACTCCTGATGATCAATATATTGTAACCTGCGGATTTGACCGGAATATAAATATATTCAATGCTGCTACCGGTAGTCTAATCCGTACCATTTTTGAAATAGCGCCCGTTAACTATATTGATATTTCAAACGATGGAAATTTAATTGCAGCCGCATTGGAAAATGGAGTTATTTCAATTAATAATTTTAATGACGGAAGTAATGTCAGAACGCTTATTGGACACACTGAAAGTGTACAATGCGTAAAATTTAATGAAGATAATACCAAACTTGTGAGCGGTGGAAAAGACCAAAGAGTTTTATTGTGGAATGTTAATACAGGAACTCTTACTGATTCATTAATTGGCCACGCCGGATTAATTACCCGCGTACTATTTACCCCAGACCAACAAAAAATTATCAGTTCAGATTATAATCGTGCAATAAAAATATGGGATATAGCAACATCAAGTTTAATTGCGAACCTTAGCGGACACACCGGTGTTGTTTTTGATATTGATATAAATGATGCCGGAACACGATTAATTAGTTGTAGTAATGACAGAACAGTAAAGATTTGGAATCTGACGAACAACAGTCTGTTCAAATCTTTAACCGGACATACTGCCTCAGTTTATTCAGTAAAATTTTCCAGTACCGGTTTGGCAATCACTTCCGGCGGTTCAGATAGAAGAGTCAGATTCTGGAGAACCGACAACGGGGCATTTATGTCCACAATAACATATATACCCGAGACAATTAATTATATTTCATTTAGCAGCGACAACACTTCAATGGTAACAGGAGGCACGTCCAGAATTTCAACATTGTGGGATGTAACTTATAAGTGGAGTCAGATTTAATTTTTAAAATTTTCAATTACCCAGATTACGAAGAATAGTCTCAAGCTGTTCTTCGTTTTCGACAATAACTGTGCGGGCTTTACTGCCGTCGTTCGGTCCTACAATTCCTGCCTCTTCAAGCTGATCAACAATTCTTGCTGCTCTTGAATAACCAAGCTTTAATCTTCTCTGCAATAAAGAAACCGAACCCTGCTGATGTCTTACAATTACTCTTGCCGCATCTTCAAACATCGGGTCAAGATCTGTCAGTAAACCTCTGCTTCCCTCTTTTTGCTTGTCATAAAGAGAAGGAAGAAAATATGGTTTTGAATATGCCGGTTGTGAATAAATGTGATTAGTGATGTGTTCTACCTCATCCGTTGAAATGAACGCATTTTGGATACGAATCGGTTTTGGCGAACCCGTCGGAAGAAAAAGCATATCACCTTTACCAAGTAATTGTTCAGCGCCATTCATATCAAGTATTGTCCTTGAATCTATTTTAGTCGCAACCTGGTATGCAATTCTTGCACTGAAATTTGCTTTGATAACACCCGTAATAACATTTACAGAAGGACGTTGTGTTGCCAGAACAAGATGGATTCCAACGGCTCTTGCTAATTGTGCAAGACGCGTGATTGGCTCTTCAACTTCTTTGCCTGCAGTAATCATAAGATCTGCTAATTCATCTACAACAACTATCAGGTATGGTATCGGATGATGTTTAACTTCATCTGTGTCTTTGGGGCGTTTACCCAGGTCCGAAACTTTTTTATTATAGTCGACAATATTTCTTACACCTGCTTTGGCAAGTTTATCGTAACGTTTCTCCATTTCATATTCAACTGACTTAAGCAGAAGAATAGCATTTTGCGGATTTGTAATTATTTCTTCATCAAGATCAGGTGAAACAGCAAGGTAATGCCTTCTTAACTTATTATAGAATGATAATTCAATTTTTTTAGGGTCAATCATAATCAGTTTTACTTCAGAAGGATGTTTACTGTAAAGTAAACTGCTTATGATCATATTTATACCAACACTTTTTCCAGATCCCGTAGAACCTGCAATTAATAAGTGCGGCATCTTAGAAAGATCGGTTATATAAACATCACCATTAATTGTTTTACCGAGCGCCATCGGTAATTCGGCTTTTGATTCTGAAATTTTATTTAAAACAGAACGGGCATTAACAAGTGATGCTTCCGCATTTGGTATTTCCACACCTATCGCACTTTTACCAGGTATAGGCGCAATAATTCTAATTCCTCTTGCTGCAAGAGCCAGTGCAATATCGTTTTCAAGACCAACAATCTTGCTTATTTTAACACCGGGTGCGGGAACAATTTCATACAGTGTAACAACAGGTCCGGGCGTAACGGATATATCCTGAATATCTATATCAAAAAGTTTTAATTTTTCTTTAAGAAGTTCTGCGTTACGTTTTAATTCTTCTTCAGCAACTTTAAAATTTTCTTCCGGTATTGGCTCTAACAGATCAAGACCAGGCTTTTTGAAATTAATATTTTCGTCCCAGGGATCAGGCAGATTTGAATCAACTTCTTTATTGATTTTCTTTTCAGGCATTTCACCTGTTTTTTCAAGATCAACTTTTTTTACTTCTTCTTCTAATACCTTATTTTCTTCCTGAACAGTGGGTTCATCTTTCCTTATAATCCTTATTTTTGTTTCAGGCTCTACTTCTTCATCCATCAGTTCCTGTGCTGATAATTCATCAACCGGAACGACTGCTTTTTTCTTTTTATCTGTCCTTAACGTTTTAATTTTTGTGATATTATCCTGTCCGGATTTTTCTTCAACTGTCTCTTCTTTTAATTCTTCTTTAATTTTATCTACTGAACCTGTGAAAAGGTTTTTAATGAAGTGAAATATTCTTTCAATTTTTATATCGAAAACGAGAATAAGAAATACGACCATTGCTGCCAGAAGAAAAATTATTGCACCAAGCCCGCCAAGTAGTTTTACGAATATGTCGCCGAGATAAAATCCAACCGAACCTGAGAGTTCATACACATCATAAAAAATATTTTGTGAACGAAGCACTCCGAAAAATGTTGAAAGTAATAAACCGCAAATAATAAGAAAGTTTGATACGTAAATTGTTGAACGCAGTCTCCCTTTACTAAAAAAGTTTAAACCCCAGTAAAAGAACATAACCGGAAAAATTACCGAGAAGATTCCAAGGGTTGCATTAATAAAGAAATCAGAAATGTAAGCGCCGAAGATACCGAGCCAGTTGCGGATACTTTCAGCTTTACGCAGAATTTCAGGATCAGCACCAAATATTTTAAATAAGTCAAAAAAGGAGTAATCAAGGTTTGCTTTATCGAACCGCGAGTAAGAAAGAAGGCTGAACAGTAAAAGCACTGCAAACAAAAGTATAAAAATGCCGATTATCTTTTTTTTCTTTTCAACACTTACAACACTTTGTTTTGATGTATCTGCAGGTTTATTTGACTTAATATTCTTCTTACGCCTGAGTGCCATCTTAATATTTTTTACTTAGAGTTGTTTTTATCATTCGGCAGTAATTTAAGAACATTTCCCGAATAATACGGAATAACCTCGCTTGTGCTTATTTTGCTGCAGTATTTAAGGTCGTTCTCAAACCCATTTTCTATAAGAATTTTTCCGTGTTCAGATTCTTTCATCATTTTAAGAATATTTTTTCCAAATGATTTGCTTATTGCAACACTAGCTTTTGCCGCATCGGTAAGCACAAGGGATTCATTCAGCTTTAAAACCTCAGAAATTAATTTGCCTGCACAGATAGTATCTTCCATAGAGTATAAATTATTTCTGCCAGAACATAGAATTTCAAAATCATTATCAAGAGCTACCAGTTTTTGTGCAACAGCAGTAAGATTCATAAATGCACAAATAAAAAGATTCTGTGAGAACTTAGCCTTTACAATAGCTTTTGAACCGTTTGTGGTATAAAAGATAATCGATTTTCCGGTTACTACTTCAGGAGAATATTCGAGTGGTGAATTGCCTAATGCAAAACCTTCTATCTTTTTTGTGTTACGTTCGCCGCCGAGTAATGTTTGTCCGCCAAACATTCCCCCTGAAACTTTAACGGCAAATTCAACAGAGGCAACAGGAACAATTTCTTTAGCGCCGTTCTGTAAAGCTGTAACAATTGTTGAGGAAGCACGAAGAATGTCAATTACAACAGTCGTTTTACCTGTAAAATAAAGTTCATCAAGTCCAACCGGTGAAAGAAGAACATTTGCCTTCATAAATATTTATTCACTTTATATATTCTATTCAATTCTTACTTGTGTTCAATAAAAGGAAGTTTAACTATTTCAGCAGGAATTTCTTTTCCCCGGATGAGAATATTTACGTGGTTGCCAAGCGCTGACTTATCAGTTTGAACATATCCTAATGCGATTGATTTTTCAAGTACCGGGCTAAGCGTTCCGCTTGTTACTGTTCCAATTTTTATTCCGCCTGTTGTAATTTCATAACCATGACGTGGAAATGCTTTATCTTCAATTATCATTGGGACAAGTTTTCTTTTCAAACCTTCGGCTTTAAATTTTAATAATGCATCTTTACCGTTAAAACCTTTTTTGTTGAGTTTGGTAATCCAGCCCAATCCTGCTTCAAGCGGATTTGTTGTCTGGTCAATGTCGTTTCCATATAAACAAAATCCCATTTCAAGTCTAAGTGAATCTCTTGCTGCAAGTCCAACCGGCTGAATATTAAATTCTTTTCCGGCTTCAAATAATTTTTGCCAGATCGTCTCTGCGGTTTTTATATCGCCTTTAAAATATAATTCGTATCCAAGTTCGCCTGTATAGCCGGTTCTGGATACGATCATATCAACTCCGCAGATATTTGCATTAAAGAAGTGATAATATTCAAGATCAAGATTTTTATCACAAATTTTTTGGACAGTTTTTTGTGAATTTGGACCTTGTACAGCAAGTAACGAATATTCATCACTTTCGTTTTTAAGTTCAACACCAAACTGATTGTTGTCAACCATCCATTTAAAATCTTTATCAATGTTTGAAGCATTGATAACAAGCATAAATTCATTTTCCGAAATTCTGTAAACCAGAAGATCGTCAACAATTCCGCCGTCGGGATAACACATTGCTGAATACTGAACCCTGCCGGGAAACAGTTTTGATGCATCGTTAACTGTAATGTGTTGAACAAAGTCCAGAGCTTTTTCACCTTTTACAAAAACTTCGCCCATATGAGAAACATCAAACACGCCGACTGAATTTCTTACCGCTTTGTGTTCAGCTATGATGGATGAATATTGAATCGGCATTTCATAACCGGCAAACTCCACTAATTTTGCGCCGCTGTTTTTGTGGATATTATTAAAAGTAGTTTTTTTCATTTTTTATACTGAAGATTAATTTTAAATATTTCCCTATCAAAAAAGGGAAGTTGGTTTCTATTTTAATTGAAGTCGTCTGTAATTTCTTTTTCTGTTTTTTGCGAAAATATTTTTAATTGTCCGGCCGGCATATTTTCATCTTCATGAATTTTGATGAACGTAAGATGTTTCAACTGAAGACCAATAAGGGATTTGCCTTTCGTTTCTCTCAATTTAGCTGCAACTGAAGGATGGCATCTTATAAGAATCGATCTCTCCTTGGAATGCCGCCTGAACTTTCTCAGCCATTCTTCCAGGTCATAAACCATATGTGAATGTTTTGTTAACTGACCCGTCCCCAGACAATAAGGACAAACTTCTTTCATTGCCTGCATAATATTCTGTCTTATTCTTTGCCGGGTTATCTGTATCAAACCAAAGTCCGACATAGGCAGCACAGAAACTTTTGCCCGGTCTTTTCTGAATTCCTTTTTTAGTTCGTCATAAACTTTTTTACGATTTTTATCCTCTTCAAGGTCAATAAAATCAATGACAATGATTCCACCGATATCGCGAAGCCGCATTTGTCTTGCAATTTCTCGCGATGCTTCTAAATCGGTTTTAAGTGAATTGAGTTCCTGTTCTTTACTTTTGGCATAACGTCCGCTGTTGACATCAATAACAACCATTGCTTCTGTATGTTCGATGATAAGATAGCCCCCGCTGGGTAGCGGAACTTTTCTTCCCATCAGGGTTTTTACCTGTTCTTCAATTTTAAATGAATCAAATATTGAGTTTGAGGATTTGAACGGTTCTATTTTATCAACAAGATCGGGGTGAACAAGCTGTACATAATTTTTAATCTGCTTGTATAATTTTTTTGAATCAATAAAAACTTTTGAAATATCAGAGGAAAATAAATCTCTTATTACACTTGATGTAGTTGATAGATCCTGGTGTATAAGTGCCGGCGGACTTTCCGTTTTTAATGTTGCTTCAATTGTGTTCCATGTTTTCATCAGATTATTCAGATCATCTCTAACCGCATCTTCAGTCTGGTTTTTTGCAACAGTTCTTATTATCAACCCGCAGTTTTGAGGAAGAATACTTCTGGCAAGACTTCTTAATCTTCTTCTTTCTTTAAAGTCTGAGATTCTTTTGGATATTCCGATCTTATTATCAAATGGAAGAAGAACACAAAAGCGTCCCGGTAAAGAGACTGATGAAGTTACTCTTACACCTTTATTATTAACGGGTTCTTTTGTTATCTGGACAAGTATATCCTGACCCTTATGAAGTTTTGGAACTGCGTTTTGCTGATCTCTGTTTTGCCTGCCCTGTTGTGAACCGTTTGATCCATTCTCATCATCATCGTCATCAACTTCTTCACCGAGCATTTCCTGAAATTGATGAGTGCGTTCGCCAATATCTGAAAAATGAAGGAAGGCATCGTGTTTCATTCCGATGTCAATGAATGCTGCTTTAATACCGGGCAGGACTCTCGCTACTTTGCCGAGGTAAATATCCCCGACCATTCGCCTGTTTTCAGGATAATCGACAAAGAAGTCGACTAAATTTCCATCTTCGGTTATTGCAACACGCGTTTGCTGCGCGGATGAGTTTATAATAATTTCTTTTGTCATAACGACCAAACTCTTCTGATGAAATAAAATATTTCATCTCTAAAATTGTAAACGATGAACAGTCCAGTGCATAGTGCTGCCCGTAACTTTTCACCGTTTTAAAAATGAAAAGCGGAAGCAATAACATAAATAGGCTATTTAGCATGTTATTAAGCATTGAACCGTTTATTATTAAATAAAAATAAAACGAAAAAATTTTCACTGAATCATTTGATATTCAATCAATGATCGCAGTCACTTTGCCGGATAATTTTCCGGCACAATTAAAATCAGTTTTGTGAAGACGGCGTATTTTCTGATTTGTTTTCTTTTAACAATTCTTTTCTGCTTAGAGAATATTTACCGTTTTCAATCTTTAACAACTTAACTGTTACTTTATCTCCCGGTTTGAAGAAGTCAGATACTTTATCAACCCTTTTGTTGTCAATCTGGGATATGTGTAACAAACCTTCTTTGCCGGGTAATATTTCAACAAATGCTCCAAAGTCCATCAGTTTTGTAACAACACCGTCATATATTTCACCGACTTCAGGAGTTGCTGTTAATTTTTTGATGTACTCCTTGCACTTCGTTGCACTTTCTTTATTAGGTGATGCTATGTTAACGGTGCCGTCGTCATCAATATTGATATCAACACCGAATAACCTTTGCATACCCTGAATTGTTTTTCCACCGGGACCAATAACAAGACCAATTTGATCCTGATCAATTTTCATTGTAATTAACCTTGGTGCGTATTGAGATAATGAATCATTAGGTTTATTAATTGATTCATCCATTATTCCGAGTATATGGAATCTTCCCTCTTTTGCCTGGTAAAGTGCCGTCTCCATAATTTCAAAAGATATTCCCTGGATTTTTATGTCCATCTGGAATGCTGTAATTCCATCTCTTGTTCCGGCAACTTTAAAGTCCATATCGCCAAGATGATCTTCATTACCAAGTATGTCAGACAGAACTGCAAATTTATCTCCCTCTTTAACGAGACCCATTGCAATACCCGCTACTGCTTTTTGAATAGGAACTCCGCCATCCATCATAGCCAGTGAACCGGCACAAACTGTTGCCATTGATGACGAGCCGTTAGATTCAAGAATGTCTGAAATTATTCTTACCGTATAAGGGAATTGTTCCTCCGAGGGGAACATCATCTTTAAAGCACGCTCGGCAAGATTTCCATGACCAATTTCTCTTCTGCCAACTCCGCTCATTCTTCCAACTTCACCAACACTGAATGGCGGGAAATTATAATGAAGCATGAATTTTTTGGTGTACTCGTCTGTTAAACCATCAACAGTCTGTTCATCATTCTTTGTTCCAAGAGTAACTGTTGTTAAACTTTGTGTTTCGCCCCTTGTAAATAATGCTGATCCATGAGTTCTGGGAAGCAGCCCCAATTCAATTGTGATTGGTCTTATTTGTTTTGTGTTCCTTCCGTCTAATCTTATACCTTCACTCAGAATTCTTCCCCGCATTAAATCTTTTTCCATATCGTGAAGAATTTCGGCAATAACTTTGGATTGATCCGGAAATTGTTCAGCTAATGATTCCTGAACCAAGAGAACAAGTTCTTTATTTGCCGCACTTCTTTCTTCTTTGGTAAGAACCGAATAAACTATTTTTTTGAATTTATCTGAAGCCAGTTCAAGTACTGCTTTTTTAAGTTCAGGATTAACTTCTTTAACCGGAAAAACTTTTTTAGGTTTTCCAATTTCATTTCTTAGTTCAATTTGAAGCGCAACAATTTTTTTAATTGCATCATGTGCAAATTTCAGGGCTTCAAGTAATTCTGTTTCACTAACTTCTTTCGATTCACCTTCAACCATCATGATTGAATCGGCAGTACCAGCAACAACCAGTTCCACATCGCTTAGTTTAATCTGAGGGTGAGTAGGATTCAGAATAAATTCACCATTTATTCTACCAACCCTTACTTCTGCCATTGGTCCGTCAAAAGGAATATCTGAGATTGTTAAAGCTGCAGATGCCCCGACTGCACCGAGAACATCTGCATCATTTTCTCCGTCATGCGAAAACACAAATGCTATAACCTGTGTTTCATTCTTAAATGATTCAGGAAAGAGTGGTCTTATAGGACGATCAATTAATCTTGCACTGAGTATTTCTTTTTCCGTTGGTCTTCCTTCGCGTTTAATATATCCGCCGGGAAATTTTCCTGCGGCTGAAGTTTTTTCCCTGTATTCAACCTGTAACGGAAAAAAGTCCTGGTCTTCTTTTGCTTCTTCGGCAGCCACCGCAGTAACCAGTACCATTGTATCTTCGTACCGTACCATAACAGCACCATTTGCCTGCCTTGCAAATCGACCTGTTTCAATTGAAAATAACTTACCGCCTATTTCTACTTCTTTCTTAACAATCATTTATAAACCTTTATTTCCTGATATTTAATTCTTTAATAATAGCTCTGTATCTGCTTATATCTTTTTTCATGAGGTAGTCTAAAAGTCTTCTTCTTTTACCAACCATCATCATTAAGCCTCGTCTTGAGTGATGATCTTTTTTATGAACATTAAAATGTTCTGTAAGATCGTTTATGTGTTTTGTTATCAGAGCAATTTGAACTTCCGGTTTTCCGGTGTCCTGTTCGTTTTTACCGAATTTTTTTACTAGTTCGGTTTTTTCCTCTTTGGTCATTTTATCTTTCCTTATTTGATTATTCAATATAATCCCAGAACCACCCGGGATTAATTAACTAAATTATTTAAAACTTTTAGACCGGCTGTTTTGTCAAGATTCATCTGCTTTATTAAATCATCAGCAGATAAAAATTTTTCTTCTCCTCTTAATCTTTCGACGAGATTTACCGTTACAAATTCACCGTAAATTTCTTTATCAAAATCGTAAATGTAAACTTCGGGTATAATTTCACCCGAAGTATAAAATGTCGGTCGTTTTCCTACGCTCAATAATCCGTAGTGTGTAATTCCTTCTAAAACTAATTCAACAACATAGATACCAATTGCCGGCAATAGTTTTTCGGATGATTCCATTTTAATGTTAGCGGTCGGAAATCCAAGTTTTCTTCCGCGTTTATCTCCTTCGACAACAGTTCCGCTGAATGAATATTTACGACCGAGATAGTTATTCGCTTTTGCGATGTTACCTTCGGTCAGCAAATTTCTGATCTTTGTACTGCTGATCGCATCATCTTCCAATTTAAAGGATTGAATAGAGTTTACTTTAAAATCGAAAACCGACCCCATTTCCTGAAGAGTCTGAATATCACCACCTCTTCCTTTTCCAAAATGGTGATCTGTACCGATTATTATTTCTTCTAATCCAATTCCATCAACAAGAATATTTTTAACAAACTCTTCCGGTGTTAGCTGGGAAAATTCTTTTGTAAAATTTATCGTTAGAACATTTTCGATTCCTGATAAATTTAACAAAGCAATTTTTTCACGGTGAGTTGTTAAAAGTCCTGGCAGATTTTTACCAGAAAGAACATGTCGGGGATGAGGATTGAATGTAATTAAAAAACTTCTTCCATTTATTTCAGAAGCTCTTTGAATTACTGTTTCCAGAATTTTTTTGTGCCCGCAATGTATTCCATCAAAAGTTCCTAAAGTGATTATTGTTTTCTTATCTTTAGTAACACGGGACAAATCCTCAAATATTTTCATATCAAAGCTGTACAATAGGGTGCAAATATAAGTTAATTTAGCCTAAAATGAAATTTTAGCATTAGAGCAATCCGGTACTTTAAATGACTAATCTGTTTTGTGTATAATGATTCATAAATTCTTCTATTGACAATGCGTCGCTGACCAGAAAGTCACCAATCCCGGTTCTTCGCAATGAGCTAAGTAGAGCGCCACATCCAAGTTGTTCGCCCAAATCATTTGCAATAACTCTTATGTAAGTTCCTTTTGAACACACTATTTCAAAATGAATTTCCGGTAATACTATCCGGGTAATCTTAAAACTATGTACGGTAACTTCGCGGTCATTTCGTTCAATAGTCTTACCTTTTCTTGCTGCTTTGTACAAAGTTTTACCGCCTACTTTTAATGCTGAATACATTGGCGGTTTTTGCAAAATTTTACCAACAAATTTTTCTTTAGTTTCCAAAATCAGTTTTTCACTTATTCCCTCAACCGGTTTACCTGAGGCGACTTCTGTCTCAAGATCCATTGATGGCGAAGTTTTACCTAATGTGATCACGCCTTCATATGTTTTAACGAGATTCTGAAATGTTGTCATCTCTTTTGTTTTTTTACCAGTGCAAAGAATAAGAAGTCCTGTTGCCAGTGGATCGAGTGTTCCGGCATGACCAACTTTTTTAACGCCTGTAGATTTCCTGATTTTGTGAACTACTTTAAAGGAAGTCCATCTGAAAGGTTTATCGATGAGTATTATTTCTCCGGCAGAAAAATCAGGGTTGTAATTCTGAATCGTTTCCCTTGTTATCATCTTCTTCGTGTATCTTTTTTATAAGTACTTCTATTTTTTCGACGTAGTCCAGCGATTCGTCCAGGAAGAATTTTAATTCAGGGGTAAATTTAATCGTCAGCCTTGATGCAAGTTCTGATCTTATAAACCCGGCTTTTGATTTTACTTTTTCAAGTGCACTTTCTCTTTTTTCTTTTTCAAAGATTGAGATATACACTTTTGCGATTTTAAGATCGGGACTTACCTTAACATTTGTAATGGTTAGAAATCCAAAATCAGGATCCTGAAGTTTGTGAAGAAAGATCAGGCTGATCTCTTCTTTTATCAGGTTTTCAACTTTATCAATTCTGTGAGACATAATTCATTCCTTCAGCAGCGTATAAACAACAAGCTGCGACTTTTCATCTTATGAAAGTTTTTTCTTCGTCTCCACAATTTTAAATGCTTCGATTATATCGCCTACTTTAATGTCATTATAGTTGGCAACATTTAAACCGCATTCATATCCGGCATCAACTTCACGAACATCATCTTTGAATCTTCTTAAAGTTCCGATTTCACCTTCGTGAATTACAATACCATCACGGATAATTCTTACTTTGCTGTTCCTTGCAATTTTACCTTCCTGAACATAACAACCGGCAACAGTACCGAATTTAGGTACTTTGAACGTATCCCTTATTTCAAGTGTTGCAACAACTTCTTCAGAAAGTACCGGGGAGAGCAATCCTTCGAGTGCGGATTTAACTTCGTTTATTGCGTCATAAATTACACTGTAAAGTCTTATATCAACTTTTTGTGTTTCGGCAAGTTTTCTTGCGTTTAAATTAGGACGAACATGGAAACCAATTATGATTGCATTTGAAGCAGATGCAAGAAGAACGTCGCTTTCGGAAATACCGCCGACGCCTTTGTGAATTACACGTACGATTACTTCTTCATTTGATAAACGCATTAATGAATCAGACAATGCTTCTACAGAACCATCAACATCACCTTTAACAATAAGAGCAAGTTCTTTAACACCGCCTATACTTATCTGTTTCGAAATTTCATCGAGTGTAATATGATGTACCTGCTTCTGATCCTGTTCACGTTTTAACTGTTGACGTTTTATACCAACTTCGCGAGCAATCCTTTCGGAATCGACAACAACAAATGTGTCGCCAGCCTGTGGGGCACCTTCAAATCCTAATACAAGAACTGGAGTGGATGGCGGAGCTATTGTAACTTTATTACCACGTTCGTCGAACATCGCCCTTACTTTACCCTGATAAATTCCGGCAACAAAAGGATCGCCTATTTTCAGGGTTCCTTTTTGAACCAGGATAGTACCGGTAATACCTCTACCTTTATCCAGTTCAGATTCAACAACTGCACCGCGCGCATGACGATCAGGGTTTGCTTTAAGTTCAAGTATTTCTGCTTCGAGTAAAATTGTTTCGAGAAGTTTATCGACATTTAATCCCGTTTTAGCTGATAATTCAACACACTGATATTTACCGCCCCATTCTTCAACAAGCACTTTACGCTCTGCAAGCTGCTGTTTTATTCTATCAATATTGGAACCGGGTTTATCAATTTTATTGATTGCAATGACGATCGGCACGTTCGCTGCCTGGGCATGATTTATAGCTTCAACTGTTTGAGGCATTACCGCATCATCAGCTGCGACTACTAACACAACTATATCTGTAAGCTGCGCACCCCTGGCACGCATAGCTGTAAAGGCTTCGTGACCGGGAGTATCGAGGAAGGTTATAAATTTATCATTACCAACATCAACTCTGTATGCACCAATGTGCTGGGTAATACCCCCGGCTTCACCGGCTACAACATTTGTCCGCCTGATATAATCAAGCAATGATGTCTTACCATGATCAACGTGACCCATAATTGTTACGACAGGTGGACGGTGTTTAAGTGTCTCTGGCTCATCCGGATTATCTTCAAGCGCCTGTGCTGTATATTCTTCCTGCAGTTCAATCTGGAATCCGAATTCATCAGCAACTAATGTGATTGTTTCAAGATCAAGCCGCTGGTTTATAGAAACCATTAAACCAAGACCAATACATTTTGAAATTACATCACCAACAGGAACACCCATGAGGTTTGCGAGTTCATTAACTGCTATATATTCAGTAACCTTTATTTTGGTTTGATCAATAGTTTTTTGCTCTAGTCTTCTCTCTTCTTCAGCTTCTCTTTCTTTACGTTTCTTTTTCCTTTGTATAGCCCTTCCCGAAGCAGCAGTATCATCCATACTTAAAAGAGTTTTTCTGATCGCTTCTTTTACTTCGTTCTGATCAATTTCGAAACGTTTTATTTTCTTTTTCTTTTTGGCTGCCGGAAGTTCTTCTGCAACAGTTTCTGTTGGTTTCTTTTTTGTTTTTGGTTTTTTCTTTTTCTTTACAACTTCTTCCTGTCCCGTTGTTTCAGTCTCTTTAGCCGGGGGAGTTGCTTCAGCTTTTTTAGGCTTGGTGCCAAGATCAATTTTGCCGACGACTGTAAGTCCTCGTTTTTTTGTTGCTTCAGCTTCTTTGGGTGTAATGAATGGTTTTGTTTCCTGTTCAGCTACCGGTTTTTCTGCCGGTGCTTCCTCTTTTACAGGTTGTTGTTCTTCAACGACAACAGGAGGTTCTTCTTTCTTTTGTTCTTCGATCTCAGCAGAAGTTTCAACTATTACTTCAGGTTCTGGTTCTTCCTGTTTCGTTTCTACGACAACAGGTTCGGGCTGAACTTCAACAGGAGCTACAGGTTCAGGAGTTTTAGTTTCTTCCGCCTGTGCTTTTTCTGTCCTCTTCTTTTGGAACTCTGCAATTTTTTTGTAATGTTTTTCAGCTTTCTCAATGTCTTTTTTAAAATGATCATTAATATCATTTATCATTGCTTCTGTAAGCATAGACATATGAGATTTTACATCGTGTCCCTTTTTCTGTAAAAACTCAATAAGGTTTTCGGCAGAAAGATTTATCTCTGATGCAAGCTTATATACTCTAAGTTTTTTTTCTTTTGTTTCGGACATATTTCTTCTGTTGTTACTCTACTCTTCTTCCTCGAACTGAGATTTAATAATTTCTAGAATTTCATTTATCTTTTCATCATCCAGACCTTCAATCTCTTTAAGTTTTTCCGGACCAGCCGTAAGTACTTCAAGAGCTGTATCATACCTGTGATTTATCAATAGTTCATAGATTTCAAGACCAAGTTCTTCTTTAAGGTCTATAAGTTCAATGTCTTCTTCATATTCTTCAAACGGTTTTTCTTCACGCAGTATCTCTATTTCATAACCGGTTAATTTCATTGCAAGCCTGATGTTCACACCATTTCTACCAACAATTAAAGATACCTGGTCACTATCGGCTGTAACTACAGCTTTTTTATCTTCTTCATCCAGTTCAATTTTTTTGAGTTTTGCAGGAGCCAGTGATCTTTGAATAAACACTAACGGATCATTTGAATAATTGACTACGTCTATGTTCTCATTATTCAGTTCTCTTACAATTGCGTGAATTCTTACGCCTTTCATTCCAACGCAGGCACCTACAGCATCTATGCGGTTATCCTGAGATTCAACTGCAATCTTTGCTCTTTCCCCGGGTTCACGCGCAATACCTTTTATTTCGATAATACCGTCATAGATTTCGGGTATTTCAATTTCAAATAATCTGCGAAGGAACATATTATCTGAACGTGAAATTATTATTAACGGACCGCTTGCACCTTTTTTTACTTCTTTAACAATAGCCCGTATTGTTTCTCCTTTTTTGTATCGTTCATAAGGTATCTGTTCGTTACGCGGCAGCAGAAGTTCGTTTTTGTTATGATTGACGAGTATATCGTTTTTACGTATCTGATAAATATCCCCGACAACAATTTCACCAAGCAGTTCTTTGTATTCGTTATGAATAATTTCTTTTTCGATTTCCCGGATCTTCTGGTTTAAGCTTTGCTTTGCAAGTGTTATTAATCTTCTTCCGAGGCTTGCCAGTTCAATTTTTTCAACATAATCATCTCCAACTTCAAGCTCTTCATCATTACCGCGTTTGTTTATTTCTTCTATGCTGATCTGCAGGTTCGGATTTTCTACTGTATCAACAATTTCTCTTTCGAGGAATATTTCAATATCACCGCGATCCATATTCACAACTACATCATACTTTGCTTCTTCGCCGTATTTTTTTCTTACAAGTAAACCGAATATTTCCTCCAGTATGCCTGCAAGCACATCTTTGTCAATTCCTTTTTCCCTTACCATTTGGGCAAAAGATTCAACAATATCAAAATTCATTTCTTCTTTCCTCCACTAAAAAAACCAATTGATACTATCGCTCTGATTATGTTGTTAAAATTAATAAAATATTCCGAACCATCTTTACAAAGGAATGTTAGTTCTTCGTTATTTATTACTGATAATTTTCCAGTAATTTTTTTTGTCTCTTCACCGTTTTTAAATTCGATTTCAAAAATCCTGTTAATGTGTTTCGGGTATTGTTTAAGATACTTTAACGGTCTTTCAACACCTGGTGAAGATACATCAAGCCTGTATGCAGATTCTATCAGGTTCGTTTTTTCAATTTCAGAATTAAGTTCGCGGCTTACAAATGCACAATCATCAGCGGAAACATTTTTTTCACCGTCAATAAATACTTCGATGATTTTTTGTCCTGCATTTCCTCTGAATACCAGGTCGATCAGGAAAAAACCACTCTGTTCGATTATTCCTGCAAACACATCTTTTATATTTTGTTCTGAAATATTCATACAAACTAAAATCGCCCTTTAAGGGCGAAATAACTGCTTCAAACTTACTGCTAATTACACGAATAAGCAAGAATCATTAAAAGATTTAATTCTTAAAACAGCTTTATTTTAAGCCGTTTTTATCAGTCTCAGGCTCAGGAAATTTGTTATTGTCTTTCGATTCAGATTTACTAATCATTCTGCTGACTATCATTCCCAGTACAATACCAATCAATAGAGTTACGAGAACGAGAACAATCAGCGAAATGTTAAATGTCCACGCCAGAAAACTCAAATCAACCGGCAGGGTGTTTTGAAGAATAAATATCAGAATCAAAACTATAAGTAAAAAAAGAATGAATAATCTTGCTTTCATCAATATACTCCCTGATTGTTATACTAAACTTAAATCATTTTTTGTTCAGTTGTTCAGGTAAGTCTTTAAATTGTAAATGAATATCTCTTTGCGGAAATGGTATTGTAACTTTTTCTTCTCTGAATTTTTTGAATATCTCATAATATAACTGGCTTCTCAGCACACCAGGTCGGTCGGTAAATTCTCTGGTCCAGATCCTGAGATTAAATTTGATTGAGCTTTCAGCGAATTCATCAATGAGTACATCGGGTTTAGGTTCTTTAAGCACTCCGTTATTGTTATTTGCAACATCAATGAGTATTCTTTTTATTTTTTCCGGATCTTCTTTATATGACACAATAACAGGATAATTGAAACGGACATTCCTGTCGTTATAACTCCAGTTAATTACTTTTGTAGAAATAAAATCCGAGTTTGGAACAATGATAGCAATATTGTCATTGGTAAGTATTGTGGTTGCACGCATTGAAATGTTTATCACATCTCCCGAAACATTACCGACTTCAATTCTGTCGCCTACTTTTATAGGTCTTTCAAATAAAATTATTATTCCGCTTACAAAGTTGTTTGTTATGTTCTGTAAACCAAAGCCAATACCGACACCAAGCGCACCGAATATAATTGTAATTGTACTTAAATCAACACCAACTGTCTGAAGCCCGATGATTATTCCGATAACAAGAACCACATATCTGAATATAGCGCCTACCGCTACACGTACGCCCAGCTCCAATTTACTTTTTGTTAGTAGACCATGTACAAGCCACTTCCGAAGTTTTGCGGTGATATAAAACAACAGGAAGAAAAAGAGGATTAAATAAACAATCGTCCATAACGTAAATTCTTTATCAGCAAATTTAAGTATCGGGCTGTTTAGAAAATCTTTTATTGTATCATAAATCTGTTTAATTGTTTCCATACTTAACTCTTACAGTGGAAAAAAATATGGTATTAATAAACTTCCTAAAATCCAGAACAGTATGTTCAGCGGAGTTCCGATTTTAAGATAATCAGAAAATTTATAATTACCGGGACCGTAAATCATTGTATTCGTCTGGTAACCAATCGGTGTCATAAAATCAATTGACGCAGCAATTGTTATGGCAAATAAAAATGGTCTTGCACTTACACCTAAAGATTCAGCAGTAAGTACTGCTATCGGAATTAAAAGAACAACCGATGCATTGTTTGACATAAATGCTGTTAATATCATCGCAATGAAGAAAAAGGTTGATACCAGGGCGTGTTCGCCAAGTCCCCCTATATTGTTTATAATAAATTCTGAAATAAGTCTGGCTCCGCCCGATTTTTCAAGAGCAATACCCAATGTTACTAAACCCGCTAATAGAAAAATTACTTTCCAGTCTATTGCTTTATATGCTTCTTCAAGACTAAGGCAATCGGAAAGAATCAGTATTAAACTGCCGATTATAGCCGCAACAACTATCGGCATAACATTGAAAGCTGCAGTAAGTACAACGCCAAGTATTGTGATCAACGCAATTACAGTTTTACTCAACCTGGTTTTGGTAAGGCTCACCTCAGAAATTATAAGAAGAGATGTATTTTGTTTTAACTGTGCAAGCCAGTCCTTCTTTACTTCTATAAGAAGTACATCACCTGAAACCAAAACAGTATTGCCCAATTTTTCACGCATTATTTTTCCGCGGTGACGGATTGCAAGAACAGTTGCCCCGAATGTATTTCTGAAATTGATTCCTTTAAGAGTTTTCCCGATTAAAATTGAGTTAGGTGTAACAACCGCTTCAACAAGCCGGGCTTCTCTGAGCGATAGATCTACGTCGGCAAATTTTTTTTCTGATTTGATTGCAATCCCTTCACTTTCCTGAAGCAGTTTAAGTTTTTCAATGTTACATCTTACTTTCAGAATATCATTATTCTTTAAAACGGTTTTGGGATTAGGAACAAGTTTTTTTCCGTCCTCTCTTTGAATTTCAAGAATGTCTATATCAATATCTTTTATCAACTGCGAATTTATAATTTCAACATTGACAGATTTAGCATTTGGAAGAAGAACTATCTCGGTTATATAATCCGACATTCCGAAATCTTCGGTAAGCTCTGCAGAATTTTTTCTGTCCGGCAGAAGTTTTACCCCGATGGTTGACATATAAAGAATTCCCACCAGTAAAAAAACTATTCCGACCGGAGTAATTTCAAACATTGAAAATGCTGGCTGCCCCTGCAGTTCGGCAATTGAACTTGCAAGAATATTTGTCGAAGTACCAACCAGAGTACATACACCTCCAAGTATTGCAGAAAATGAAAGCGGCATTAAAAGTTTTGATGAACTAAGTTTTGTCGACTTGGCAATATTAAGAACGATTGGTAAAAAGAGAGCCACAACCGCAGTGTTATTAATAAATGCTGAGATGATCCCTGTGAAAGACATCATCAGTATTATACCTGCCAGGTAATTTTTTTTACTTACTGATGCAAGGTATCTTCCAATAAAATTTAATGCGCCCGTTCTGAATAAACCTGCACTGAGAATGAACATTGCAGCAACTGTTACCGTTGCTGAGTTGCTGAATCCTGAAATACCCTCTTCCGGAGTAATGATGCCGGTAATCATAAGAAGAGCCATGACAGTCAATGCAACAAGATCAACAGGATATTTTTCAAGAGCAAAGATGATTACTGCAAATACAACTATCGCTAAAACGGCTATTATTTCTAAAGTCATTGGATTAGTTAATTTGGTAATGTGTAAAGGCAATTAAAGATTTTTCGGGGAATGAAACAAGAACAGTTTTTTATACAAAAGAGACGACCCCCGAAGATCGTCTCTTTATCGATGAGTGTTTTATTTGAGAAGTATCATTTTTCTTGTTTGAATTCTGTCACCTGATTTCAACTGGTAAAAATAAATTCCGCTGGAAAGGTTTAATGCTTTGAAGTCAACTTCGTATGTGCCTGCATACTTTTCTTCATTCACCAATGTTGCGACTTCATTACCTAACATATCATGCACACGTAAAAGTACGCGCGCCGGGGACGCATAATATGCGTCCCCTACAACAAATTTTATTTTTGTACTGGGGTTAAAAGGGTTCGGATAGTTTTGATATAATGCGAAATCAGTAAGTGTAACATCATCATCAACAGCACCAATTGGGTTAAGAAATTTTCTCCCAAACAAATGAACATTTCCGTCAATGCTGTCTTCAAATATTGTATAGAAGACTTCATAGTTGCCATAGAATCCCAATGAACCGACATCAATTTTACTTGAATTAACTTTTAATATGTAGATTGAATCAATAGTCGGGGCCATCACATCAAAAAGATTTAACCTGATTCTTGTAGATTCAGAATCAGTCAACAAATATGAATGCGGATGATAAAGATAAAAATCTGTTTTTCCCGCAGGCGGTTCGGTTACAATATATGAGACGGCACTTTTAAAATTCGAATAGTTTATTCCCTCTGAAGTAAATATCACTTGTTTTTCTTTTGAGATTTGCCAATCATAAATTGCAACTAAAGATTTTGTTGAATTTAGTTCCTCCTCAAAAACAAGGAAAGGAAAATACTCTACAGGCTGGAAAATTAAATTTGAGCACAAACAAGAGTCAACAACAATATTTACAGGATCCCATATTCCATTCTGATTCCTGTGCCTGCTTACAATTCTCTTAACCTGATTCTGATCAGTCTCAATTCCTGCAACGTGAAGACCTCCCTGCTGTGGAGGATACGCATAAAAATAAATTCCTGCCGGCTGCCTATAGGTTAAATCAGTTGTTGTTTCAAAAACTGTTTCCTCATGTACCTGTGATGAATCTACATACAAATAAAATACTGATCCATCTCTTTCAAAAATCAGATGAGTTACGAATTCCCAGGAAAATGGTTCTGAAAAAATCTCACGAATATTAATTTCATCTTCAGGTGTATTCGTTAAAAAAATTGTTTCTCCCCATACCCCATTTTCAAATTTTTTATATGCTATATCCCAGTTACCGTTTTGGTTTGTTTGAAAGATAAGACCATCATTATAATCAGGCACCGGATTAATGTTTTGGAAAATCCCGGTCGTTACTGCAATTGTATCTGAGAAGGAATCCGTTTCAGGATTGTAATCTGAAGAGTAAATGTTAATTGAATTGCCGGTGTGAACTTCATAAAAAATTTTATTTGACCCCCAATACTGGTAAGTACCAGCAACTGGATTCCGCGCATCAAAATTTCCTGAAGTTATTTGTTTGATTTCAAAGTCTTGCCCTTTAACAAGGCAGGTGAAAAGTACCAAGACCAAAATGCTGACCCGATTCATATTGACCTCAAAAAAATGTATTCAAACTTAGAAACATTTTTTCTGAATGTCGAGATAAAATTCAGGGAGTGAAAATATTATTTGCCAAACAGCAATGAACTAACGGATAAAGAACACAATCACTGCCGAAGTAATTATAACGATGGAAATAATTTTTGATGCTTTCCTGTATTTGGATTTTACCCCGCCCCAGATTTTCGCAGCGATTATCATTAGTATGACAAGAATGATCGTTGCAATGATTGCTTCAATTACATTATAACTATGATTTACAATCATCGTCAGACTTTTACCTCCAAAGATAACCGCAAACAAAACTGTAAGATGAAACCAGTATACAATCAGCGACTCGCGGCTGAAATCAAGTATAAATGATTTTGTGATTTTTCTTTTCTGATCATAATGCCAGCATAGTACAAGCAGTAGAAATACATATCCAAGCCTCTGTAAAAAGAAAAACGGATTGGGTCGTATTGATCTTATCTCCAAAGGCGTAAGTTCAGTAAGAACAAGATGAGTTATTATGACAAGTGTAATTCCTGTTATTGTGAGTCTTGATATAAATCTTTTTTGCTCTGCATCATCTTTTAAAGTCAGAAAATATTTTGCTGCAATTGCACCCGTGAACATAAATCCTAACCACGGAAAGAGCGGAAACAGTGAACCATTTTTTTGATTGAAGTAATTAGCTAACCATACAGGAAATACATTCGTAAAATCATACTGCCATGCAAACGGCGCTAATCCGATTACTGCTATTGTACTTCCAAGTAAAACGGAATTAAAATGTTTTTCATTTGATGTAACAACTTTCATCAGCAGCAATAACAGAAGCCCTGTTGCTATACACTGCAGCACATCAACATTGTAAAAAGTAATCATCTCAGCTTCACTTATCTTCATCATTTGAGTGAATGAATAACGCGGCAGATGAAGTGAATAACCAACAAGAAATATTAAACCTATACGTGAAAGTCTTTTAGTTACAGCAGGACTGAATAGTTTTATTCTTTCATTACTGTTCGTCGAAAGTATAAACGCAAAACCCGAAACAAAAAGAAATGAAGGCGCGACCAGTCCGTTGATATAATTTAAAACCGAAAACCATGACTGAGCTTTTATTGAAGGATCAAGAAATGCGTTGAACACATGCACTTCTATCATTACAAGAAGTGCAAGTCCCCTTAGCAGATCAACAAAGATATATCTTTTCTTTTCCGCCATTAAGTTTTAATAGTAGTTGAATTCTGAAATCTTAAAAAGTAACTAACTAATTCATCCAGACAACTCGAATAACATCATGCTGCTTTCAATGCCTTTCATCATCTTCCCTTCTATTGAGACTATGTGAAAATTATTAGTCGTCCGGTAGGCGCAGGCTTTAGCCTGCGTAAATTCCATACTCTCGCAACCTGAAGGTTGCGGCTACCTTGAAATTTTTAATATCCATATTCTTTATTATGCTGTACCTGACTGTCGTCAGTCAGGCTTGTTTCAGCATCTCAATCCGCTTCAGATTCACAAGTTTGTCTTATACTCAAAAGAAGACCCTGAAATAAATTCAGGGTGACATTGTAAAAATTAAGATTGCAATTTTGATAGCAAAACTTAATTCAAAATCACTGCTTCTCAAAATTGAATAATGTTTTCCTGGTAAGATCGGCGACTGCTAATTTATAATCGATAAGTGCATAAAGACTGTTCGTTCTTGCATCAGTTAATCTTAACTGCATCTGTGAAAGATCAAAACTTGTAATTGTGCCCGCATCAAAACGCGACTTACTTATATTGTAACTCTTCTCGGCAAGTTCAACACTTTTACTAAGAACTTCCACGCGCGCTTTTGCAGATTCAATTTTATTTACGATTGCAATAATTTCTTTTTCAATTAATTGTTTTTGATTTGAATAAAACAATCTGGTCAGATCAAGATCCGCCTGCGCTGATTCCACTTCACGATTATTCCTACCCCAGTCAAGTACCGGCACAGAAAGAGTGAACACAACCCCCCTGTCCTTCGAAAAATCCCTGAATATATTATTAAACTTATCATCGTTCTTGTTGATTCCGTAATTAGCCGTAAGCTGACCGCTTATATTCCCGCGTGAATCAACTTCATCAACATTAAGATTTCTTAATTCAATATCCGCTTCACTGTTTTTTATTTCGGATCTGTTTTCAAGAGCATGAGCAACAGCTTCCTCCATATCAACATTGATTGGCAAGTATTCAAGCACTGCCGATACGTCAATATCTTCCGATAACTGTAAACCGATCAACAATTTAAAATCATCTTTCGCTTCTTTAAATGTTCGTTCTTTATTCAACAGATCATTCCTGCTTGAAGCAAGATCAATCTCTAATTGAAGTGCCTCAACCTCAGCGATAAGCCCGGCTTTAAATTTATTCATTGCTGTTTGGTAAGATGTTTCCGTTTGACTGACTTTTTCTTTTGCGATCTCAACTTCCATTTTTGATTGATACAACTGGTAGAAGCCCGCTGTAACATCGTATATCACATCATACTCAGCACGAGTATAATTACGTTTGGATTTTTCAAGATTAATTTCAGCACGAGTAAGATTTGCACTAAGGCTGTTAAATGTAAACAGCGGCTGACTCAGCCTAAGACTCAGATTGCTGTAATAATCAACCGGGATGTCCTGCTGTTCGTTGAACTGATCTCTCCGCCACATCGAACCGACAAGTGAAAAAGTTCCGTTAGTAAAAACAATCGGCTGACTGAAAAATAACCTGCTTTCGTAAGTTGTGTAACCGATTTCAAAAAACTGTTCCGTTCCCGTTACGGGGTTAAACTGGCTTGATAATGTTTGTGAGTAGCGCGGCAAATCAAACTCCATATTAATAGAAGTCATCAATCCAAGTTTAGCGGCTTCAAGTGTTTTTTGTGAACTGAGTAATGAATACTGTGCAGACTTTATCCCGTAGCTTTCTTTAAGTGCGATTGATAACGCATCTTCTAATGTAAGCTGTGTCTGGCTGTAAAGACTCACTGAAAGAAAAAATATTATCACAAAAAATTTTAATATCGGTTTCATTTTATCTGAGTATAGTTGAAGTTTTTTGAAATGAATTATTCATAACGCAATGATTCAATCGGGTTTTTATCAGCAGCTTGTTTTGCGGGATAGATCCCGAACAGAAGTCCCGTCGCAACCGAAACTACAAAAGCAAGT
This sequence comes from Bacteroidota bacterium, assembly GCA_023453665.1. GTDB lineage: Bacteria > Bacteroidota > Ignavibacteria > Ignavibacteriales > Ignavibacteriaceae. The sequence goes on along the minus strand of JAEXTA010000147.1, from coordinate 7,976 downwards.
ATAACCGAGAACGGAGAAATGATCGTCTTCCATTCAGCATAAGTCGAGATAAGTGAAGTAAGAATAAATCCCAATATTATTCCAAGCACTCCGCCCGCTACACTTATAGTTAACGCTTCAAACAAAAACTGCCTCAACACATCAGTTCTTGTTGCGCCTACTGCTCTTCTAACACCAATCTCTCTTGTACGTTCAAGAATGTTCGCGAGCATGATATTCATTATACCAATACCGCCGACAAGCAATGATATTCCCGCAATAGCACCCATCACAATATTAAATATGCGCTGTGTTTTTTGTTTCTGTTCAAGAAGCTGCTCGGGAAGAACCACTTCAAAATCTTTAACTCCGTAATGACGCCTGTCAAGTATGCGTCTCACGAGATGCGCTGCTTCACCTAGATGATCCGAGTTATTCACTTTGATAGTTAACTGGTCAACAGAATTCCGGTCAACAACCTTTGCGCGTTCCTGGTCATTGCCGATTCGTATAAACATACCCGACATATTGTTCTGTTCTTCTTCAAACTTTTCCATCTTGTACATCATCGTTGTGATGGGAACGTAAATATCATCATTAAAATTCCTCAAGCCCAGTCCCTGCGAACCGGAAACATTCTTTGAAGATGTCAACCCGATTATATCAAACCACAGATCACCAATCTTTATTTTTTTGTTGATGGGATCTTCAAACTTAAAAAGTTTTTCTTTCACACCCGGACCAATAACACAAACGTTTGAATATCCTTCTAAGTGAAATGACTTAAAGAAAGAACCTGAAGAAATTTTTGAATTGAACGTTTCCGGGTAATCGGCTGTTGTACCGATTACTTTTATTTCGCTCATATTCGATTTATAACTGACCTGTGTTTTTATTTCCCTTATCGGTGTGATGTATTCAACTAACGGGTTTAAATCTTTAATTGAATTAGCATCATTAAGTGTAAGCCCTGTTGAAAACGATGCCTTCGATCCGGTACTGCTTTTTTCAGGAGTGATCTTATTAATAATAATATTGTTTGTGCCCATCAGTTCAATCTGCTGAAGCGTTTCCTGCTTTGCGCCTTCACCTATCGACATCATCGCAATAACGGCGGCAACTCCGAAAATAATTCCAAGCATTGTCAAAGCCGCACGCAGTTTATTGGACTGTAATCCCTTTAACCCGATTTTAAAAGATTCAAGATTGTTCATCAATCAGCTTCCCGGCATACTTACAGAATTTGTTTCAGTTTCGCCTGTGCCTGTTTCTTCGGGAACAATTGTCGGATCACGTAACGCTACTTCCTGGTTTTCTTCAAGACCTTTGGTTATCACAATATAATTCTCACTCTTCTCGCCTACTTCAACAAACTGAACATCAAAACCGGAACCGTTCTTTACATAAACAATTTTCTTTCCATCCATTTCAAATACGGCTTCCTGCGGAACAAACAACACTCCCGGTATTTCATTAATGACAATCTTATTACTTGTTGTCATTCCCGGTTTTAAAATTTCAGACTGACTTTTTATGAACACCGCAATCTCAAAAACTTTTATGTTTGAATTATCATCCTTTGTTTTTCCAAGTGACGCAACCGAACTTATCTCTGCGCTGAAAGAACTATCCCTGAAAGCATCAAGCCTTACAACAACAGGCAGACCTTTTTTAACACGGCTTACATCAACTTCATTTACATACGTTATACTTTCCATTGCTGAAAGATCGGGAAGAGAAACAAGCGTCATTCCGCTCCACGGTGTGTCGCCTATCGCAACCTTTCTTCCCGTTGCCCAGTTGTTTTCATACACAACAAGACCCTCAGTCGGTGCAGTTAACGTAAGCATCTCAAGATCTCTTTTTGCGCGCTCAAGGTCCGAACGTTTCTGCTGAACCTCGATATCCGTCTTATTCATTTCTGACTGGTCAATAATTTTCTGCGATTCAAGATCCTGCTTGCTTTTCAAAAAACTCAGTTCATTTCTTTTATGATTAAGCTGTGCCTCCTGCTGTTTAACCGAAGCCTCAAACTTCATCTGCTCAACATTTAGTTTTGATAATTCAAAAGAAAGCTCCGCGCTTTTCAGATCGGATTCAAGCCGCGTCATTCCCGATTTTTGATTGGCTACAAGTTTTGCTTTATCCGAAATCGCAATTTCAAGTTTTGCTTCTGCGTCTTTTAAATTTGTAATCGCTTCGGTAGGATCAAACCTTACAACAGTGTCACCTGCGTTCACATAAGTACCTTCGGGAATGAGGTAAACAATTTTAAGGTTGCCTCTTATTCTCGGCGATGAAATTGAAATGCTATTCTTTGCCCTTAACTCACCGCTTTCAGTTACCGAGACAAGAAAATTATCCTTAACAACTTTATAAACAGGTACGCTGCTGTCAGGCGAAGCAAAAACCGAACTAAGTATCAGTACAATGATGATGACACCGAGAATTATTCCACCCAGCAGTTTAGAGTTTTTTAAGAACGGCGGAATATTTAAGTGAACAAGTTTGCTGTCAATTTTTTCTGAAGAAGATTTGATAACATCCAGCACGGGATTGCGGTAAAGCACCGAAGTGAGAGATTTGATTGTCATTACATAATCCGAAATAGTTAATCGCTCATTTTAAATAAAAAGCGATATCAACATAAAACTATCCCCAATAAAAAAAAATTCATATTACCGGAACAGCGTTTAGAATGTGATGAATGGCGGGGGAAGCGAAAACCTTTTAAATATTATCTACTTAATTCGGTTATCGTTCTTTCTTTTTAGGATAATAACTTCTGCCGCCTTCTACAAACCCGAACCATCTCATTTCCTCTTCTTCTTCAAAATGTTCTCTTGTTCTTGTGTTTAAATAACTAACAGATCTGTCAAATATATAAGTTGGACCCCCCGCAAAAAAATAAATATCGCCTCCTGAAAGGAACTCCCTTCCGAGCCCCATATTTAATCCCCAATTTGAAGCCCCTAATGAAACAACTGAATCTGCTGAAGTTGAATCCATATCGACACCTTCCGGCAACCCGCCAAAATTTGCGACACCTAATTCAATAAAAATATTTGGTCTATCTAAATCAAAATAATTATGAAATGCAAAACCAAAATTGTAAAAACCCGGAAGCACTCCGCCGTGGATTTCAATAGCAAATCCATCAACAGGAAAATATTTTATCGATAATATACCTTTCGAAACAAAACCGATACTAAACCCAAATACAACATCACCCTTTCTTTGCGCCTGCAGATCATTTACATTTAGATATACTAAAAAGAAAATGCAAAAGGCTTTTGCCCAATATTTATTGTTTATCATTATTTAAATTCTTCCCTTATAACAAACGACCCCGAACTATTTTTTCCCGATACTAATTCTTTGTTTACTTATTCGTCTTTGACGAATTAAAGAGGCTAAATTTTATTGAATATATTCTTTTATATAAGTTGATTCTACTGTTTTACCATTTAATGATGCTGGGATAATTTTAATTGAATTAAAATATTCTTCCGCATTTATGAAACTTATTGTATCAGGGAAAATATGTGCTTTGCTTAGTAGTTTTCCATTTTTGTCAATTCTATATAAAACATCAAACTTATCAATCATCGATTTAGTTCTTAATGAATATTTCTCGATGATTTTAGGCGGAACAAAATCACCCGTTATTGGCGCAACTTTCGACTGTCTATCTACCGTTCTGTATCTGGTCCAATAATAATTCGGAAAATTAAAATATAAAAAGTGTTCATCCTTCAATGCAAAATAGGGTGTAAAAGTAATGTTTTTACGAACTTCAAAACTATACAGAAAACCAGGATCGCCAGCAAAAAAATTTGAATAACTAATATTAGTAGTATCAATATTGACAGTTAAAACATTTCCTATTCCATTATTTTCTAAAATGTTTTTATACTCATTATTCATTTTATTTGTTTGAACTCTAAGATATACTTGGTTAAGAATAACTATGAATAGCAAAGAGAGTGCGATGTATGACGAATATTTATTTGGTAAAAAGATATTTAGTATTAGAAATAAAGTGAGACCTAAAAAAACAAACCCGTAAGAATACTCGATAAAATAAGTCAGTGTATCTTCTATCATAAATAACGGGTAAAAGATGAGGTATAAATTAAAAAACAAAGACAATGTGTAAAGAACTGAAATAACCAGTATTGTTTTTCTATATTTATTCTTTCTTGAGATGAAAAGAAGGTAAACTAAAATTAGAATAGGTATGATCCACAATTCTGTGTTTAGCACTGTAATATTTTCGTTATCAATAAAAATCATAAAAAAATAACGGTGTGTTATCCCGAGTACTCGGAATAAGTTGTTAAACCACAACACCGTATTTATAATTATTTGAAAAATTTACTGTATGTTTTTACAAACACTTTTTAATTACTAATTAAACTCTCAATCGATCCAAAAATATTTTTCCCCGATACTGATTTTTTACTTACTTCTCCGTCATTGACGAATTAAGATGTCAGAACACAAACCTATTTATTCAAATTGATATAATAATTCTGGATCTCAAATATCTGTTGTTCAATGTTAAGTTCTTGTTTAGTTAAATGCCGATAGTAAGTTCTTAAAATCAAAGCAGACATATCATCGTTTGTAGGGATTCCCATTTCAAATAACTGTTCTTTAAGATCACTGTCGCTAACAAAAAACACCAGGAATCTATCATAAAGCCATTCATTCCGAATAAATCGTCCAGTTGTACGATGTGTATTTTCTAAGAATTCACTTTCATCCATTTCAGTTATTAGGATTTTAATTGAATCAGAGTAAATCAAATCAAGTTGGGCTATAGCTTCATTTAAAGTTTTTGGTTTGTAATCTATATCTGGTACACTTGAACTTTGACCGAAGATATTAATCGCAAGAAATAAAAATATCCAAATTGATTTCATTGAATTCCTGTAATCTTTTAAAGTTTTCTAATCATTGCCTACACAGCCAAGATCCCGGTTGCAACCTGGAACTTAATAACACACCGGCTGCAATCATGTTATATTCATTAAAAAACTATTGCTTTAAATAGTTTCAAAACTTTCCGCCGCATAACATCCCGCATATCAAAAATGTTATCCCGTAAAAATTCTTACTTCTTACTACTTACTTCTTTCTCCAGACTTCCCCTAAAAATCTTATCCTACTTAAAACTTTCCTCCATTTGTTTTAAGGCTATCGTTATATTAAAATATAGTTCGACTTCATCACCCGTTTCAACATCTTCTGATTTCATAAGATCAAAAGCGTATTTATCTTTATAAACCAACTGCTGCTCCAAAAACTTTAACCTGAACCAGTTTAAAAATGAATACTCTTCCTTTGTACTTATTACAATGTATGCCGTTTCAGGTTTTAAACCATCGCCGCTCATATAAATGGATTCAAGCAGACCATTATAAATTCTCAAATGGTAATCAGCCTTTGTTGAATCGTTCAGTTGCGTATAAGCATAAGCGCAGTATAAATGGGAATCTGTATCGGGAAAATTATCATTAAGAATTGTTTCCGCTAATTGTAAAGCCAGGTCGTACTTACCGTCATTAATTGCTGATTCAATCTTTTGATGAGTTTCTCTTATTTCCGTTGAATACGGAGAATAGCTTTTTGTTTTTGCATAAGTCATTCTTAGAGAAAAATAATCATCCGATAAACCATTTTTTATACTGTCACGGTATAAATCGTAATCATCAGCACTTAAAGATTCTATATAATCAAACAATAAATAATTATTGGAAACCGAATCCGATTCCTCTGAAATCACCTTTGCGTATTGAATTTGAAAAAGGAATAAGATGAAAGCCAAAAAATATTTTACCATAAATCATCCTGTAAATAAAAATATTTTCTCCCGAACCGCTTTCCACATACAAGCCTAACCTGTACACCTGCCACAAAGCACTGCCCCGGGATTTCTGGATAAAGTAACTGGGGGCGACATAAATTCAATAGCAACTTACTGCAACCCGCTGCAAATGGCAAACGGTAAATGTAAAATGGTTGATGTATGATGTGTGATGGAATAGTTGAATTTTGGAAACGGGGAATGGGGGAAACGGAGAATGGGAGTGGTTGGGTTTATCAGTCTAAATCATAATCATCATAACAAGCAGCTATAACATTGTGTATCAGTGTACCATAACGCTAAGGAGAAGGCTAAGGCTTAGGCGGAGTGAATAAATGAATTTTTGATTGACTGAAGGAATAAAAACTAACGAAAGGTGTTTAAAAAATGTTTTTATATCTGGTATCCGGTATCAAACTTCAGACAATCCTTCTTAGTGTTACTCAGTGAGCTCAGTGTCTTAGTGGTAAAACTTCCGGGCAGATTTCATCATTCAATATTCCTTGTTCATTATTCAATATTCATTATCTGACATTTGACTACCGTGGCGGATTCGATATTCAAACTACAAACAAAAAAGGCGACCATTCCTGATCGCCTCAATTTCAATTATACATTGCCCCGCCCTACTTCATCAAAACAAACTTCCTCGTCTCGATAAAATTATTCGCTGTCAACCTGTAATAATAAACTCCCGATGACAACCCTGCTGCATCAAAGTTAAGTGAATACGAACCGGCTGACTTAAACTCATTAACAAGAGTCGTCACCTCTTCACCTGACGATGAAAAAACTTTCAGCACAACATCCGTTGCTTCACCAACCCTGTAATCAATCCTTGTTGTTGGATTAAAAGGATTAGGATAATTCTGCTCAAGCTTAAATGCGTTAACAATATTTTCATCATCAACATCAGTTGGTGTTTGCACAGTAACAGTTTTATTCGATGCAAAATTCCACTGGTCACCTGTATTCTGTCCGTTAAGATTCACACTGTTACCATTCGCGTATAAAATAATATCACCGGCAGTTGCAGGCGCAGTATAAGAAAACTCAAACACCACCGATCCTCCTGATGCGGCTTTAGGACTTGTATGTGTAAGTTCCTGGCTGATCTTTTGTAATCCTGCTACAACATTAAGCGTCCCTGTTGAAGCGGCAATATTAGTTCCTGCTGCTGATAGAGGTCCACCGGTTATTGTAACAGTAAAGTTTGCAGTTTCACCAGTGTTCATCAATGAAGGACCATCAATTACCACCGTAACATTACCTGATGGATTGAGACTGTGACAATTACATCCGGGGTCAGATGTGTTCTTCATAGTTCTTCCCGTTATCCCTGTTGAAAATGCATGCAATACAAATGTTGATGCTATAATTGTCAGCAGCAACCATATTGTCATTGGGTTCTTTTTTATATTCATCTTTTAATTCCTCCGATACTTTTAAGTGTAATGTGACCTACTGTTGTTTATATTTTCATTTACAGGATTTATTCGCTGAGAATATTCAGTTAGAATTATCCGGCCTGTTAACGTTTTTTATTTTTTGTCTTGATTGAGAATATAGAATTGGATTCGGATCTTAATTACATATATCGAGCCAATGATTTTTTTATACACTCTTTTGTTTCGACATAAAAAAGATGTGTTTACAATGACGGATTAATATGCATTTACATTTTTTCCTGAATCTGTTTCCTAACGGGTAAAATTTTTACTTCGGTGTTTTAAACTAAAATGAAAGTCCCGGCATATAACTTTATTCAATTGATCTTTGCTGATAATTACATTGAGTGATCTGAAGCTATAATTTTATTTGTTAATTGTTACTCTTGTTAACCAATGATTACAAAGTGAAAATTGTAACTCATATAAATCCTGCGGAAACAAAGCCAGCTTATTAGTTTTACAAATATTACATTTGACAATTAACATCAACTCTTGATACAATCATAATTATCTTACATAACTTTGTTTCCGCATAGCGGGGGCTATTTCATTAAAATCATTTTCTTAACAATCGAACTTATCATTGCACTTCGTGTTTCATTGTAAACATTTAACCTGTAATAATAAACACCGCTTGATAATTCAGAACCTTGAAAGTTTACGCTGTGATAACC
>JAEXTA010000116.1 GCA_023453665.1 Bacteroidota bacterium | reverse complement strand
CCTCTGGGGACTGTGTAGGCGTGCTGTTTGTAATTCAGTATTGCCATTAAATAATCGGTTGTTGAACCACCGCCGTTATAACGGACATCAATCACTAATCCATCTTTGCCGTTTCCTGCTGCTGTTAGTTCTCTTTCAAAAACTTCAAAGCTTGGCATACTCATTCCCTGAATATGTATATAACCAAGTCGTCCGTTGGAATATTCTTCGGTTAATTTTTTTCTTGCATCGACCCATTCTTCATAAAGTAACTGGCGTATGTTTGATGAGGGTCTTATTATTATATCTTTCTGATTCCCGGTTGAATCAATTACGCCTAAAACTACCTGTTCATCTGCGCGGTTTGTAAGTAATGAATAAAAATTTTCTGCTTCACTTGTTTTAATTCCATCAACAGAAAAAATAATTTCATTAATTTTTAATTTACTGTTGTCTCTGTCGGAAGGTGAACCCGGAATTATTCGTATTACTTTCATTCCGTTTTCAACAGGAAGTAGTTCAGCTCCAATCATAGCCGTAGCGTCTTTAAGCGTTTCGGCTCTGTCATTTCCATAAAGCCCCATGTGACTTGCGTTCAATTCGCCAGCCATATAATTGAACATATCCCTGAAATCATTTTCAGTTGAAGCTGAAAGACAGAGAGGTTTGTATTTTAGTTTTAAACTTTCCCAGTTTTTTCCATGAAACTGCGGATCATAAAAATTATCTCTCAAGGCTCTCCATGCTTCTTCAAAAATTTGTTCACGTTCAGTTACATAATCAACTTTCATTTTAGCTGAGTAGGGAAGAGATTCGCCCTTATCACCTTTAAGATCATGCCTGTTTAGTGTACCGCCTTGTTTAAAGAAGTATAAATATTTTCCGTCCTTGTCAATCGATACACCGGATGGATTTGAACCGCCTTTGGTAATTTCTTTAAGGTCTTTACCATCCCATTTAATGCTGTACAGATCACGACCTTTTGCATTACTCGTTGATCCGGTATAATAAAAAGTTTCTCCATCCTTTGAGATAACAACATTACCTTCGTCACCGGGAAATGATGTAACCTGAAGAAGTCTTTCATGAATGTTTTGAGTATCAATTTTTATTTCTTTTACTTTTGGTTTTTCATCTGACTTCGAATCTTTCTTATCAGATTTTTCTTCAACAGGAGCTTCTTTATCTTCCCAATCCTGCTGAGTTTTATCCCAATCTTCTTTTTTCAGCCAAGCAAACCAAACATCATTGTTGCGGTTGTTGCGTGAAGAGATAAACCCGAGTTTTGAACCATCAACGCTCCAGAACGGATCGCCGTCATATCTTGGGTGCATACTTACATTGAATGGCCCTGCTGAAGAATCCGCTGCAAGTATAAATACTTCTTCATTGAAATAAAGATCTTCCTGTGAATAAGCTATCCACTTGCTGTCGGGGCTCCAGACGATATTATTAAACGGTGCCCAGTTATTATTCAGAATTTTTTCGTTGCTGAGTTTTCCTTCTGCAGAAATATCTGCTGCAATAACTTTTGCATTACCTTTAGTATAAATAATTTTTTTCCCGTCAGGAGAGACAACAGGATTTGATTCATCCTCGGGTGAATTAGTAACTTTAATTAATTCGTGTTTTAGTGATTTGAAAAGATTACTCTGGTTTTTATCAGCAGATCTTACAATAAAAATATCATATTGATTACTATCACGGTCAGATACAAACAACAATGTTGAATCACTTAGCCAGCAGATATCCATATCGCGATAAGCGTGTTCTGAAAGATTTACACTTCGGGATTTTTCCTTATCAACTTCTTTAATAAACACTTCACCTCTTACAACAAATGCCGCAAGTTTTCCGTTTGGGGATATTTCATATTCAGAAGCATCTTTTGAAAAAGTTTTATACTCGAATGGCTCAAGCCTGTAATCACCGGCAACATTAATATTAATTACCTGGGATTTTTTATCTGATGTTGAAAGAATGTATAGATGATTATCTCTTTCATAAACAATTTTTGAACCATCTTCACTTATATCGAAATGCCTTACAGCATAGTCATCAAATGAAGTTAACATTTCAGCACTGCCTGTTACAGAACCATCCTGTGATAAATTAACTTTATATAAATTGTATTTATTTGTTTCAGCACTTATAAAATAAAGTGTGTTTGAGCCTGACCACTTTGGCATATAATCATTTGATTCAGAGGTTGATATTTTTTTATAAGTGTCATTCTGAATATCGTACAACCAGATATTCCTGTTGGCGGGACCTTTATACGCTTCGCGGAAAAGTGTATTGGTACTTCGTGTAAAAGCGATGAACCTTCCGTCAGGTGATTTGACTGCGTCAAATCCTAAAGCGTTCATAATTCTTTTTTCAGTTCCGCCATTTTGGCTTATAGCTAAAATTTCAGGTTCACGTTCAAGCTGGTTAAATTCTCTTACAGAATAGAATAAAATATTGCCGTCACCATTCCAGTCTGTTGCCAGGTCATTTGCTGAATGATAGGTTAATCTTTCAGGTGTTCCGCCTTTTGAGTTTACAACAAACAAATCCCCATTACCATATCTTCCGCTTGAAAAAACTATTTTATTTCCGTCAGGGCTCCAGACCGGGTATGATTCATAAGCTTCGTGAACTGTCAGCCTGATGGCATCACCACCGAATACTGATGCTGTCCAGATATCGCCAAGATATGAAAATGCGATTCGCAGTCCATCCGGACTAATTGCTGGATGTCTGTACAATTGAGCATCATTTTGTGCGAACGATAAACAGTGAATTGTAAACATCATTAAGAATGTGGAAAATAGTTTTTTCATTTTGTTCCTCTTTTAAATTTTCAACAAAAATAAAACTAAAACTATTAATGCCAAAGAATGTTTTGATAAATGGAAAGTAGATGGGTGATGTATGATGGATGAAGGTTGATGGGAAAAATCTTCTATAATATTATATCAACCGGTGAAGCTGTTAAAAATCTTTTTTCTCCGGTAAAGAAAGCGATGATTTTTAACAGCCGTATCACCGGCAGAAGACTTATAAAATTCCTATAGTAAGAACAACTGCTTTATCGTCAAAGTCATTAAGTGTATAAATGAAATCCAGATTTATCAGTACCTGGAAATTATATGTTCTGAATAATCTTAAACCAGAATGTAAAGTAAATTCAAAACCATCATCCTTTTTTTTATCCTGAATGCCGCCGTAGTTTATCCAGTCGTTATGTGTAACCCAGTGAAACCCGAATGCACCGCCGATATAAGGGCACACATCTGTTTTAGTCAATAGGTATGAACCATAAATGTTCATTGCAAAACCTTTACGGATACCAAGCATCATTCCGACAGTTGCTTCTTCAAGTTCATAACCTGCGCGGAAATCAAACACCATAGATTTTTCTTCGCTGCCGTCATAACCGCTCATAGGAAAAAGGTATCCGAATGATAGTCCTATATTTTTTCTTGTTCCTCTTCTTAAAGGTTCAAGTGATTCCAGTTCAATAATATTACCGACTTCGGCACTTGAGACTGCAGATTCAACTTTCACAACACTTGAAGCAACCCGCTTCATTACGGTTTCAAGTTCCTCAACATTAAGTGCAGTTACCTGATCAATTAAAATTTCATTTTCAGTTTTAACGTCAATGAGGAAATATTGAGTGATGATTTTTTCTCCGAGGGATGAAAGCCTGCACAACAAAACTTTATCGGCATCTAAACTTTTGCCCGCTGTGATTGCACATTCTGTTTCATTGCACATTTCATCATCCAGAAAATTCCTTATTTGTTTAGCAGAAATCATTTCCATCGAGGAGAGTTTACTTATTTCCGTTCTTAGTATTGATTCAGCAGTAATCAGTGTAATTGAATCAACACCAATTGAATAGAAGGGAAGTAAAACAAATTTTTGTTTGAGTTGTTCCTGCGGAAATAAAGAAGTAAAGCAGAATATTACAAATACTGTAATGCTTATAAATATTTTTTTGTTCCTCATTAGTACCCCCGAATATTTTTTTTATTTCTCACCTGATAAAAATAAAAATGTATTGTGAGAAAAGTATCCTAAAATCATGCTATCAATAATTGCGTTTCGTTCATCAGTTAACGATTGAATTCATAATATTGATAAACCGTGTTTTGCTGATTGGATGATGTGAAATAATCTCACCATTGAACACAATACTGAAGGAACCGAATGCACAAGGATTTGATTGGGCTTCATCTGCGGTTTTCAGATCTACAATTACAGGTGTTATTTTGAAAAGTGATTTGGATGCAGCTATAATTTCATTAACGTTCTTAACGGTATATGGACATTGATTTGCGCGAAGTATGGTTAAACCTTTTTTATACTTTGCCGGATTTTCTTCAACAGTGTTTTTGAATTTAGGATCTGCTGCCTTTTTATTGAACTTAAGAACAAGCAATTCAAAATCTGGTTCTGCTTTATCAGCAACTTTAAAATCTTTTTTGAGAAATATTTCTGAACCGATCATAAATGAACCCTGCCTTGTTACAACAACAACACCATTTTTCTTCTGTTGTTTTGCATCAATTATACATTCATCAATAAGATTTCCGCCGTAACCTTTGTTTTTGTATTTACTTTTGAAACCGGAAAACAGACACTGTATGAACATATAACCTTTGGCCTCAATGGGGCGCCAGGCAGACTCTGCGGGCATATATTCAATCATTCCCTGAACACCATCATCGGGAGTTAGTATTGATTTTATCTTTAGTCCGTTAGCAGAATTTTCTTTTATCCACGAAACCTTTTCAGGAAAACCTTCACGTTTAAGACTTTTGTATCCGCAAATGCCATGGCTAAGTATATTGTCAGGAGTTATATCGATGATTTTTGCTTTAAGGTTTTGCATAACTATTTTATTCAGATTTTATTGAATTAAACAATAATCCTACTTTGATACCAGGAGTTGAAGTATTTTCTTCTCCTATCAAATCAACAGTTAAAGATGGGGTTAAAATTATTTTTACTGTATTCGAAAGTTGTGCAACAAGATTAATTTCCAGCCCTAAATTTCTCGACTCAATTGTAGATGGATGTCCCCTGGTATCTGAGTTGGCTGAAACAAATCCGTAAATAATACCCATACCGGGCATGATGATAAATTTTTCTGCGTCTAATATTTTGTAATTGAAGAGTAAACCAAGTGCAAATCCTTCCGCTTCAATACCAGAAGCAAATATCAAATCAGAAGTAGTCTTGAGATAGCCCAACATTATTTTAAGGTTACCCCTGCTTTTTAGTTTCGCATTATATCCAATGTGCAGCAACGTTGATGAAGACTTGAGATCATTACTATAGAAAGGAATTTTAGTTTTTCCGCTGGCGTAATCAATCCCCAAGTCCAGTTTACCCCAGATGGAGATTCCTGCAGATACACCGCTTCCGGTGAAAACTTCGTTACCTGAATAATTATAATTTATTCCTAATCCGAAATTTCCATTATATATAAATTCACCTTGTGAAAAGATTAAAGTAGAAGTGAAAAAAAATATTGCCAGAAATTTCATAAATGAACCACTTCTTCCCCTTATCTATTTAAGAATTACCGCTACAAGTTAATACGAACCAATTCAACTTTCACTGAACCGAAGTTAATTAAATCCCGTTGTGATTTTAATTTCTGTTCTAACGATGTTTCCGGATTAGGTGTATTTGTAACCGGAGTAAAATCCGCTATACCAAGAGTATATGCAACCGAGGCAATCACTGGCGGAAACAAGGCAAGCAAATAAAGATTGTTGGTTTCGCTCATCACAGATGTTATCAGTATAGTCACTGTACCAATTCCTCCGCCGATAGCCGATGCCCCAAGAGTTTTCCAGAATGAAAGTCCGTCATTTTCCATTTGTGCAATTGTAAAAGCACCTACAGCTGAACCAATGACATAGAGTGTATATGATAATATTATTTTGCCATCCTGTGGGCCATGAGCACCAGTCATCCCACCCCCGTTGTCATTTAAACTTGTAACAGCAGGTAATGCAAAAATTGCAGCACTTAATGGTGTAAGAAAAATTTGTCCAAGTGCGTTTGACGAAGAATACCCGACATAATTATAGTTGTAATCTTCTTCAGTTAAAGCTTTGTTTTTTATTTCGGAGGTTAAGGAGAGTTTATTCTGAGCAGCCAACTGTATAGATGAAAAGGCAATTACTAATAGGACTAAATATTTTTTCATATTTTCACCCGTCTTAATTACGAGTAAACTTAGTTCAACAATTTGTTATTAGCAATATCAAACCAAAGTTTATTTTTAGTTTAATTCGTAATTGTCCCGTTTAATTTCTGAATCTGTGACCGGATTCTTCTATTCCAGTTTTTTACCGCATCAAAATCATCACCGAGATTACTTTCAATTCTGAATTGCTCAATTGCTATAAGCATAGATCGGTTATTCTCTTCAGTGAGTTTTTTGAATTCTTCTTTATATCCTTCAGTTGAAAAATCTGTTTGTGAAAATTTCATTTCTAATTCTCTTCGATTCAATTCATAAAGATCAAAGATGACCTGGTTATAAAGAAGATGCTTATCATTTCTGTTTTCTTTTTTACACCAGGATTTCTTCTTGTCCATCACAACAAAACTTGTAAGCGATGGTTTACTCAGGACATTTGACTTTTCAATTGTTGATGGATTATAAATAATAATCTCCGAAGGTAAATTCTGATTTGATAAAGAAAGGCTGCCCTGGAAATCACTCCAACTTAAACTTCTGTTTGAAGACCAATACAAAAAATCATCAGGGTTATACTTTTCGTATAACCCAGTATTTTGTGATGTTGTACAATTTAAAGCGATCAAAGCGAGGAGAATAAAACTGTACTTCATAGATGGCTTACTTCATTAATATCATTTTACGTGTTTGTATGAATGATCCGCTTTCCAAACGGAAGAAGTAAACACCGCTGCTTACAAGCGAACCGGAATTACTGTCACCTTTCCATCTTACCTGGTAAATACCATTACCTTTTTCTTCATTGAGAAGTGTTTTTACTTCGCTTCCGAGTATATCGTAAATCTTTAAACTGACCATTCCTCTATCCTTGATACTAAACGTAATATCAGTAGAAGGGTTAAAAGGGTTGGGATAATTTTGTTCGAGATAAAATTCTTCAACAAGACCTTCACCAACTGCTTCTACGTCAGTTAAAAGATCAGGTTCAGGTGAAGGAAGTTTAACCGATGAATAAAGTCTTAACTCGCCCGGAGTAAGTGGAAGAGGTTCAGTCTGGTTTGTTACTGTTATACTATCGCCTGTAAAATACTCATACCATGTACCTGTTTTCTGGAATGACGGATTTACGAAAACATCCTGAACATGGAAATTACCTATGATCGTCACATCCATTGAATCACTGTTAAGATTAATTCTTTTTCCGTATCCATTCAGCATTGCTGTAAAATCAGTTGTACTAAAAACTGAGTAAGTATGTTTAAGTTTAATCAGTTCAGACATAACTTTATAAAGTTTCAATCTTCTGTCATCGTTATAATAATTCCACAGAATTGGTTTGTTGCAGACACGGCATGGATCATCAATTGAAATATCATAGCCGAGTTCACCGAACTGCCATATCATTTTCGGTCCGGGAACAGGGAAGTAAAACGCGCTCGCGAGTTTAATCCTGTTTATTGCAACATTTAAATTTTTGATGTTATATCCATTTGGTCCTGAAGCTCCGTACTGAAGGTTCTTGAACATAAGCCTTTCTTCATCGTGACTTTCCATATACGCAACAAGGTTTGGTTCAGTCCATCCTCTGCTCTTGTATGATACACTGGAAAGGTCTGAAGCGTAACCCATCGTTGCTTCGTTATACTGATAGTTCATGTTTCCCCAAATCATCATTCCGCTGCTTTGCAGAATTGTTTCCTCTGAGTTAGGCGTAAAGTGTTCAAGTATAACATAAGCTGTTGAATCATACTCGCGGATTTTATTATTCATTCTATGGAGAATATTAATTCTTGACTGATCAAAGCTTCCGCCGTCTCCGGGAACATTCGTAAATCCTTTTGTAAAATCGAAACGGAAACCATCGAACCTGTACTCCTCAAGCCAGAATTTATTTACACGATCAACAAAATATCTTGTAGCATTTCGTTCATGGTTAAAATCATATCCGAATGAAAAAACAGGATTAGGAGATGTAACATTAAACCAAGGATTGTTTGCTGCAGGTCTGTTGTTTGCCGCATCCCAGTATAATCTTACCAGAGGTGACTGACCGTAAGCATGATTTAAAACCATATCAAGTATTACAGCTATTCCCATCTGGTGTGCTTTATCAATAAAACTTTTCAGAGAATTTTTCGGTCCGTAATATTTATCAACTGCGACATGAAAACTCGGATTGTAACCCCAGCTTTCATTTCCTTCAAATTCCATGATAGGCATTAGTTCAATTACGTTTACACCAAGTGTCTTCAAATAGTTGAGAGTATCTTCAAGAGTTTGGTAATCATGAGTTGAAAGAAAATCACGTATCAGCAATTCATAAATGATCATATCTTTCTTTGCAGGTCTTTGGAAAGAAGCAACCTGCCATTGATAAGGCTGTTGTGCAGTTTGAATTACCGTTGCAGGCTGTTCTGTTTTTCCTGTCGGGTAGTCAATAAGATACGGATATGTTGTTGAAGAAATGAATTGATCATTCCATGGGTCACTTACTTTTTCTGAGAACGGATCAGCAATTCTTATTTCACCATCAACGAGATATTGAAAAATATATTCCTGCGATGGTGTGAGCCCTGACACGTTTAACCACCAGATAACACTGTCAGCAGTAACCTGGTGACGTTTCATAAAATATGTAGTATCCACTTTCCAGTCATTAAAATCGCCAAGTACATAAACGAATTCCTTATATGGAGCGAACAGTGCTAGCGTTACTGAGTTATTGCTTGTGTAATTTATCCCAAGATCAAGTCCTGATGGAAATGGTTCATCATCAACCGGAGGGTTAGACATAATCGCAAATGATGCCGTATCCGCATTTGAAGAAGTATCAACGGCGACAGCATCAACATAGTTAACACCGGATGAATGATTCGCAGTAATGAAAGAATAATTCAAAGTCGGATCAGTCGTTTGAGCAACCTGTGAACCATTCACAAAAAGTGTGAGTGATTGAACCGCAGTTCCGATGGCGGCAGAATTAATTGTAATATCAACAGTATCGTTTTGACCCGCAAAAACAGGAGAACGAAGCGGGTGGCCGAAACTTGTAATAACATTTGGCTGACTTATAATAACAGTTATTCCCGGGGCATAGATATCCTGGAAAATATCTTCTGTCTGCTGTGACGCGTTCGCACTTCTGAAAACAAATGCGAGTTTGAGAATTTTCTCGGAAGGATTAGTTACAGAATAAAATTGTCGTGGTCTTCCAATAACCAATTCATAAAGGTCTGTACCGATTCTTGTTAATGCAGGCTGTGTGGTATTGTTTCCCCATGTACCAATTACATGCGCCCACTGTCCGTTGGATGTACTGGTTATAACACCGGTGTGTGTATATACAGTTCCTGTGTAACCTCGCAGACCGGGCGTGTTAGCACCTTCCTGTGCATTAAAAATTATTTTTATTGAATCATTTTCAGTAGGGAACTCGGGTACTGAGACAATTACCTGTGAATGAGTAACAGAGAATCCCGTTATAAAAAATAAAATCAGTAACCTTAAATACATTTGTTATCCTTTCTAATCATAGACTTACAGAATTTAATGCTCTAATTTATGAATAATCTTTGTGAAGAATACCAGAATTTCTGGTCAAAAATCCATAACAATTTTTTTAGTTCTTCATTTCAAAAGTTTGAAGAAAATGATTTGTGTTTTTTTTCAAATTCTCAGCCTTAGCCTCAACCTTTGCCTTAGTCGCCTTCCTACTCTGCATCTTTTTCCTTAAATTTGAACAACAAAAATTATTTACTAACGAGGAAAAAATGCTTACTAAAGACTATATCGAACTTGAAGAAAAATACGGCGCGCATAATTATCACCCGCTTGATGTTGTGATAGAAAAAGCCCAGGGTGTCTGGGTTTATGATGTTGAAGGAAAAAAATATCTCGACTGTCTCGCCGCTTATTCTGCGGTTAACCAGGGACATTGTCATCCAAGAATTATTAACGCAATGAAAGCACAGGCTGATAAAGTTACACTTACATCACGCGCATTCAGGAATGATCAGCTTCCTCTTCTTTACAAAGAATTAAGTGAACTAACAGGTTATGAAATATCTTTACCAATGAATTCCGGTGCTGAAGCCGTTGAAACAGCATTGAAAGCTGCAAGAAAATGGGGATACAAAGTAAAGAAAGTTGCTGAAAACTCTGCGGAGATTATCACATGTACAAATAACTTTGCTGGACGTACAATAAGCATTGTAAGCTTCTCAACAGAAGCACAGTATCGTGATGGTTACGGACCATTTACAGAAGGATTTAAAATAGTTGAATAC
>JAEXTA010000101.1 GCA_023453665.1 Bacteroidota bacterium | reverse complement strand
AACATTTTTGGCTGCTTCAAGACGGTTTGGTTTCAGATCTTCTGCAAGCATACTTCCTGAAATATCAAGCACCATTGCAATATCAATTCCTTCACTGTAAATATTTTCACCCGAAGAAAACGATTGTGGCCTTGCAAGAGCGATAATAATCAAAGCTACAACCAATGCTCTCAGTATTATCGGTAAGTGTTTTAGTTTTTCCCTGAGTGTGGAATTCTGAGTCCTGATTATATTCAGCGAAGAAAAGGTAATTGATGGTTCTGATCTTTTTCCTTTAAAGAAATACAATAACAACATCAACGGGACTAATACTAATAAGTATAACACCCACGGATATGCAAATGTTATATCACTGAACATTGTTCATCTCTTCAACTTGTACTGGATGTGATTTTGTAACTTCCACAATTTTATAAGCCTGTTTCATCATCTCTTCATTTATCTCATTCATCGGTTTGTACTTTGCAAATTTTACAAGATCAGCATTATTTAAAAAATCAGAAGTAAGGTTGATGATTTTACTTCCGCCATTAACAGAATTCAGTTTGCTCATTACTTCGGTTGTTGAAAGTTCGAGTGCAGGAAAGCTAAATCTTCCTTCAAAATATTTTCTGATTATCTCTGTAATTTCTGAATGGTATTCTTTTATCATCCCATTTTGCCAAAGTTTTTTTGCTTCAAGATTTTGAAGTGAACTTAGCGCAACAACATCCGGCGGCAATACTACAACTTCTTCTTCAGACTCTTCAATTGATTTTTTCTTTTTAAACTTTTTATAAAGCAGGAAGAATATCAAAGCAAGTAATAGAAATCCAATTATCCATAACGCAACTATTTTCCAGTCAAGCGGAATTTCAATAGGTTCTTTTACATCCTTAATTTCTTTTGATGTATCAATGGCGACCTTGCTTACTGTTAGTGAAAGAGAATTTGATAAAGCAGAAAATTTTGTCGTATCAGAACTATCGCGTACAAAAATTTCTATTGGTTCAATCTCTACTTGAAGAGAGTCATATCCAGCAAGCACATAATGAAAGGTAACAACCTTATTATTTGCACTTTCATTGTTCTCTGATTGTGACTGGCTTAATACTTCAAGTCCGGCAATAGTATCTTTTATTGCGGGCGGAGTAACAAAAAAACTTTTTGCTACTTCTACCTGTATCTCAAGTTTGATCGGATCGCCGATAAGGTAATCAGTTGTATCAGTAGTAGCCTTTACTTTTGCTGTTTGAGCATAAGAAATACCGGCAGCTATTAAAAGCAAAAATATTAGTGAATATATTCTTACCATCGTCTCTCACGCATTTTAAAGAACTGAACAAGCGGTTTTACATAATCTTCACCGGTTTGGATCAATATGCTGTCAAGCCGAGTTTTAGTAAACAACGATTTCATTTGCTGCTCGTTACTCTGTTTTAACTCTTCAAGATTTTTCTGGAACGCTTTGCTGCTTGTGTCAATCCATCTTTCTTCGCCGGTTTCTGCATCAGTAAATTTTATAAGACCAAGCTTCGGAATGTACTTTTCTCTTTTATCGTTTATTACAACACCGATAAGATCGTGTTTCTTACCAACAACACTTAAAATTTTTTCATAACCATTATCCATAAAGTCAGAAAGCAGAAAAACTATACTTCTTTTTTTGATTGCATTGTTCATATACTCAAGTGCCGATTTAAGGTTTGTGGTTTTACCTTCCGGTTTGAATGATAAAACTTCCCTTATAATTCTGAGTACATGTTTTTTTCCTTTACGAGGCGGAACAAATTTTTCAATTTTATCCGTAAATAAAATCAACCCGACTTTATCATTATTCTTCAAAGCTGAAAATGCAAGAATAGCACTCAGTTCAGCTGCTATCTGTTGTTTGGTTTTCTCCACGCTTCCGAAAATGAGTGAGCCGCTGAGGTCAACCATTAGTATTACAGTAAGTTCGCGTTCCTCTTCAAATATTTTAATGAAAGGATGTCCGAATCTTGCTGTAACATTCCAGTCAATATTCCGGATGTCGTCACCAAACTGGTATTCACGGACTTCGGAAAACTCCATTCCTCTTCCTTTAAAGACGGAATGATATTCGCCTGAGAAAACCTGGTTAACAAGTCCCCTCGTCCTGATTTCAATTTGCCTGACCTGTTTAAGAAGTTCTTTACCGATCATCTTATGGTACTTCGATCTTATTCAATATTTCACTTAAAACATTTTCTGTTGTTATTTCTTCTGCCTCGGCTTCATAAGTAACTGCAATCCTGTGGCGCATTACATCATAACAAATTGAGCGAACATCTTCGGGAATTACATAACCCCGTCTTTTTATAAACGCCATAGCTTTTGCGCCGAGTGCCAGGTTTATACTTGCTCTCGGTGATGCGCCATAGCTGATCAAGTTCGATAGATTTTGAAGTCCGAATTGTTTTGGGTCACGTGTAGCAAATACAATATCAAGAATATATTTTTCAATTTTTTCATCAATGTAAACTTCATTAACAAGCTTACGTGCTTTTAATATGTCTGCTGTTGTTATTACAGGTTGAACTTTTACGTCTTCATCATTAATGTTTTGTCTTACAATCTTTAATTCCTCTTCACGTGAAGGATAAGTTATTTTAACTTTTAACATAAACCTGTCTACCTGTGCTTCGGGCAGAGGATATGTTCCTTCCTGTTCAATTGGATTTTGAGTTGCCAGTACTAGGAACGGTTCTTCAAGTTTGAATGTTTGCTCACCAATCGTAACCTGCCGTTCCTGCATTGCTTCAAGTAAAGCACTCTGAACTTTTGCGGGAGCTCTGTTAATTTCATCAGCTAAAATGAAGTTGGAAAAAAGCGGACCTTTTCTTATGAAAAAATTTCCTTCTTTCTGGTTATAAATCATCGTACCAATTAAGTCTGCCGGAAGAAGATCAGGAGTAAATTGAATACGCTGAAACCCTGCTTTCATAGAAGCGGCAAGAGTTTTTATTGCGAGTGTTTTAGCAAGTCCCGGAACACCTTCAAGCAAAATATGTCCGTTACCTAACAATCCTATTACAAGACGTTCAACCATTGCTTTTTGTCCGACAATCACTTTACCTATTTCATTCATCAAAAGATCAATGAAGGCGCTTTCCTGTTTAATTTTTTCATTCAATACGGTGATATCCAAGATGACTTCTCTCCTTTATTTTTTAGTTGAGATAACTTTCAAAAGTAATGAAATTAGACGCGTGCAAACTTAAAAATGTTGCATTTATATTTCAAGAAATTTCGGGCTATTCTTTTTACCTTACATGAAATACTGCAAATTTAAGATATGTTGTTTCATTCATTGCCGGGAGTGACGGATGATCCAGCGAAGCATTGTTGAAGTGCACTAACTGGATCTGTCTGTTGCTTTTTTCTGATGCCGAATTAACAATTGAAAAAAAATCTTTTTCTTCTAAATGATATGAACATGAAGATGTTATCAAAAATCCATTTTTGTTAATAATTGTTAAGGCGAGCCGATTAAGCTTTTCATAACCCTTTTTTGCCTGGTTGATATTTTTTTTGTTTTTTGCAAAAGCCGGAGGATCGATCATTACTACATCAAACTTTTTATTAAGTTTTATACATTCTTCAAGGTAATCAAACACATCTGATCTTATAGTTTCTTTTTCACATTCAAGATTATTCAGGTCAAAATTGTTTTTTACTGAATCTATTGCTTGCGATGATGAATCAACGAATGTAACATTTTTTGCGCCTGATTTTATTGCGTGAAATCCAAATCCACCTGAATTGCAAAACGCATCAAGCACTGATTTATCTTTACAAAGTTTTTGTATAAAAAATCTGTTATCTGATTGATCGAAATAAAATCCTGTTTTCTGACCGGCAGAAAAATCTATTTTGTATTTGATTGAACCATCATCAATGATTTCATCTTCAATAGCTCCGGCATAGATTTTATTTTCAACTGGGAGTCCTTCAATTAAGCGAAAGTGTTCTTCGTTCATACTAAAAATATTTATTGCATTAAAATCTTCTTTAAGGATGTCGATGATCAGCTCAATATTCTTTTCTAATCCAAATGAATAAACCTGCAAAACATAAGTGTAGTTGTATTTATCGATTATCAGTCCGGGTAAAAAATCACTTTCGCTGAATACAAGCCTGAATGATTCTCTTTCAGGATAAAACTGCTTTCGTAGCGAATAAGCTGCAAGAATTTTTTCCCTGAAAACACTTTTTAGATCAATATCTTTTTCATTAGAAATTAATCTTACCGCAATGAGTGAATTTTTATTATAAAATCCTGTTCCGACAAATACATTTTTAGCATCAAATATTTCAACAAGATCTCCGTTTACGGGATTTCCTTCAGTACTGAATATTTCATTACTGAAAACCCAAAGATGACCTGAACGAATTCGCCTGTCTTCATTCTTCTTTAATATAATTTTAGGAAGCGTCACTATTTTTGTTTGTCCTTCTTATGATTAGGGTATTCATAAATAAGTTGCAGAAAATCGTTAATTTTACGAAGTGAAATTAACCTTAATTCAGTTATGAAAAAATTATTAGTTGTACTCGTGTTTTTACTTGCCGGTATTTGCAACCCGCAGACAAAAAATATTGTATGGATTTTCGATCCGCAGGTTGGATCAGAAACCATCAACACCAAACTCCAGGAAATGTGCGATGTCATTGGTGGAAAGACAGACATTGAAAAAATAATTTTAACTGGAAACCTTTCCATTAAGAGTACTGAAGAAGAATTTCAATCGTTAAAAACAATTACCTCAGACTTGCCTCAACAATGTTATTTTATTCCCGGAACTAATGACTACAAATGGTTAAAAGGTAATTCGGGAATTTTCAAAGATGTATTCGGCGATGACAAGTTTTTTTACAAAGACGAACAGCTATCAATTATTGGCATTACATCTGCTGTAGAACGAAGAGGTGAAGGCGGACATTTTAAGCGGGAAGATCTTGAATGGCTGGAACTGCTTAAAGATTCAATAAATAATGATGAACCGGTAATCCTCTTTCTAAATCAACCTATTAACAGTTCAATTGATAACTGGTTTAAATTGACAAACCTTCTTGCGAATAAAAATGTTGTTGCGGTTTTTTCAACTGAAGGCGAAAGTAATAAACTTTTTGAAACCGTCGGTGTGCCTTCCTTCTCAGCAAAAGGTTTAACTGCTAAGAATAATGACTGGAGTTATTTTGTTTTTGAAACGAGAAATGATTCTCTGATATTTTTAGAAGTAAGTAAAACAGGCAAAACAAATATTATACAAAGTTTTCCTTTAACGACCATAAAACATTTTACTCCTGTTGATTCGCTACAACTTAAGGATGATAAAAATATTCTGTTATGGCAATATGATTTAAAAAGTTCTGTTAACAATTCACTCGTAGTTAAGGATAACTTTGTATTTACTCTAACACCTGAAGGCAAAGTCACCTGTCTTACTAAATCAGGTTCAGTTAAATGGCAGACAGAAATTGAAGGTAGTTCAATTAGTAATCTTATCAAAGATGGTGACTTGCTCGTGCTCGGCACTTTACAAGGTGATCTGATTTCATTAAACGCAAACACAGGAGAAATATTTCAGACAATTGGAGTTGGTGAACCTATCACATCCAGAATAATATCGGCAACTATTGAAGTGCCCGAAGGAAAGATCAGAGCAATCATCTTCGGAACACTGAACGGGAATTTATATTGTTATAATATTTATTCCTTTGAACTTATCTGGCAAAATAGTTCCGCTACAGATATGATCGAGTCTGAACCTTTAGTTGCAGATGACCGCATAATAATTAACAGTCATGATTTATACCTGTATTGCGTTGATAAACGAAGCGGAATTCTAAACTGGAAATGGACTAATGAAGGAGGTTTTTACTCTTCCCCTGCAAGATGTTCACCTGTGAGTGATGGTAAAAATATTTTTATAACCACAACTGATAAAAATATATATGCGATTGATCTCCTTCTTGGCACAACCAACTGGAAGAAAGATGTTGGTGGATGGGAATCAATCGGTTTAAGCAGCGATAAAAAAAATCTGTTCATAAAAAATTTCAAAGATAAATTCATTGTTCTTTCAACAGATGGAAAAGTTATTAAAGAAATTGATTTGAAGAATGGTTACGATACAACTCCAATAAAAATTTCTGAGTGGAATAAAAACTTACTCATACCTTTAAAAAACGGGAATGTTAAGTTGATAGATAAAGAATACAAACTCACTCAACTATTTTTTGCAGGCAGTTCAAGACTAAATGATATTCAACATTTTTATGACGATGTATTCGTTACATCAAATGCAGATGGAATGATTTATTGTTTTAAAATTAATTAACACAATTCACTATAAGAAAATACAAAGAAATATGAATAAATTTTCGGGGATAATTTTTGATATAGACGGAACCTTAACTTCTACTAATGAGCTAATATTTGCTTCGTTTAATCACATAACAAATAAATATCTCGGTAAACATCTTACGCCGGATGAGATCATTGCATTATTCGGTCCCACAGAAGACGTAATTCTAAAAGAATGGTGCGGCGAAAATTATCCTGTTGCACGTGAAGAGTATTATACTTTTTATAAAGATAATCATGATATGGCTGATCTCTATCCCGGGATAAAAGATGTTCTTGAACTGGTGAAGAGTAAAAATGTTCCTCTGTCAATTTACACTGGCAAAGGTCGTGATTCGGCTGTAATAACACTTAAACACCTTGGCATTTATGAATACTTCAATATGATTGTCACAGGTGATGATGTTGCTGAACATAAACCCTCCCCTGAAGGAATATTAAAATTTGTAAACGAGTTTAAATTAGAAAATGAAAATGTCCTTATGGTAGGAGACGCTGTTTCAGACATTAAAGCTGCACGTTCTGCGGGTGTAAAAGTAGCTTCTGTGCTTTGGGATAGTTATTCTAAATCAGAAGTGATTAAATATAAAAGCGATTATGTTTTTCATTCAGTTAATGAATTGAGAAATATGTTAGAGAAAAATATTTGAGATAACATTAGATAGAGCATCTAAGAATTTTCCTCCTAGATGCTCTGAGTAATATTTGACTTAAAAACTAAACGGGTAAATAAAAGATATTCTCGGTTCAATTCTTTTTTGCGGTTCATACTCAAGGATGTTGTCGTCAGCATCTCTTACCGGTGCAAATGTCCAGTGATAAACCATCGACACTAGTAAGAACGGGTAAGGTTTATATCCAAGTTCAAAGAATAGATATGAACGGTCATCGAGTTTGAATAAATCAACTTCATCCATAATATTTATTTTATCATACCCGGCACGTGCAACAAACGGTGCTTCTTCAGGTGCAATCTCAGTACCGAGGTGAAGTATTCCGCTATCGGGATATTTATCAAGGCGCTGATAACTTCCAATTATATTAAACAACCCAAGTACATTCACACCAAGTTCGCCGTAAAATCCATTTGCTGTTTCCGTAAGTGTTGCAAGTGCACCAGCCTTACTATGGAATCCACCACCGGAACTGTCGGCTTTAAATCTTTCAATTTCATAAAGTGAATTAAAGTATGATGGTATGTATTGTTTATTATTAAATCTTCTTTCCAGCTTAGCAAATAGTGAAACAAGACCTAAGCCGTTGAATTCAGCTTTGATTCCGGTTGCAACTCCGCTTCCGAAATCAATTATCTTTGCGTAGTCTGCATATAGAGTCAGGTCAACGATATCTGTTCTAACCAATGGAAATCCAATATCAAAACCGATGATCGTCATTGTAC
>JAEXTA010000059.1 GCA_023453665.1 Bacteroidota bacterium | reverse complement strand
TATTTTCAGGGATGAATACACTACTAACATAAAAAACAGGTTAGGTAAGAAGTAGTTATCGGCATTTTGGGATTAGATTTATTTTTGAAATAATTGATTTTGTGGATATATTTGCAGTCTAAATTTTGAAATGGCGGGGTAGCTCAGTAGGTTAGAGCAGTGGAATCATAATCCACGTGTCGGGGGTTCGAATCCCTCCCCCGCTACAAATTCAGGAGAATATTTATGTATACACTATTAATTTCTTTATCAATAATCATTTCAATTTTGCTGATAATCATTGTTCTGCTCCAATCTAGCAAAGGCGGCGGACTTGCCGGTACATTTGGCGGTGCCGGTGGAATGGGAACAATGTTTGGAACAAGAAGAACTGCTGATTTTCTTAGCAAGGCAACATGGTGGCTTGGTGGTGGATTAGCGGTACTGGCAATTGTTATAAACCTGTTCTTTTTACCTGGTCAGTCCAGTCCGGATCAGATTGAAAGTGTTATTCAAAAATCCGGTAGACAAAATGTTCCTACATCACCAACTTTACCTCAGAACACAAATCCGGCACCTTAGTTAAATTTTTTAAGCCTTAGGAATTACTTCTTAAGGCTTAATTCTGATTTCCAGTCTGTAAGGAGTAATATAATTTCATCCTGGATTCGTTTATGCCGCGATGCACCACCCCTTGAAAATTCGAAAATAAAAGACATTATCAAATCATCACCAGTTGTTGTTGTCAGGTAGCCGCTTAAAGATGAGACTCCGTTCAATGTTCCGGTTTTTCCTCTGAAATTTTTATACGCCGCAGTTCCGATTAATCTGTTTCTTAATGTACCATCAACACCCGCAATGCTGAGAGAATTGTAAAAAGTTTCAAAGTTTACCAGATCAAAATACATATTCTCAAGTACCCCTACTAAAGCCGCGGGTGTCACCTGGTCAAATCGTGAAATACCTGAACCATCTACAAGAGAAGTTCCTTTTGAAAAAATTCCATTATCTCTGATATATGTAAGCACTGCCTGTTGTGCATAAAATGAATTACCCTGGATTCCACTGGTCTCTGCACCTATGGTTTTGAATAAACATTCTGCAAGAAAATTATCACTGTTTTTATTTATGATGTTCAGAAGTTCTGTTAAATGTACCCTGGTGTCATCAAGTAAATGTACATTAGCTGGTGTGGTTCCAGCTATTGATTTGCCTTCAACTTCTATTTGATGATTTACTAATCGTTCTCTCATCACATTTGCAATATGGAGCGGAGGATTTGAAATATTCACACTATAATTTCTAATCCTTCTTTTATATTTTCTTGCAACAACCGTTTTATTGTTTTCGTAAACCAATGCGGAAACAGGCGGAAGAGTTACATTTGCAATTTCATCAGGTATCCAATCTGTGCGTGAATACACATCATCAAAATAAGTATCATCACCAATAACATCTCCTGTTATTTTGAATACACCTAGTGATTTTAATTTGTTTATAGTTTTTAACAGGTCAGTTTCACCGAATAAGGAATTACCAAATCCTTTGATATACAGATTCCCATTTATAATGCCATCCTTCAGGTCATCATCATCAGTATAAAATTTTGTTGATGTTTCAAAGTCATTACCTAAATAAGAAAGTGCTGCGGCAGTAGTAAATAGTTTAGTGTTTGATGCCGGTATCATGGATTCAGTATCATTGAGTGCAAACAAGGTATCACGGGTTATAGGATCATAAATTAGAATTCCGGCTCTTGTAGTTGAAGGTAATTTTGAAAGTATATGATTAATTTTTGTTTTTAATAAATCTGACTGAGGAATGAGATCAACAGAAATGATAAGAAACAAAATTAAAAATCTCTTTAATAACATTATTCGGGGTTCCTCAAGTCTGTTTAATGATGACAAAAGTTATCTAAAACTTAGAATAAATATATTATATTACACTTAAAATGAAATGGTTTTATTAACTATCAATACCAACAATTCAAAAAAATACTGCAATGGCTAAAATAAAATCACCACTCAAAGCTTATGAAAATCATGAATTTTTAAACTCTTCTGACGGAAGAATTTTAAGAATGTTAGCAGAATTTCTGGAACCGCAATCAAAATTCAGGAAACATAAAATTGTCGACACAATTGTATTTTTTGGTTCTGCACGGTTAAAATCAAAAAAAGAAACACAGGCAGAATACAATAAGATCATAACACTAAATCCTAAAACAACACCCAAGTTTGCTGAAAAACTTCGCGTTGCACAGGATCAGGTGAGGATGTCAAAATACTATGAAGATGCAGTTGACCTTTCTAAAAAACTAACCGAATGGTCAATTGGACTAACAACGGAGGCAAACCGGTTTATTATCTGTACAGGAGGAGGACCAGGTATTATGGAAGCCGCTAACAAAGGGGCAAAATTAGCTGGTGGTTATTCGATAGGTTTAAATATTAGTATTCCATTTGAACAATTCGTCAATAAATATGTAACTCCGGATTTAAGTTTTGAATTTCACTACTTCTTTATGCGAAAGTTCTGGTTTGCATATCTGGCTAAAGCACTAATAGTTTTTCCGGGTGGTTTTGGCACGATGGATGAATTCTTTGAGATCCTAACATTGATCCAAACTGAAAAGATTAAGAAAAAAATGTTACTGATTGTTTATGATGAAAAGTATTGGAAAAGTATTATAAACTTTGATGGATTGATTGCTCAGGGAGTAATAAGTAAAAACGATATGAACCATTTTTCTTTCTGTAATTCAATTGATGAAGCATTTGAACTAGTAAAAAATTATTTTGAAAAATATTATATAACAGGTAAAGGTCTTAAAGAAGCAGAACCGAAACTCCATTTAAAATAAAAAACCCCTCTTAG
Organism: Bacteroidota bacterium; assembly: GCA_023453665.1. Taxonomy (GTDB): domain Bacteria; phylum Bacteroidota; class Ignavibacteria; order Ignavibacteriales; family Ignavibacteriaceae. The sequence continues at coordinate 21,974 of JAEXTA010000059.1, read as the reverse complement.
AGGGGCTTATAACTATTGTTCCATAAAGTCAGTTCGATGAGCTCTTCTGGCAGCTTTTAATTTTTCCATTCGTTTTTTAATGGAAGGTTTTACGAAAAAAGTTCTCTTCTTGAATTCTTTCAGAACCCCGGATCTTTCATATTTCTTTTTGAATCTTCTGAGAGCTTTATCAATAGACTCATTTTCACCTAGAGAAATACCAACCAAACTATTCACCTCACTTTATGGTTTTATTATTGTTTATAAAAGTAATGATTCAACTAATTTTTTATGTCCTGATTTTTGAAATTGAACCGAAATAGAACTTTGTCCATTCGATAGAATTTCTTTAGATACCACTTTTCCGAAATCGTTCCAGTTTTGATGGTAGATTGCTTCGCCAATATTAAAAGATTTCTTAGGCGAATAAACTGTACAGTTACCATTTTCAATACCATCTAAGGAAGGTTTTGATTCTCTAACATCTGAAGCAAGGTCAATCACCATAGTTTGCTTACATTTTTTGCATTTTGCCCAACGTTTTGTTTCCTGTTCATTGCTTGAATACTCACCGGTGAGTTCCATTTTACGCATCGTATTACAAACAGTGCAAAAAGCTTCTACATTTTTTACTCGTGCCATCAAAATACCTCATTATAGATTTCTCGAGCATTAAATTTATTAAATATAAACCTACTAAACAAGAAAGAAATTGGATAAACTTACTTTTGAGATTCAGTGGGGGTTATAACCAAAACCGGGATTTTTGAAAATCTGATGACTTTTTCAGCAACACTTCCCAATAAAGTGCGTAAAATACCCGTTCTTCCATGTGTAGCTATTACTATCAAATCAATTTTATTTTCTTCAGAATAGCTGATAATTTCTTCGAAATCTATACCTTTTCGAATAACAGGTATCAATTGCAGGCCATTTTTCAAATTTATTTTTGAAACAGCTTCCTTCATCGATTTATTAGCATCATCTTCAATCGTTTTTATTATTTTTTCCTGAGATAAATCTAATGACCGTATTGTTAGAATCGGGGGTGTTTTTTCCAACACATGAAGAAGATGAAGTTTAGCATTATGTTCAGTACATAAACTTTTAGCATACTCTGCGGCTGATAAAGAATGGTTGCTGAAATCAGTTGGCAGCAAAATATTTTTGACTTTAAACATTTTAACCTCAGTTTAGATTACAAAATGAATCACTCAATTCCTTTTGTGTAAGGTCGGAAACAATCGTACATATATTCTTTTTAACCTTGACAATCAAAGTACTTAAACTACCTGATGAATAGCTATAACATTTACCTTCATCCAGGTAGTGTATTAAATCAGTTGTAAGATTTATTCTATTTCCATTAATTATAGTCTGCTCATCAACCTGGTACAGATAAACGAGTTTTCCCGCAGAGTCGGTATAGATATGGTGCGCAAATTTTTCACCACCCTCATCAGAGACCACTGCACCCAATAGTTTCAGGTTTTCAAAAACCGGTACGGTCGTCGAGTAGTTAACACCATTTGTTTGGAAATAATTTTGGATAATTTCAGGATCATTTGATACAATCGCTGGTTTTAATTGACCGTCAATGATTGCTTTAAAATTATTTTGTGCTTGTACAAGCATATTTTCACTGCCCCTTTGCCTAAATGCAAAATCGAGTGATTCATCTAAAGGAGGGCGGTTAAATAATATAAGTATAACGGCCAGAAGAATTACTGCTGCTGTTGCATAAGTCAGGTAAGGTTTTGAAAATATTCCGCGTAAATTATTTTCAACGGGTGGAGCGGTTTCGGAAAGTAATTTTCGTTTTACTCTTTTATTAAGTTTTTCAGGTGCATTTATGAAACCAATTTTTTCCTGTACAATTTTTTTCATTAAAGACTGCACATGGAAATTGAATGCGGCATCCTTATCTGATTCAATTAGTGATTCAAGTTCTTTAAGCAGAACAGGGTCATTAACCTCTCCATCAACAAATGCTGTTAATAGCTCTATTTTATCTTTATCAGCCAAATTTATGCCTTAAATCTATGCTTTAGGGATATATCCCTTTTCACTCGCATACTTATGTAATTTTGTAAACATCATTTTTCTTGCTCTATGCAGTCTTGATCTTACTGTGCCAACCGGACAATCTACAAAATCAGCAATCTCTTCATACGAAAAACCTTCAATATCACTGAGTATTATTACTGTTCTAAAATCTTCTGGTAACGCAGAAATTGCTCCTGACAATTCATCGTCCAGAAGATTATCAAATATATCTTTTTCAGTATGCGAGTTATCTGCAGATGGAGCCTTTATATTCTCAAAATAGTTTTCAATCTCATCGTAATCTACTTTGTCAGGTTCTTTTTTCTTTTTTCGATAAGAGTTTATGTAAGTGTTCCTGAGTATTCTAAACAGCCATGCTTTGCAGTTAGTTCCTCTTTCAAATTTGTCAAAAAACCGGAATGCTTTCAGGTAGGTTTCCTGTATCAGATCGTCTGCGTCGTCGCTGTCACCTGTCATTCTCAGTGCATAATTGTAAAGAGCATCCATATGAGGAATTGCATCTCTTTCAAATTCAGTATATAACTGACTGGATTGTTTAATGACTGCTAGCAGGATTGGAAACATTTTTTTGTGGTTCCGAGTATTATTTAAGTTTTTAGCTAATGAATTATACCAAATATAAAATACTTATACAATTACGCTAACTTGACAACACCGTTATGAATTTTACCTGCCCTGGTAGAAACATTGAAAAGAAATCCATTTAATACTATGAAGGCGATTTTTTCATTTTTAAGAAGCACAAAATCTGCTGGCATTCCGGGTTTCAGAATATTCTCAAAATGATCTGTGTGTGTGATATTCCCGACAATGTTTATTGGTAAACTTGTGAATTGAGGGTCTGATAATGTATCCGAAATCACTAAGTCTGTGATCCCATTTAAGTAATATTCATTAAAATTTTTATTTTTTATTTGGTCATAACTGGTAAATACTTTGTTTAAAATTTTTCCAGGCTGAATAACAAAACCGTTCATATCATAATCTTCTAGCCCATAATAAATCGACAGATCTCCCATATCTTCAATGAGGGATTTGTAAAAAACCTCGCCATTTTTGGTAAGTTCTTCACGATTTACGCCGATGTCAATTTTAATTTTTCCTGCTTCTGAATTCAAAACAAGATTCCGAAGAACTAAATCCATGATCATCTTACCATTTTCGGGTATCATATCATAATCACTTACATCAAAATTTTTATAATCATCAGTCGTTATGGATTCAAAGGCGGTCATTAACAAAACGAAATTTATTTTTCGCAGAAATTGTTTTTGATTATCACCTTTCCAACCTCCGGATTCAAGCAGAATTGTACTCATACCGGATTTTTGAAAATTATCACCGAAAGCTCTTGGTTCAAATTCATCGCTGTATTTTGCAATATGCCCCGGAATAATATCCTGAATAGCTGAGTTAAGTGCAGCAATTAATTGCATTGCTTTTTCTCTGTTAGGAGTAATAGTTTTTAGCTCATCAACTGGCGGTGCAAGGAATGATATTGCAGCTTGTTTGCATGAATTGCCGACGGAATATCTTTCACTCTGGTCATGAAGATTAAATCCAAAATCAGGTTTTAACATATTATAAATGTTGCACAATACTTTCGTCTCGGGTGATTCCTGTCGCAGGAAATCGCGGTTAATATCAATCTCAGCAAAATTCCTTCGTTGGTAAAATTCTGTACCATCTGGATTAACCATTGGAAGAAAAAATATTGTATTCTTCTCCAGGAGATTATTTCTGAATGTATCAAACTCATCATTAGACTGAAGGAAATTTATCATATCAAAAATTGCCATCGTGGCTGTAGATTCATCACCATGCATCTGTGACCATAAAAAAATTTTATTTTTGCCTGAACCGGTTTTTATTAAAAATATTTCATTACCAAGAAAAGAACTTCCGGCAAGACTAACATCGAACTTGTTATTGTTTTTTAATTTGTTTATGAGTGGAATAATATCGGAATGTTTAATGCGTTTTTTATAAAGCGATAGTTCTAAATATCGCGGGTAATGATTGTAAAAAATATTAGCTGCGTCTTTTAAAGAAATCATATCTGTTTTTAATTGTTATAGTACAATTTAATCATTTTCATTCTCTCTTTGCTTAATTAAATTTATCATCCGAAAAATGGAAACAAATTATGAGCACAAATAAACTAAGAATCGGTTCTTCATTACCGCATTTTAACCTGAAGGGAACGGATGATAAATTCTATAATTCTGAAGAGTATTCAGAATGTGAATTAATGCTGGTTGTATTTACTTGCAACCACTGCCCCTATATTCAAGCCTATGAAAACAGGTTGAAGGAAATTCAGAAATCATATAAACAGAAACTGATTTTGCTTGCAATAAATTCCAATGATGATATACAATATCCGGAAGATTCCTTTGACAATATGAAAATTCGGGCTGATGAAAAACAATTTAACTTCAATTACTTAAGGGATGATGAACAAATAGTTGCTCATTCTTTTGGTGCGACGCATACTCCGGAAATATTTTTGTTTGACAAAAACAGAAAATTAGTTTTTCATGGCAAGATAGACGATAACTGGCAGGATGAAACTAAAACGAACAATAACTATTTAAGAGATGCTATTGAAGAAATTCTATCCGGTAAAAAAATATCTGTACCCGAAACTTTTACAATCGGATGCACAATTAAATGGAAATAGACGATTTAATTTGCAATACCAAGATTTTCTTCAAATTCATTTATCAACTTCAGCGGTTCAGGGCTTATTGCAAAACAATATAAAGGGTAAAGTTTGGAAAAAGCTTTTATCGTTTCATTCAAAAATGACGGTGTGTAAATCAATTTCTTATCTGATAAAAGATTTTTTTCCAACAAAATAAATTTTGTGTTAAAGAAAAGATCTGCGTCTTTATTAATTCTAAAATTCTTCTTTAATATTTGAGGTTCATTCTCGAACGTATTAAAATTATATTTCCCTTCTAACTGATACTTTTCAAAAATTTTAATAATGTTGTTTTTATATTTTGATATGTTTGTTCTGAAGTACAAATTTTCTTCATCCGTGTTATTGATGAATAGTCCGTAGGAAAGCCCGGTCTTATCGAGGTAAATATAAAACTCACTGTCCATCTTAAATCTACCGAAGTGAACCAGAAAATAATTCTTATAAGGCGCACCTTTTGCAAAACGCATATCCTTATTAATGCGCATCAATGTTGAATTAAATTTGGGTTCTGTTCGTATAGAAAGATTTAATTGGTTAAAGAATGGTCCGATAGATGTTACAAATAATTTAGACGGGGAAACGAGATGTTCTTCGTAAATCTTCCTGTTCTTGTTGAACCATTCCAGATTATTATTTTTTTCTAGTTGTTTGAAAAAAGAAAAAGTTTTTTGAGTAAATCCATTAAACCCGGGTTGTTGTGGTGTCAATACATCATTCCGATGTTTATAGTTAGATAAACTCCGCCAAGATTTTTTTTGAATTTTCCTTCAAGGCTTTCAACACCCTCATCAAAGAAATGGATTATATAATAACGCAGATTAATCCCAACAAGACTAGATTTATCAAGACCAAAGTTCGCACCAAATCCAAAGTAACTTCCAAGTGCATATTTTGCTTGTGCTTTGCCGAACGAATTAAAAAACTCAAGTTCATAAGGTGTAGTTACCACCATTGATGGTCCAATGCCCGCGTTGATATAAGGTCGTAAATTATCAGCAATAACATTTTCGAATAGTCTGAATTGAGCTCCAAAATTTAACGGGAGTAAAAATACTCTGTTCTTTTTTCCTATTGAATAAGTTTGTCCGAAATAGTCAACATATTCAAACTCATTTTCATCCTTTGCTTCAGAGATTGAAAAGTCTGTAAACAGGGTAAACTTCTGGGAGAGTTGTCTTCTGTAAAATGTGCCGAATCCAAATCCACCTTCACTAAACATTATATCCAACCCAAAGGCATTATCAGGAAAAACTTCTAAAGGTTTTTCAGGTGCAAGTTCGCCAATGCCCTGCGCATTTACATTTAGGCAAGTTATTAGTAATATTGAAACAAATAATAGAGTTTTCATAGTCGTTCTTATTTTTATATAAAAAATAATCATCTTAATCTTAATATCAATAGTATAAATTTTCAAATCTAAAATGACTACCCTTGTTGATAAAGCCTCTTTCTGGAATGAAAAATATCTCAATTCTGAATCTTCCTGGGATTTAAACTCAGCAAACCCTGTATTTGTTAAACTTTTAAACGATAAAAAAATCATTTCACCCGGTTCAATTTTGATAGCAGGGTGCGGTAAAGGGTATGATGCAATTGAAGCGGCGAAGATGGGGTATAAAGTTACTGCAATTGATTTTTCATCTTATGCTATAAATTTTACAAATGACCTTGCCAGTCAAAGTTCAGTTAAAATACAAACAATTGAAGAAGACATTTTTGAGCTTAATGCTGAATACGAAAACCGGTTTGACATCGTTTATGAGTATGTAATGTATTGTGCAATAAATCCGGACAGAAGAAAAGAATACGCAAAAAAAATTTCATCACTATTAAAAAATAACGGAAAGTATGTCGCGTTATTTTTTCCTGTTGAAAAGAGAGAAGGCGGACCACCGTTTGGAATTTCATTGTCAGATACTTATTCGATTTTTTCTCAACACCTGAAACTTGAACTTTCAACAAATAGAATAGATTCGATAAAACCCAGGCGGGGAAGAGAAGTGCTTCAAGTTTACCGCAAAATTTCCGAATAGTCTGCAATGCCTCAAAACCTTGAAGTAAAAATTCCGTTTAATTCTTTTAGTGAAGTAACCAGATTACTAAAACAGATAAATGCAGAATTTAAAGGAACACTTGTTCAGCGGGATGTTTATTTCAAAAGTAAAAACTCACTTCTTAAACTTAGAATCGAAAACGGAGAAGAAAGTCTGATCAGGTATAAAAGGAATGAAAAATCGAAAGACAGATTTTCAAACTACGAAGTAATATATTTTTCATCAGCCGGGACAGAAAATATTTTAAATAAAATATTTCTAACTGAACTTGTCGTAGAAAAGAAAAGACAACTCTATCTTTTCAATAATACGCGCATTCACCTTGACAAAATAAAATTGCTTGGAAACTTTCTTGAACTTGAAACCCTCGTGATTGAAGGTAAGTCTGACGCACGAAAACGGTTCAACCATATGGTAAAACTCTTGAAGCTTGATTTAAACCAGCAGATTAAAAAATCAAATTATCATTTGATGAAGTCATATTTAAAATCATGATCTTAAGCAGAAGTAAAATCAAAAGTATTGATCTTGATGGTGAAATCAATTCCCGGATATCACGCGGTGAAATAAGTACAACAGTACTGATAGTACCAACCAACAGAAGGGTAAGAACACTTAAACGGAAAATCATTGATGCATCGCCGGGACAATCATCTGTTAAAATTAATCTTGAAACACTATCGACTTTTTCATCAGCAATCTTATTCAGTGATAATCAAAAATCGCCCGGTGTGTTAAGTGAAGCTGCTGCTGCAGTATTGTTAAGAAAAAGTTTTCAGTCGGTTCAATTAAAATATTTTTCAAATTATAAAGGTGAAATTCCATTTGGTACACTTGAACGGGTTGGTAATGTAATATCTGAATATAAAAAACATGGCATCACTCCTGAATTGCTGTTCAAAGAAATGGAATCATTATCAGGTGCTGAAAGATTAAAAGCGTTTGACATAGCATCAGTTTATACTGATTATAATAAGAGGTGTAAATCTCTTGGAGTTAAAGAAATCGGAGATGTATATCAATCTGTGAATGAGTTTTCACTTATTGAGTTTGAACAAAGATTCCGGAATTTATACGGTGATGTGGATTTACTTGTCATAAACGGATTTGATGAATTTACTTCACCCGAAATTCAGATTATTTCATCGGCATCCGCCGTTAAAGATCTGGAACTATTCGTAACACTTGATTATTACAGGTATAATCCATCAGTATTTTCACACCTTGATAAATGTTTTTCGAAATTTATCGACAAAGGATTTCAGGTAATCAGTGATAAGAGTGTTAAGCCGGTTCATCAATTCAATAACATTGTCCGTGAAAAACTTTTTAATAAAACGAATGAATCTGCCATAACATCGTTCGCTGAAAAAATTACGTTACTTAACGCACCAACACGTGAAAAAGAAATTGAGATAATCGCAAAAGAAATCAAAAATATTCTGAACGATGAAAAAATAAACCCATCTGACATTTGCGTAGTTTTCAATCTTATACAAACATATACACCGGTTGTAAGAGATACATTCAATGTGTATAAAATACCGTTTAATCTTACTGACAGATTTTCACTTGACACTTCATCACCGGTAATATCGATAATAAACTTTCTTGAAATAATTGAGAATGATTTTTATTACAAAAATATTTTCAGGGCTTTAAGCAGCAATCTTATAAACAACGAAATTGATGTATCAAACCTGCTTTACATTTCGGTTAAATATAAAATTGTTTCAGGTTTTCAGAATTGGAAAAGCATTATAATAAATGAGCTGAAATCTTCTGAAAAGTATTTCGATGAGTTTGATGACATTTCGTTGGAAAAAAAATCGCTTAAACGTGCACTTGATGATCTTGAAAAGTTATATTCGATTCTTAATCCATTTGTAAAACAGCTTTCACCGGAAGAATTCGTTGAAAATATTTCAGGGCTGATCCATAGTACTGGTTTGAGTTTATCATTATTATCAGGTGATTCTGAATCGAATGAAAAAAATGTAAAAGCGATTACAGCATTTCTTGATGTTCTGAATGAAATTACATATCTCCTTCAACTTGAATATCCTGAAGACAAAAAATTCAGTTTACGATTTTTTCTTAACCAGCTTAGAACCGCTGTTTCTTCCTCAAGATATAATATTAAAGAAAAACACGGATACGGTGTACAGGTAACAACATTAAATGAAATTCGCGGACTAAGTTTCAAGTACTTATTTATAGCAGGTATGTGTGATGGCGATCTGCCTACACGATTTACTCCTGAGATTTTTTATTCCGGTTCTTTTATGAAGGGTGAATTAAATCACCAGACTGAACAACGCTACCTGTTTTATCAGGCTTTGTGTTCATGGGAAAAAAAATTGTACCTGTCATTTCCTGTAAGTGACAGCAAAAAGGAATTAACAGTTTCATCGTTCCTGACTGAGTTTAATAAACTTTTTAAAACTGAAATAAAAAATGCAGATGAATTTTCATCCAGGATTTATTCAAAGAAGGATTTACTGTCTCTGCTTAATGAAAAAAGGTTAGAGCAAAATATTTTCAGAGATGCTGCAGCTCAAAGCGGCATTGATATAACACATACTAAAAAAGCAATCAGCATTCAGAGCAAAAGGAGAGATATAGATTTTTCGTTTGAGTATTCGGGAGTGCTTGGTAATATTGTGAATAAGTCTGCAAAAGCCAGTCTGGATAAATATAAAAATCTCACATATTCAATTTCGCAACTTGAAACGTATGCAATGTGTCCCTTTAAATATTTTTCAGAACGTGTGCTTGGGATAAAAAGTCTTGAAGAACCCGCAGAGGAAATTGAGCCTCTTGAGATGGGTAGCCTGCTTCATTCAATACTTTATGAATTTTATGAAGAACTGAAACAAAAGAAAATTGTACTTAACAAATGCAGTGACAAAATCTTTAACACCGCTGAGAAATTACTTTTTAAAATTGCTGAAGAAAAAATGCAGCAGTTTTCGTTTGATTTACCAATGGCTTTTTATGAAAAAGAAAAAATCATGGGAATAAATGGGGATAAGAAACATTCGATACTTTACAAATTTATTGAATATGAACGCGCAAATGAAGATACTTTCATCCCGGAATATTTTGAATTTCAGTTCGGAAAATTTTCGTCATCAGAGACTAAAGAAACACTTACCGAAATGAAAGTGAATGACGTAAATCTCCGTGGAAAGATAGACAGAATTGATATAGATGAAAAAAATAATACGCTTAAAATTGTTGATTATAAATTAAGCGGAAAAAAACCGGCAAGAGCTGACATTGAAAATGGTTTAAGTCTTCAACTCCCGATTTATATGCTTGCTGCTAAAAAATTCCTTGAAGAAAAAACGGGTGAAGAAATATTGGTTCAGGGTGCAGGTATATATTCATTAAAATATAAAGACGATGAATTCGGAATGAATCCGGTTATTCCTTCATATAAAGAAAAAAAAATAACTCTTAAAGAACTAAATGATATAAACCAATCAGTAATGGAAAATTCTGCTTCATTCATAAAACTATATACCGAAAACATTGCTAACGGTATTTTTAATCTTTCAAAACTTCAGGATCGCGAAGAAAAAATATGCTGCTATTGTAATTTCAAAACAATCTGCCGTGTTAAAGAGCAGGAACTATAAATAGTTGCTTGTTAGTATTGATTTAAAACTATATTTTTTACCACTACAAAAAACTTCAGACTTAACATATCAAATAAGAAAGGTTCTAATATGATAAAAAGACTACTGTTCCTCGCCTTTTCTTTTACTCTGCTGACTGTTACGTTGATGGCACAAAAAAACTATGTTCGTTGTGTTACTCATGAGTATATGGAACAACTTCAAACTGAAAATCCAAGACTGCGTGATATTCTTATTCAGAATGAAGATCGTATTCAACAGATAATAAATCAAAATCCTGATATGTTATCTGCTGAAACAGTTATTACAATACCTGTTGTTGTACACGTTATCTGGAACACAGCACAACAGAATATATCTGATGCAATGATCCAGTCACAGATACGTGTTTTTAATGAAGATTTCAGGAAGATGTTTGGAACTCCGGGATGGAATAATAGTCCTGTCGGCGCAGACACCAGAATAGAATTTCGTTTAGCTGACAGAGATCCAAACGGAAATCCGCATTCAGGAATAAACCGTGTTCAGACTGCCGTAACAAGCTGGAATTACCAGACACAAAATGCACAACTGAAAGCATTATCTTATTGGAATTCTGCAAACTTTTTAAATCTTTGGGTTGCAAATCTTAGCGGTGGAATTCTTGGTTACGCTCAATTTCCCGGAGGTCCCGCAGCGACTGATGGTGTTGTAATTCTTTGGAGTGCATTCGGCTATAACTCACCGGCAGCACCTTATAATTTAGGCAGAACAGCTACTCACGAAGTCGGTCACTGGTTAAATCTTATTCATACCTGGGGTGATGTTACTACCTGTTCAGGTACAGATTTGTGTAATGACACTCCCCCATGTAGTAATCAGTATTTTTCAGGTTATCCTTCCTGCCCAAATCCTGTTCAATGTTCTGGAATGGAAAGAATGATTGAAAATTACATGGACTATTCTGATGACGGTTGTATGAATATTTATACTAATGATCAGACATCAAGAATGAAAGCCGCTTACACAGGATTCAGGACTCAGCTCTGGACATCACTTAAAGAAAAAATTGCTGTTACTGCAACTGGTGTTGACTATAACTTCACCAACCTGCAGGGACAGACATTCGCAAAATTAAACTTCTCTAATCTTGGCACAGCAGATTCAGTGACAGTTGAAGTATTTCCGAATTTACTGCCACCAAATATGCCAGCGGGAAGCAAAGCTGTTCGACGATATTTTAATATCACAGCAAATGGAACAGGATATAATGCAACATTAACTCTTTATTATAATGATCCGGAAGTTGTTGGATTTAATAATGGCGATTCAAATTTAAAATTATACAGATATTCAGGCGGCACCTGGACACCAATGGGTGGAACCGGTGATCCGGTTGCAAATACTGTTTCATTGAGTGGCGTTACACAGTTCAGTACATGGGCTTTATGCGATCCGAATGACAATCCTGTTCCTGTTGAACTAAGCACTTTTGCTGCGAATGTTCGAGAGACAAACATTACTCTTAGCTGGAGTACAGCATCAGAAACCAATAGTCATGGTTTTGAAATTGAGCGTGCGAATGTTACAAACAATTCAATGAACGCAAGCTGGGAAGAGATAGGATTTGTTCAGAGTAATGGTACAACCACGGAATCCAAATATTATATGTTTACCGATTCAAAATTAAATCCCGGTTCATATAACTACAGATTGAAGATGATTGATCAGGACGGAACATTTGAGTACAGTCCTGTTGTTAATGCAACAGTTGAAGCACCGGCAGTGTATTCATTGTATCAGAACTATCCTAATCCGTTTAACCCATCAACAGTAATAAGCTACCAGATACCAAGCAAAGGACACGTATCATTAAAAATTTATGATGCACTTGGAGTTGAAGTAGCAAGTCTGCTTGATGAAGTTAAAGAAGCAGGAATTTATGATGTAAACTTTAATGCTGAAAATCTTACATCAGGAGTTTATTTCTATACTTTGATTTCAAATAACTTTATGCAGACAAACAAGATGATACTTGTGAAATAATAATCATCAGTATAATTTTAATAAAGGCGATTCTCCTGAATCGCCTTTTTAATTTCCTCTCGTAAATAGTAAAAGAAACCTTTAATTTGTAATCACAGTTCTAAAACAACCGGGTGCTTTTATGAAACCCAAAATATTTGTGCTAATCCTTCTCACATTTTCCATATTCCATTTTACATCATCCATTGCTGAAGTGCGTTACGTAAGTAAAACCGGCAGCAGCACACCGCCATACACAAGCTGGGAAACTGCGGCGGACAGCATACAGAAAGCTGTTGACATTGCTGATGTTGGTGATACTATTTACGTTGCTAACGGTATTTATTACGAAGCAGTATATGTTGATAAAACAATTAATCTCTGGGGCAGTAGTATGGATAGTACTGTTATTGATGGTACTAACATATCGGGTTTTGATATTGTTTACTTTTTTGAAAATAATTCTTCCTTTAAATATTTTACACTTAAATCATCAAATCCACAAAGAAATGGAATAGTTACAAGAAGATCAAACCTAGTGGCTGTGTATTGCAGAATAAATAGCCTGGAGAGTCCATTAAATATTAGGTCATCTTCAGTACATATTTCAAATTTTATAATTAATGCCTTTGATTATGGCATTACAGACGAATGTTTCCCTGATACCTGTCATTCAGTTTATACAAATAATGTAATCATTTCTACAGGAAATACCGGGAATACACCTGTATGGTTTGGTTTTGGTGGTTATCCAGTGTTTACAAATAATATCTATATTCAGGAAAACTCTAATAGGTCGTTTGGTATTTATTCAGAAACCTCGGGCACTGTGATAAAAAATAATCTCATAGCTGGTTTTAATTTCTCAGGCATCAGGTTAGCTCCGCTTCAGAATTCTGTAAAGGATACTATTGAAAATAATATCCTTGCAGAAATGAACGGACAAGGTATCGAATCAAGCAATGGCAGCAAAACAATTGTAGTTAATAACATTTTTCTAAGAAATAATATCGGTGTATTTGCATATTCATCACCTCCATTAGTTGATTACAATCTATTCTGGGAAGTACAAGATTTAGTAGCCAATCAGCCATTTATAGGTGATAGCAATATAATTGCTGATCCTATGTTTGTAAAAGACACAATACCTTCTTCCGAGATGAACTTCGACTTTCATCTACAACAATATTCACCTGCAATAGACAAAGGTAACCCAAATATTTTAGACAAAGATGGAACAAGAAGCGACATAGGTATGTACGGTGGTCCGTTCGGAGAAATCTACACATACCAGGATTTAGCGCCGCTTGCCCCCAGAAATCTTTCAGCCGTTGTTGATACAAACCAGATTTTATTAAAATGGAATAAGAACACAGAAGCAGATACTTCTTATTATAAAGTTTACAGAGATACAGTAATTAATTTCACCATAGATTCGACAAAACTTGTTTCATCACCAGCAGATACAATATTTAAACAACTTCCACCATACAAAAGCAGTAAACTTATTTATAAAATCACCTGTGTTGATAATCAGGGCAATGAATCAAAACCATCAGAAGAAGTAGTAGTTGATTTAACATCAGTTTCAATTGATGAATTACCTTTAACAATAAATGACAATCTGCTATATCAAAATTATCCCAATCCATTTAATCCGTCAACAATCATAGGATATAAACTTAAAGATAGAGCTTATGTAAAACTGATGGTGTATGATATAAAGGGAGAACTTGTTTCTGTGTTGGTAAACAAAGAACAAAGTGCAGGTTATTATGAAGTTGAGTTTAATGCAGAAGTAGGCAATAGGCAATCGGCAGTAGGCAATGATTTAGCGAGCGGGATTTATTTGTACAGGATTGAAGTAATAGGCGATGGTAAAATACCTGTTTACACAGAAATGAAAAAAATGATGATGATTAAGTGACGCACTGACTTAATCCGCCAAAGAACCGACAAGTCTGAAGACTATTTGGTATTAAGTAATGAAATGAAACACAGAGGCGATTCAATGTGAATCGCCTTTTTTATTTTAAATGATGTTGACATCCTGATCCTTATTTATAATGTTATGGTTGAAAAAGATTATATATGAGGGAGAAATGAAAACGACTTTTACTTTTTTGTTTTGCACTCTTTATTTGCTTTCACTTTACTCACAGCAGTTTGACAATTCGATTGTCAAATCAGAACAGATGAGATATTCAAACTCATTCGTCTCTGGTAAAATTAATTATCCCGGTGATGAAAGTATTGATATCAAATACTACAAATTAGATTTAAGATTAATTCACACTCCAAACTATCTTTCAGGAAATGTAACTGTAAAAGCAGAATGTATTAATAATCTTTCTTCATTCTTCCTCGATCTGAAAACAACAATGACAGTTGATTCGGTGAAATCAGGAAGTTCATCATTAAGTTTCGTTCACTCCGCAGATCATAAATTAAATGTTACTCTTGACAGGAATTATTCATCCGGTGAAGAAATTGAAGTGACAGTGTATTACCAGGGTATGCCTGTTCCAACCGGGTTTGGAAGTATAATTTATGGAACTCATAACGGACTGCCCGCTATTTATACTTTAAGCGAACCTTACGGTGCAAATGATTGGTGGCCCTGCAAAGACACACCTGCTGATAAAGCAGACTCTTCAGATGTATGGATAACATGTCATGAAGATCTGTACGCAGTTTCAAATGGAAATCTTATTGAGATAGTTAATAATCCTGACCAGACAAAAACTTATAAATGGAAAAACAGTTATACAATTGCTCAATATCTTATTTCGTTTGCCATTGCTGATTATCATATCTACCATAATTACTTTAAATACACACCGACTGATTCAATGCCGGTCATACATTATATCTATCCGGAAACATTCCCTTATGTTCAAACTGATCTGGATAAAACGGTGAGAATGCTGGAGGTATATTCTGATCTGTTTGGTCTGTATCCATTTATAAATGAAAAATACGGACACGCCCAGTTTCTCGGCGGCGGGGGAATGGAACATCAGACTGTTTCATCAATGGGAGCTTTTAATGAGGGGCTTGTCTCACATGAACTTGCGCACCAGTGGTTTGGTGATCAGATAACCTGCAGGGACTGGCATCACATCTGGCTCAACGAAGGCTTTGCTACTTATGCAACAGGTCTTTATTACGAAGTATTAAACGGAAGCACTGCGTATCATTCATATATGGATGGAATAATTCCCGCCGCCAAATTTGCTGAAGGTTCGATTTATGTTCAGGACATTTCTGATCCTAATTACATTTTCGATGGTTACCGTAGTTATTCAAAAGGGGCTTACGTGCTGCATATGTTGAGAGGAGTTGTCGGTGATTCGGTTTTTTTCGATATACTTAAAACTTATGTTGCTCATCCTTCAGTATCGTATGGCACCGCCGTTACAGAAGATTTCCAGGCGATTGCAGAAAGTGTGTATGGAAATTCACTCGAATATTTTTTTCAGCAGTGGATTTACGGAGTTAAATTCCCAAAATATTTTTTCCAGTGGTATTATGAATTAAACGGAAATGATTACGAACTTCATTTGAGTATTTCGCAGGAGACTAATTCTGTCCCACAATTCTTTAAGATGCCTGTTAGAATAAAAATAAATACAGCTTCAGGCGATACAACGATAACTGTTCTTAATGATCAGCAATATCAGAATTTTATTTTTACAATTGATGAAGAACCAATATATGTTTCTTTTGATCCTGACAACTGGATATTGAGAGATTTAACAATCACTTCAGATGTTAATGATCCGGTTTTTAACAATGAATATTCCCTGGAACAGAACTATCCAAATCCGTTTAATCCTTCAACAAAAATAAAATTTCAAATTCCCCGATCACTGAATACCTTTTCCGCAGAAAGATTTGGTGAGTTAGTTACACTGAAGGTTTACGACATATTAGGTAATGAAGTAACAACATTAGTTAATGAATATAAAGAAGCAGGGAATTATGAGATCGAATTTTCTGCCGGAAATACTTTGTCCAGCGGAGTATATTATTATCAACTTGTTTCCGGTAATTTCATTTCAACAAAACAAATGATTTTGTTAAAGTGAAAAGTAATTAGTGCCTAAACTAAATGTTCTTTTTTGGGCTTTGAATCTTTAGTTAAATTATTTCATCAAAAAGTCTGCGGATATACCTGTCCGTAGTACCTTGTTTAACTAAAAACCATTATTTAATTTTAACCGAAATAAAAAATATTAGAGAGGAAAATGAACACGCTTAAAACTGTATTTTTAATGACATTTATGATGATCTTGTTCCTGTTAGTTGGTTACCTTTTAGGAGGAACTACAGGAATGACAATTGCTTTTATTTTTTCAGTTGTAATGAATTTCAGTTCGTACTGGTTCTCAGATAAAATAATTTTAAAGATGTATCGAGCCAAAGAAGTAACAAAAGAATCATCACCAAAATTCTTTGAAATGGTTGAAAACCTGGCATCAAGAGCAAACTTACCAATGCCGAGAGTTTATATTATTGATGATCCGACACCGAATGCATTTGCAACAGGAAGAAACCCTCAAAACGCTGCAGTTGCTGCAACTACAGGTATTTTACGTGGATTAAATAATGATGAGCTTGCCGGGGTTATGGCTCACGAACTTGCTCACGTTAAAAACCGTGATATTCTTATCGGTACAATTGCAGCAACAATTGTTGGAACTATAACGTACATAGCACAAATGGCTGGCTGGGCAATGATGTTCGGCAGAAGTGATGATGACAGAGACGGCGGCGGACTTTCTTCACTTGCACTTTTAATACTTGCACCAATTGCAGCAACTTTACTGCAAATGGGAATTTCAAGATCACGTGAATTTATGGCTGACAAAGGAGGTGCAGAAATAAGCGGAAATCCTTTGGGACTTGCATCAGCACTTGCAAAAATTTCACGTGGTAACGAAATGAAACCGCTTGAGAATGTTGGACCGGCATCGGCTCATATGTTTATTATTAATCCTTTAACAGGCGGCGGAGTTATGAAGTTATTTTCTACTCATCCACCCGTTGAAGAGAGAATTAAAAAACTTCAGGAAATTGCTGCAGGTAGAGCTTAATTTTATTTAAGCAGGGTAGTCTTATAGCCATTAAGACTATCCTGTTCTTTAATTATCAAACAGGAAAAATTTTAAGAATAATAATTCGCAGAATGAACTTTTACAAAACTCTTTTTCCGTCAAAGACATTATTTTTTCTGCTTGTTTTCAGTTCTTCAATATACGCACAGACTAAAACCAACCTTGAACTTTTTTATTCATTAATCGACTCTGCTGCAGTTTTAATTCATAGTCAAAATCCCGGTGATTTGAATGATGTATCATTAACCTTGACACTCGGCAATGGGTATGAAGTATTCAGGAACCAAATTCACAATTCCATTAACAATACATTATTAGTTCATGATGGAATTGAAAATAAATCATTAAACAAAAATTTATTTTTTACTCTCGACCTGGCTAAAATTGAATATCCTGATAGTTACAGAGATGGTTTTTTCGGAGAATTTTATACCGTCAGGCATGCTTCAATTTCAGGTAGTTACAGGCTTAACACTATTCCAGAAACAGGTAAGTCTTTTAATTTTCATGTTACTGATAGCGTAGCCACAAATGAACTTCAGAATATTGAAAATTATTCCTATCCGTTTACAGTTGGTGACAAACCCGCAGAGCCATTTTTCTCATGCCTGTTTGAGCCAATAGTTGCAATAGGTGCAACTGCCGCGGCAGTCATTTTATTCTTCACTATAAGAAGCAAGTAGCAATAAATACCTTTGAACGAGGGCGGATTTTATTTATTATTATGTGTCAATTTTTTAACAATTAATGCTTAAAGTATGAAGTATATTCTTTTTATAGTAATGATTCCTGTTGTTTTCTGGGGATGTTCCGGCGCATTAGATACCACAAACATGACACCGGAAGAAAAATTAAAATACGCAATTGATCTTTATAACGATGAAGACTACGAAGAAGCAGTAAATGAATTACAAGCTATAATACTTCAATACCCCGGCAACGCAGTTGTGGATGATGCACAGTATTATCTTGGAATGACAAGGTATCAAAGAGGCGAATATATTTTAGCCGGTTATGAATTCAGTAAATTGATTAAGAATATGACCGCGAGTGAGTATATACCCATCGCACAATTTATGTTAGCTGAATGTTATTACCTTCTATCACCAAATTTTAATCTTGATCAGAGATATACAAAAAAAGCAATTGAAGAATACCAGGCTTTTATTGATTTCTTTCCTACGAATGAAAAAGTACAGGAAGCCGAATCAAAAATTACCGAGTTAAATGAAAAGCTTGCTCAAAAAGAATTTAGTGATGCACTGATATATGAAAAACTTGAATATTATACCGCATCACTTTTATACTATACGAATATAATTGAAGTATATCACGATACACGGTACGCACCAATGGCAATGTACAACAAAATTGTTTTGCTTATCGACAGGGACAGGAATGCAGAAGCATTAACAGAAATTGATAAATTCCTTTCAAGATTTTCAAATGACAGCAGAGTTGAAGATGTCCGGAATTTAAAAATCTCCATTGAGGGTAAACTTTCCGCGTCAAATCAATGACACAAAGTAAAAAGGTCGCTGAATCCGTTATAACAATGACTGAACTGGTTTTGCCGCATCATACAAACCAGCTTGGAAATTTACTCGGCGGTCAGCTTATGCACTGGATAGATATTTGTGCCGCACTTTCAGCAGCTAAACATAACCAGCGAATATGTGTTACAGCTTCGGTTGACAGAATAGATTTTCACCACCCGATAAAATTAGGTGAAGCAGTTACTTTGATTGCATCTGTTAACAGGGTTTTTAATACTTCAATGGAAATCGGTGTTAAGGTTTATGCCGAAGCATTCAGAGAAGGTAAAAGAGTTCATTCTAATACCGCTTACCTTACATTTGTAAGTGTTGAAGCTGACGGACGACCAATTAAAGCTCTTGATGTGATTCCCGAAACCGAAGATGAAAACAGAAGATATGAAGAAGCCCTGCAGAGAAGAGAAACAAGGCTTAAAACCAGGAACAAACAAATTTAATTTTTTCCTTTTATCCTTTTTATTTATTTATGAATTGAATGCTCAGACTCCAATTAATGGTTTCTGTAAATTGAATTCATTCAAAGTAAGTACAGATAACACATCATTATTTTCCCTTAACTATAATTCAGATTCTTTTACAGACTTACTTTTATTCAGTAAAGAATCCATTAAGTATTCTGTGATTACCGGAAGCGGAAATGATAAATCAATTCAGGAGAGCATAAGCAGTTCAAATTTTCAACTGACAGAAATTGTGAGCGTTTACAACAAGGATAATAATCTTACAGGTTATGCATATACGTCAAGAAAGAAAAGGGAAGCAGGCTTAATAAGTTTCTCGTCCACAGGAAGATTGACTGTTACGCAGTCATTGCAGTTTGATTCGTTCCCGGAAAATATAAGGGCTTCTGATCTCAACGGTGACGGTAAAGTAGAACTACTTATTTCTGGAAATGGATTTGATGGGATCTCTGTCGTTTCATTCCACAATGGAAAACCCGTTGAAACAAAACCTGAATCAAAAAAAATATTTTCCGAATCAGTGTTAGTCGATCTTAGTAATGACGGTGTTAAAGATATCGCAGCATTTGATCTGATCAACAGATCATTAATTTTTTATTACAATTATGGCTCATTGAGATTTGGTAAATCAAGAAGTATCCAGGTCGGCGGAACTATACATAATCTGAAAGCTGTCAATCAGAATCTGGATGAGTATGAAGATCTTATTTTTGCACAGGATTACAAAATAACCATAATGTATGGTGATGCTGTTTCAGCTTATAATCATACTGTAACGATTCAGACAAAATACAAAGCGGATAAATTTATTACGGCCGACTTCAACAGGGATGGAAAAATAGATATAGCTTACATTAACATAGCCAATGGAATTTTATCTGTGATCTTTTCAAAAGATGAAAATGAATTTTATAATGAAATTGTATACCTGAAGAGAAAAACCATTGACGATATTATACCTTATTACAGCAAGTTCATCAATGGACTGGCAGTAATAAGTTCTCCCGGCGAACTGATCACAATTACCAACCTGACCTCAATTACTGAAGATGCAAACATTGTACCATCCGTTGACCCATCTTCATTAAATTATTTTGATGGCGACAACAATGGAATTAATGATATTTGCTTTATTGACCGGTTTGATAAGTCACTCAAGTTTATAATCCGGAACTCATCCGGAATTCCCCAGGACTTTTATAAAGTCAGGTTAAATGATCAACATGATGAAATCAAAATACTTAGCCTTGGTAAATCAGAAAAAGTGTTTTATTGTTATTCGGAAGAAGCGAGACTTGTGGAGATAATAAAGATCGACTTTAAATCTTTTGAAAAAGAAAATACTTCATTGTATGCACCCGGTAATATTGCTGATTTGAAGGTGGCAAAAAATGAGGAAAATGAGCCAAGAATTTATTTAACGTATTACAGGGATAACATAACAGCGGCTGGTTACTATGAATATAAAAATTTCAGATATTCATTTATTATGTACCAGGGGGAAATATCCGGTGTTGAGGATATTTCAATCGCTTTGAATAACACTCCCGAAATTTACTACTGGCAGCAAACTGATGATGGATTAATTCTCTACAAAAAAGTTTTATCTGAACAAATAAATAAGTCAAAAAAGACAACGAGAATACCATCCGGCTACCGGGCAATAGTACGAAGTATAACCGGAGATTTTCTAAACAATGATTCAGAGATTTACTTTAGCCTTATTGAAACAGGGAATGAACAATATTCTGTAATAAGTAATGGTAATTCTACTTTTATTAAAACAGGAAAAGAAATTCCAATAAGCACAAGGATTAAAGAAAAGAAGCAATTATATTTCGGTGAAATAAAATTTGGCGGACTGAAAAAGATTGCAGCTTATTTCCCTGAAGAAAAGGCATTAAAGAAAATCGACTTTACAAACAACGGAAGAAGTTATATTGCAACCAGAGTTCTCGAAGCGGACGATGTTAACAGGTTCTTTATAAAAAATATGAATTCGAAAAATTATCATTTTGTTTACTCTAACAGTACACTTGGCTGTATAACGATAAAACAACTACCATGAAAAAAAATATACTTGCTATTCTGCTTCTGTTACCGGTATATGTGATGGGGCAAAGTTATTCTGCTGAACAACTCGACTCAATATATAATGAATATCTTTATCTAAAAGCACCTCACTTAGTTCAAAATATTGAGCAAATGCCAAAAGATAACCTGCCGCTGAAATGCGGTTTAGGAACAATTAATTTTGTTCAGATGAACCGGAACTTATTTGGAACAGATAAACAAACTGTAATAAATAAAGTTGCACAAAGAGTTCCAAAGCAGACAAGTATAGTATCACCCGGCGGTTTTTTTAGAATTCATTTTAAT
>JAEXTA010000007.1 GCA_023453665.1 Bacteroidota bacterium | reverse complement strand
TGTTATGGAAAATTAAACAGAGCTGTAAAAAGAGGAACAGGGAAAAAATATATTTTTGAAATGAAGTCAAAAGCCAGGCTATGCAGCGATTATATTGGCCAAATTTAATCTCTAGCATTTTCAATCCTAAAACTTTTAACAGCATTAAAATTTTCCCCAAAAAAGAAAACAAATTTGAAGCAATTAGAAATTAACTTGGTCATATCAAAGATTAAAATTATCATTTATCAGTTATTTATTTTTCTTAATACACTATTTTTTCTACCATAAAAGAAATAAATGATCATTCCTGCTGCAAGCCATATCAACAATCTGAACCAGTTTTCTTCAGGAAGAGAAAACATTAAAACCAGGCATGTAATTATCCCGAGTATTGGAATTACCGGAAACCAGGGTGCCTTAAATGGTCTTTCAACCTCCGGATGAGTTTTTCTCATTATTAATACAGCAGAACAAACAACTACAAATGCAAACAAAGTTCCGATATTTACTAACTCTGCTAGGATTCTTAGAGGCAGTAGTCCGGCTAATGTTGCAACAAAAATACCTGTAAGTATTGTTGACTTCCATGGGGTTCTGAATTTATCATGGATTGAACCGAAAATGTTCGGGGGTAACAGTCCATCCCTGGACATTGCAAGAAAAATCCTTGGCTGACTAAGCATCATTACAAGTAAAACGGAAGTGATTCCTGCTATGGCACCGAGTGAAATTATAAACTGTGCCCATTCTAATCCTACCTGTTGAAATGCATTTGAAACCGGAGCATCAATATTTATCTGATTATAAGGAACCATGCCTGTAATTACTGTTGCAACAAGAATATATAAAATTGTGCATAACACCAGAGATGTAATAATTCCTATAGGTACATCACGTTGTGGATTTTTTGCCTCTTCTGCATGTGTTGAGATCGAATCAAAACCTATATAAGCGAAAAATATCATTGCAGCCCCGGCAAGCACACCGACTGGTGCACCACCCGCACCGGTTTCACCCCATATTGTATGACCAAAGAAACTTAATCCGGTATAACCATAAGGTGCAAATGGTTCCCAGTTAGCTGGATTTATATACATAGCACCTAAAGCTATGACCAGTAAGACAACGGCCAATTTGATTATAACCATAGTTGAATTAAAACCAGCACTTTCTTTTATTCCTTTTACAAGAATGACTGTTATAATACATGCTATAACTATTGCCGGAAAATCAACTATAGAACCGGTTGAAAAAAATGTTCCCGTTGCAGTATCAAAGTCAAAAGGGGATTTAGCAAGATTAGGTGGAACCTTCAATCCAAAAATTCCAATAAAATCCTGAAAATAGTGTGACCATCCATGGGCAACTGTAGCAGATGCAACTGCGTATTCAAGAATTAAGTCCCATCCGATAATCCAGGCAAAAAATTCACCTAAAGTTGCATACGCATATGTATAAGCTGATCCTGCAACCGGAACCATTGATGCAAATTCAGCGTAACAGAGTGCAGCAAATATGCAGGCAAGACCCGCCACAGAAAATGATAGGATTACTGCGGATCCGGCTTTGTCATGTGCGGCAACTCCGGTTAAAACAAAAATT
Organism: Bacteroidota bacterium; assembly: GCA_023453665.1. Classification (GTDB taxonomy): domain Bacteria; phylum Bacteroidota; class Ignavibacteria; order Ignavibacteriales; family Ignavibacteriaceae. Next base: position 28,149 of record JAEXTA010000007.1, on the reverse strand, counting down.
CCGGTTCCTATTATGGCTCCTACCCCCAAACTAGTCAATGCAACAGGTCCAAGTATTCGTCTTAGTCTGTTTTCACCATGAACTTCTGCTAATAAAGTATGAAGTGGTTTTTTTAGAAAAAGTCTGTTCATGTCCGGCCTTTATTATTTAATGAATTATTAAACTACTGCTTAGCATACAAAATTGGTTATGGTATGAAATTATTCATTTAAACAAATGCGGTATCAAAGTAATATAAATACCGGTTATAATTGCTGTTGTTATGACACCGGAAATATTAGCGCCGATTGCTTGTGCCAGAATTATAGCATCCGGGTTTTCTTCAGTCACAATTTTTTGTGCTACTTTTGCGGTTGTTGGTACGCAGCTAACACCTGCAATACCAATAACGGGATTATATCTCTTGCCTGAAAAAAAGTACAAAATATAACCGCCAATAATTCCCCCGATGCCTGATAATAAAAGAGCAACAATACCAAGCACCAGAAGGAGCAGTATCTGCGGATTTAATATTAAATGTGCTTCACACAAAACACCGAGCATTAATCCAAGAAAAAAAGTCGAACCATAAAGAAGTGGTCCGCCTATAAAATCTATCAGATGTTTTAAACCAGACTCTCTTATCGCCACTCCAATGAATAATGAAAAGAACAGCGGAGCTGCAACAGGGAACATCAGACAGAGTACAACACAGGCCGCTACAGCAAAAGCTATTTTTTGTTGAGGCTTAATATTTTTTGATGTGTCTTTTTTTTCTGGTTTTATACCACGTAATTTTTTTGGAACCAAAAATTTGATCAGGTAAGGATAACCTCCGTAGGTAAGACCAAGATATAAATATGCTACAACTGTAATAGGTACAAATAAATTTTTTGATAACGCCAGAGATGTGAAAAGAACCATCGGACCATCAGCACCGCCTACCATTGCTATAGAAGCTGAATCATTGATATCAAAACCGAATGCCATTGCAATAGGTATGGTAAGGAATGTTCCAAGTTCTCCGAATAATGCCAGCAGCATACTTGTATAAGGTCGTGCTATCAAAAAACCTACATCGAGTAAAACACCTATCCCCATAAAAACCAGGCACGCAATTAAACCGTTACTGAAAGTAAAAGTATAAACCGGCTGAAGAAAATTTATTTGTAAGATGTCCAGCAAAGCCACGGGGTCAGTTACCATTGGGTCAAGAAATAAATTACCTTCGGTATTATTAGGCAGAATAAGAGTTGCCGCATTAACAGCAGCCATACCAAGGCCCATCGGTATCATTAGTAGTGGTTCAAGAATTCCTTTTTTGCCTAAATAAACAAGCAATACACCGAGTATCATTAAAGCGCACCTGCCCAGAATAATAACCGGATCAGAATTAATTAAAGTTGAGACACCCTGAAACAGATTTATAAATTCTTTTAGTTCCATAATATTTTTCTTTTATAATAAATTACCTTGGATGTTGACGAATGCCATAAATTTTTGAACTCCAGGGTGAATATGTTTTAACAGTTTTTTTAATCGTCAATTGTAGTTTTTCAAACGCTTCCATCTCTTCCATATAAAGATATAAAGCAAGACCTATCGCAGCATATACTTCATCATCTGTGGAAGGATTACCTGCTTCCTTCTGCAGTTCATTGATCTCATGAGCACTTAATTGTTTATTTTCACCAGGCTTAAAAACAAACAAACTTCTTAGTGATTTTATTTTAACCAGCGAAAAAATCATTTGAACAAGGAAAGCAACAAAAAAAGAAATTGCTGCAGTAGCTATGAACATTAGTAATAATTTTGTTCCCATATTCTTAAACCCATTATTTATTAAAGAATATACCTGTTACCAGTAAAGCAAATTTTGAAGTCAGGTATAATCCAAGAAAAAACAGAACTAACTTTAATACTACCCTCGAGAGTAGTTTTATTCGGTATGCTTTTGATCCTTCGGATTGAGCTAACCCTTTGATTCCGGGTTGAAAAAAAAGCTGCCGGGAAAATTGTTTGGATGTTTTAAATATTCCTTTCATAATTCCTCCTTATCTGTCAATCAGTAAAATTTGTTTGATTAATAAATCTTAAGATTTGATTACAGAATTGAATCAAAATATAATCTGACCGAATATTTCGATTAATGTATAGGAGGACCTCTAGTTAATCCATAATTGTGAAAGTTAAAGCCGGTTAACTTTTCATCTTCAGGTTTTAGCGAACATATAAAATTTATTTCGGTGTCGAAAAGTGACTGTGAAGGCAAGAGATCATAGTTTGATTTTACTCTTTCAATGCTCCTATCGGATTTAGACTTTATATCCTTTTCAAACACAGCACACTGAAAAGTAAAACTTCTTTCAGTGTCTAAATGACAAACTCCGCCTTGATCATTGTTTGGTATTACAACTTCCTGATTGCCGGTAGTAAACAAACTGAAAATATGAAGCCATAGTGATACTATTATCAAAAATTTATTTAATCCCGGCGATATTTGTTTAAAAATTAAATTCACTACGGCTTAACTTTTATAGTGTGCAATTATTTAAGCAAAGTTGTTTTGATTGTTTTTAATATCATTAAAAAATCTGTTTATTTGAGATGCTTCAATACATCTGTAGCCTGTTTATTCTCAGGCTCTACAATTAATACTTTTTCCCAGTACTGTCTGGATAGTTCGTTGTCATTCTGAAGATAGTAGAAGTAACCCATATAAGAATAAGCTTCTGACAATTCTTTCTTAAATTTTGATGAATCTTTTTCTGCCATTGCTATAAATTTTTCATAATCAGGTTTTGCCAAACCTTTTGTTGTCTCGGGATCAAGATTGGTTCGCACTCGTGCTTTCCAGAAATATCCTATTGCAAGTTCCGGTGCTTTATCATTAAGATTAGTCAAAGCATTTTCGGCTGAAATATAATTGCTGTACACAGGCGCAGCTTTAACTTCTTTCTGCCAATCTTCCTTAAGTGAAGAAAAAAGATTTTTTTGCGGTTTATCAAAAAGGGTTTCTACATTCCTAATAAATTCGCCGGTTGCAATATCATCACCTGATGACTGCTGATATTTAATTATGGCTGATCGTATTAAAGTTTTTAGTTCAGGTGTCAAAGTTATTTTATCAGAGACTTTTTGAATGAGACCTGTAAGAAGATTTTCAGCAACGAAATAATGCGCTTTTCCTAAATCAAAAAATTCCTGTGCTGTAAGTGATTTTTTATTCTTTAAAGCACTTGTCACACCGTCCCAGTTTTTATTTTTAAATTGAAGTACAGATATCTTTCCATAAACATCATTCCTGGAAGAATCAGATTCTGTGATCTTATATAGATATTCGATTGCTAAAGAGTCGTTACCAGTTCTGGAAAGTAATTCGGAAAAATTTTCGTAATCGGTAGTAAGGTATTCAACTGAGTCAGCCGCAAAAAGTTTTTCAAAGTATATTTTACTCTGATTCAAGTCATCCATTTTAAAGTAAGCGTAAGCAAGTATCCTGGTTGTGGATATTAGATCATCGGCTGTTGATTCCAGTGAATGAAGTGTTTCAATAGATTTATTGTATTCTTTATTCAGGTATAACAATGCAGCATATCTTCGCAGGTTCTCTGGTGTTTTTACAGCAGCACTTATATACTTGAGATAATATTCGGCGGCTTTTGAATATTCTTTTAATTCAGCGTAGAGTTCTGCTAATACTTTGTATTGTATTGAATAGGTGCTGTCATTAGTTATTGCCTGGTTTAAAAGAATAATTGCTTCATCATAATTTTTTATGAGAATATAGACCTGGGCTTTTAATGTCAGCGCTTCGGAATTATTACGGTCAATATTCAATGCACTTTCATAATTTTTAATTGCTTCAGTTCCATTGCTTGCCGAGAAGAATAACTTTCCTAAAGCAATAAAAGCTTCGATGTTTTTATTGTCTGATTTAATTGCCTGCTCGAGGTAGTCCTTTGCTTTATTAAAATCATAGTGTTTACTTTTATCTGAATATACTTCAGCTATCGTTACATAAGCCGATGATTTTAGTCTTCCATCTGTGTCAATTGCTTTTTCTAAATCTAGTTCAGCTTCCGAAAGATTATTTTTAAGGATACTTAATTTATATCTGCCCGCATAGTTCAAAGGGAAATCTTTATTTGATTCAATTCCTTTATTGTAACAGATTAAAGCAGAGTCAATATTGTTTTGTAAAAAACAAATCTGACCTAAATAAAAATATGCTTCGGTGGTCCGATTTGTATTATTGAGTGATAAAAAATAGTTTTTTGCCTCGGCATATTTTTCGTTTTTCATCATTTTGATTCCCGTAGAAATATCCTGGGGAAAAAGATTAATAACGAAAATAAAAACTGTTATACATATTGCAGAAAATCTATTTGTTGTTTTCATAATTCTTCCCTTGTATTCTATAGTTCATCATCTTCAACGAATTCAACTAACCGGACAGGCATTGTTGCCGGAACCAGTCCCTGTTTAAGTATAATTCTCTGACCGCGTTCGCTTGCTACAAAGGCTGTAAACCCTGTGGCAAGTCCTGTATATGCTTCTCGGCTTAACAGAAATACTTCCCTGTAAAGCGGGTATTTCTTTTGAGCGATGTAAGCCTGGTAAGGTTTAAATGTTTCAGAAGAATCGGTTTCTGAAACTTCAATCACTTTAATTTCGTTTAGAAAATTCATGTGAGTGGAATCATCTTTGTCGCTTATCCAGTTTACACCGATTAATCCCAAACAATTTTTATTAAAAGAGATATAATCAATTACAGATGAATTTGAATTTAGCGCAAAACAATTTTCTGATAGGTTTATGATCCCCAGTTTATTGTTGAGATAAGTTATGATTCCTGATCCGTTGTTGTCAAAAACAACTTTTGCATTTTCAAATCCATTTACTTTTTTACCGGTAAGAAGATCTTTTAATTCATTTAAAGAAATTGAGCTGTCCTTCTGCGATTTATTTGTAATGACCGCAACTGCATCATAAGCTATCTTTGTTATCTTAGGAACAATTTCCCATTTATTGAATTCTTCAAGTTCTTCTTTGTGAAAAGATCTTGAAGATACAATTAACCTAACACTATCGTTCATAAGTTCATTAAAACATTCTGCTTCAGTTTTGTATTGTACTTTCACATCAGCATATGAGTAAATACTGTTAAATGAAAATACCTGTGTGTCCATTAAAGGATAGAATGCTTCATCTGAGATAATCTTAAGAGTGCCAGTTGTAGGTGTGTCTGAAGGGGAACCAGACTGATTACATCCGGCAGTTAAAAAGACTAATACAAAAAACAAAAGAAAGAAACTATTCCTGATCTTCATCATCACTTTCCTCTTTTCTGTTTTTCAGGAACCTGTACATCCTGAAACTACCATATATGAATATCAGCAGGGCAAGTCCGTTTTTTTGAATACCTGTTATTCCGGCTACGTTTTCGCTAAGAATCAGTACTAATCCGACACTTAAATAAATAAGTGACATTACAAAACCGGGTAATCCAGCATAATAGTTCATTTGTACATTTTCCATTTTACTTTTGTTAGTAATCATGATTTAAATTCAGAGATTACTATTGAAGTCTAAAAATTATTGGAATAGATACCTGCACCTTAACCGGTTTGCCGCGCTGCCTGCCGGGTTTAAATTTAGTTTTTCTTACTGCATCCAAAGCAACTTCATCACAACCTGCCCCGATACCTTTAATTATCTGAGCGTTGGTTACATCACCGGATTCATTTACAAATGCAAGTACATAAACCTTTCCTTCAACTCCGGCTCTTTTTGCTATTTCAGGATATTGTATCAAAGATTGAATTGCACCAATCCCTCCAATCGGTTCGGGCATTTCTTCAACAGCAACAAAATAAACAGGTGCTTCTTCCTTCTTTTCTTCAACCACTTTTTCTTCAACTTCTATTAGGCTGTAATCTACACCCTCTGAACTTCCTTCTTCTGTTCTTAAACCGGGATCAACTTCTTTTAATTCGTCAACAGTCGGAACATATTCTTCCGTAACCTGTTCATCGGGTCTAACAACAGGTGGCGTAAATTTGATTGTTGATTTAAGCGGCGGTGGAGCTTCAACCTGTTCAACCGCCTTCTCTTCGCCTATTGAAGGCGGGGGAGCCAGGTCAGTAATCTGAATAACTTTTCTTTTTAATGTAGATTCTTCTTCGGGTGTAATCATACGGTATATTGTAGGACCGGTTGTTACCATCAGCACAAAAAATATAGCTATCCACATTGCTATGGTTACATAAAACCTGTATGCCTTGCGAAGTTTGTATGAACCGTAGTCTTTATTCTTTTGAGCGAAAATAAGATCGTCTATGTCAACCTTATAAATAGTTTCCTGTGTCATAATTTTCACCGTCATTTAAAGTTTTTAATTTGTTCCAGGTCCACCGGAGTTATATCTACGAGGGCATAACGTTTAATATCGCTTATATTCATCTCATCGAGAATATCTACGACATTTTTATAGTTCGCATCATCGGTAGGTTTTATAAGAACGACCATTTTATCGCCCATCGATTTTATTTTTAGCAATTCTTTTCTGATTCCATCAGCGGAGAAATTAGTTTCAGTAAACGGATCATAAATTTCATCGGGCAAAAGACCTCGATACCAATACACTTTATTATCAGCACCAAGTATAATATTAAACGCATTGGATGCTTTCAGTTGGTTTTCATCTTCTTTGCTTACCTCTTCTTTTGGTTTAACTGGTAAATTAATTTCCATCGTCTGAGGTTTACTGAATGTTGTTGTTAGCATAAAAAATGTTACTAACAAAAAACCAAGATCAACCATAGGTGTAAGGTCAATTCTTGTAGACATTTTTTTGCGACCTTTTTTCTTTCCCTTTTTACCAACTGATTTTTGTTCTAATTCAGCCATAGCTAAATTCCTTTCAATTTATTCGGATCAGCCTCAAGATCAGTAATAAGGTTGAACTTATTTACGTTTTTATCCTGAAGTGTATTCATAACTTTTTTTACAACCGGCCACGGACAAAACTGATCGCCCTTTATTGTTAGCCGGACGTTTGGATTTGATAACCGCCCTTCCATAATCCACACTCCTAACTCATTATTTATTGAGTCAACCGGAATGCCCGGCTGCGGATACATTTTTCTGTCAACTTCTTCCAGTGCAAGAAATCCTTTTAACTGATTTATCGGTACACCGACAGTACCAGACAGTACAAATGCTTTTTCTTCTTCCGCTGTGAATTGAATTTCAGGATACTTTTCAGAAATCTTTTGAAGAAGTCTTTGACGTGTTGAGTTTTTGTTGTCGATGTTAAAAAATACTTTTCCATCATTTGTGATTGTCACGTTCAGGATATCTGTATCGGGAAGTTTTATTTCCGATATTGATGATGGAGTATCCACGACAACTGAATCATCGGATTTAAATTGCGTGGTTAACATAAAAAATGTTAACAGAAGAAACGCAACGTCGCACATTGCCGTCATATCGATCAATGTACTTTTACGGGGTATTTTTACTTTTGGCATTATCAACCATCACTTTATTAAATTATTAAATGATCAATTATGTTTTGAAGTAAAATTCTGCACGATTGCAACACCTGCTTCATCAATGCTGTAAGTCATCTTATCTATTTTTGTTGTGAAATAATTATAGAAAATAATTGCAAGTGCCGATGAGCCGATACCAAATGCAGTATTGATCAATGCTTCCGAAATTCCTGTTGCAAGGGCAACAGCGTCCGGAGCGCCTGCCGTTGCCAGTGCTGAGAATGCTTTGATCATTCCAAGTACTGTTCCAAGCAGTCCTAACAGGGTAGCTAAAGGAGCAATTGTTGCGAGTATAACAAGGTTTTGTTCAAGTACAGGTAACTCAAGTGAAGTTGCTTCCTCAATTTCCTGTTTAATAGCAGCAACTTTCTGATCTTTTGTTACTTCTTTTATGTTTTCAATTTGTTTGTATTTCAGCAAACCACTTTTTATAACATTAGCCACAGAACCTCTCTGCTTGTCACATTCTTCAACTGCTGAACTGATATCAGAAGCGCCAAGTTTTTGGTATACCTTTATAACAAAAGAAGAAATTTTACCTTTTCCTTTTGCTCTTGTTATGGTAATCCATCTCTCGATCGAAAATGTTATTACCATCATAAGAACGCACATAAGAATTGGCACGATGATGCCGCCTTTGTAAATAACTCCAAGATAATTACCAGGCTTAGGTAGGTTATTTATATTGTTTCCCTGAAAGTTTTCAGGGTTACCCATTACAAAATAATATAATATAACAGCAACTATAAAAAGTACCGGGATAATTATTCCGGCAAATCCTGCAAATACATTTTTAATTTCTTCTGTTTTCATTTTTTTCTCCTTATTTAAATAGATTTTATTTTTCTGCCGTGCTTAATAATTGACAGACGAATTCAGTAACAAAAACATCCTTCAAACAAAAGAAGTAAGGCACTGTGTTATCTGCACAACAATACTTCGCGATCACTGCTTACATTTGTTAAGCACAAACGCTAAACGTTTTACAAGTTAATTAATGAATTGTTCCGTCAGGAAACTGAAGGGGGACTTCGAAGTCCGGTATGGCTTGATATAAATTGTAGGAATCGTGATTTCTCAAAATCTTTTATTACCTGTTGTTCAAATGTAATATCCGACAAGTCATTCAAATCAGATATTAAAAACTCTTGCTGAAGGAAAAGTACATTACGCGCTATTTTTGCAGTAAAATGACCATCGTATTCGCGAAGATTGTTTTCTATATTGGCAGGTGAAAGAATTTCATTTGAAAATGTCGTTAATTCAGTTTCAGATTTTAACAATGCATCATCATACTGAACTTTATGGAATGATAGGGAGAAGAATACCTGGAGAGAAATAATATAGATATATAAGATGAGCCTGAATCTTAAAACATTATTTCTAAAGCACAATAACATCAGTGATCAATCCCTGTTTACCAAAATTTTCGCATTTACTTTTCAAACTCCGCAACAAAAATATGACAGGATTAGTTTATTTCAAAATTTGATTGAACCCAAAATTTTTGCCAGTTAATTCTATCAGCGCAGGAATGATTTATTTATTTCCAGATATCTTTAGCTAATACATTCCCATAACTGAAAGTATATTTCCTTAATACCACATGGTATAATCCTTAATAATAAATCAATTATTAGAGAATTTATTTTGAGATACTTAAAACATTATTTAGTTTAGAGTATAAAATAATTATGGTTTTGTATGAATGGGGAAAATTTGTCGATACCGGAATTAATCTGCGAGCTAACACGCAAATGTAATCTTAAAGAAGAATACTTTGCTGCCAGTTTTAATCTTTCACCAACCGAAGTAAGATTACTGAATTTATTTTCTGCAAACACTTCTTTATCAATCAGGGAATTAAAAGAAAAATTAAAATTAACTTCCGGAAGAGTAACGCACATTCTTACCTCTCTGGAGGATAAAAACCTTGTATCACGCGTACCTGACGTTAATGATAAAAGGAATATACTCGTCAATCTTCGTCCCAAAGCACACCTGCTCATTAATAATTTAAAAGAAAGTTATGATGATCTGCATAAACGGATATTGCAGAATCTTAAACCTGCAGAACGGGAAAACATCACTTCATCTTTACAAAAACTTAACGACTTACTGGGTAAGTGGGAAAACAAAAAATAATTTAGACTATAAAATGATACTCAACTAACAATAAATCTTTCAAATGAAAAAAATAATTTTAACTCTTGCATTCATAAGCCTTCTGATAATTTTAGCGATTGGCTATTTATCTCAAACGGATTATGAGCCAACAACTTTAATGAACCTGAAGGAGAAATATTCTGAGAAATATATTCCCTCAGTTGACCATTCAAAGTTTTTATCATTACAGCAAAAATTTAATTCTCCTCAACAGGTAACCGCAACGTGTATCGGGTGCCACAACAAACGCCATACTGAAGTTATGCAGTCGAATCACTGGAACTGGGAAAGGGAAGAATATGTTAAAGGTCGCGGGATTGTCTATCTCGGAAAGAAAAACGCGATAAACAATTTCTGTATCGGAACACAGGGCAATGAAGAAAGCTGTGCTAAATGTCATATCGGTTATGGTATGACTTCGGACGGAAAAGTTTATACCGATTCTTTAAATGTTGATTGCCTTGTTTGTCATGACAACAGCGAAACTTATGTTAAAGCTTCCGAAATGGGTGGAGCTCCTGAAACCACTTTGGATTTTAATCTCATCGCACAAAGCGTAGGTAAACCAAAATTAAGTAATTGCGGTGTATGTCATTTCTTTGGCGGCGGCGGAAATAATGTTAAACACGGCGACCTTGATATGGCTATGTTTGAAACAATAAAGGATGTTGATGTTCATATGGGAATTGACGGCGCAAAACTTCAATGCGTTGATTGCCACACAACAGAAAAACATAATATCTCGGGTAAAGTTTATTCTTTATCATCAATGAATCTGAACAGGAACACCTGCGAACAATGTCACACTGAAACTCCGCACGAAGATAATATTCTGAATGAGCACTCAATCAAAGTTGCATGCCAGAGCTGTCACATACCCACTTATGCAAAAGCAAATTCAACAAAAATGTACTGGGACTGGTCAACAGCAGGTAAATTAAAAAACGGTGAACCTTACGAAGAAGATGACAGTCTCGGCAATCATACTTATTTATCTATAAAAGGAAGTTTTGTTTGGGAAAGAAATGTTGTACCGGATTATATCTGGTTTAACGGTACTGCATCGCATTATCTTGAAGGTGATGTAATTAATGATACAGCCAATGCATTAGTACTTAATCAACTACACGGTTCTTACGCTGATGATGAATCAAAAATTTATCCTGTCAAAATTCATATTGCAAAACAACCTTATGATCCTGTTAACAGGATACTCATTCAACCAAAACTTTTTGCTGAGAACAAAGGTGAAGGAGCTTTCTGGAAAGACTTCAACTGGCAGACTGCTTCAGAAGTGGGAATGAAAGAAGCTAACCTTCCTTTCAGCGGAAAAATATCTTTTATAGAAACAAAAATGTACTGGCCTGTCAATCATATGGTTGCAACAAAAGAAAACACTCTTAGCTGTAACGGTTGCCACACCAGGGAAAACAGCCGACTTGCCGGACTAAATGATTTTTATATGCCTGGAAGAGATTACTCGAAGATTGTTGAAACTCTCGGTGTATGGAATTTATTGTTAACACTTTTAGGTGTGATGATACACGCTTCTGTAAGAATTTTTGTTGCCGTTAAAGCGAAGAGAGGAATTAAGAAATGAAAAAGAAACAGGTTTATGTTTACAAAGCTTTCGAAAGATTCTGGCACTGGATGCAGGCTATTTTAATTTTCTTTTTAGCATTCAGCGGATTTGAAATTCATGGTTCTTATACATTTTTCGGATTCAGGGATGCTGTCACATATCACAACATTGCAGCGTATATGCTAATCATCCTTATTGTATTTGCAATCTTCTGGCATTTTTCAACAGGGGAATGGCGGCAGTATACACCGTCATTAAAAAATATTACTGCACAACTAAATTATTACATATTCGGAATTTTTAAGAACGCACCTCATCCGACAAAGAAAACAGTTTTAACAAAACTTAACCCGCTGCAAAAACTTGTTTACTTCGGATTAAAGATTTTAGTGATTCCGGTTATCGTTACTTCAGGTTTACTTTATATGCTGTACCGATACCCGCAGAGACATGGAATTGAATCTTTGAATATTGAATCGCTGGAGTGGATTGCCATCATTCACACAATCGCGGCTTTTTTATTGGTGTCATTTATTATTGCACATCTTTATTTGATCACAACCGGAGAAAAAATCACAACGAACTTGAAAGCGATGTTAACCGGTTATGAAGAATTAGAAGATCATCACGATGAAGTAAAAGAAACTTCATCAACAAAATCAGAATAGAGGAAATTATGGAACCAAAAAAATATATGAATCCCTACCTGGCAGGCGCACTGCTTGGGTTATTGCTTCTTGCCACAATCTACATCACCGGAAGAGGATTAGGTGCAAGCGGTGCGGTAAAAAGTTTTACTGTTGCAACAGTTGAAGTTATTGCACCGGAACATGCTGAGAACCAAACTTTTTATAAAGAGTATTCGGCTGAACATTCAGGCAGTCCTTTAATGAACTGGCTTGTATTTGAAGTAGTTGGTGTTTTAATCGGCGCATTTCTCTCAGGACTTGTTTCAAACAGGTTGAATTTAAAATTAGAGCACGGTCCACGCTCTACCACTAAAATAAGAATCGCAGGTGCACTGATGGGCGGATTATTATTCGGGTTTGGTGCGCAGCTCGGAAGAGGCTGTACAAGCGGCGCAGCTTTAAGCGGAATGGCGGTTCTGTCAACAGGTGGATTAATTACTATGATGGCAATCTTTGGTGGTGCTTATATGTTTGCCTATTTCTTCAGAAAACTTTGGATATAGGAAGGAGAAAATTTTATGGGACCATTAGTGCCTGATGTAGTTGGAAATGAATTAAATTTTATAGTCGCGCTTGTCATCGGAATTCTTTTTGGAGTTATTCTTGAACAAGCCGGATTTTCAACATCAAAAAAATTAGTCGGATTATTTTACGGTTATGATTTTACTGTGCTTAGAGTTTTCTTCACAGCCGGAATAGTTGCAATGGTTGGTGTAATAACAATGGAACATTTCGGTTTACTTGATATTAATCTTACTTACATCAATCCAACATTCCTTTGGTCAGGAATAGTTGGTGGATTGATTATGGGATTGGGATTTGTCGTCGGCGGATTTTGTCCCGGTACAAGCATTTGTGCTGCAGCTATCGGAAAAGTTGATGCAATGATCTTTGTTGCTGGTTCATTTATCGGAGTTTTAATTTTTGCAGAAGGCTATCCTGTGTGGGAAGGCTTGTACAAGGCTGATAACTGGGGTTACGTAAGAGTATTCGATTCACTTGGAATGCAGCAAACTGTGTTCGCGTTTTTACTAACAGCAGTTGCGTTGGGAGCGTTCTGGATGATTTCAATTGTGGAGAATAAAGTAAACGGAATTAAAAAACCTGCAATAAGATTTACTCCATATTACGTTTCACTTGGAGTTATAGGGGTTGTCTTATCTATTACAGCATTCACTTTACCAGAGAGAAAAGATTCTCTTCTTCAACTTGTAGAGGATAAAGAATTTGTCAACAGTTATGAATTAAAAACTATGAGCACAGATGAATTCGCGTACAGATTGATGAAAGGTGATAACAAATTGCAGGTAATAGATTTTCGTCCATTTAAAGAATATGAAAAACAAAGTCTGCCGCAGTCAATTTCATTTACGTTTGATAACTTGTTTGAAAAGGAGCCGACAAAAATTCTGAACATACGTCATAAAATAAATGTCTTTGTTGCCGACGATGAGCAGACAGAAAGAGAATTTGCCATCATTGCGGAAAAACTCGGATTCACAAACATTACAATTTTATCAGGCGGATTAAAAAAGTTTAAGGATGACATTCTGGATTTTGATAAATCTCTTGTTGCTTCTAATAAACAAGAAGCAGATACATATAGATTCAGAACAAAAGCGAGTACAATTATTCCGGTTCTTATTCAGGAAAATAAATCATCAGGGCCTGTAAAGAAAACACAGAAGCGGGTGATTGGCGGCTGTTAAAAAAAGCAGTCACTATTTAAAGACCCGAATTCGATATGAGTTCGGGTCTGTCATTTTTAAACAAGACTGTTGCAAAACTAATCCTTTGTAATAATCTCAGATAAATAGTAAATTTTTTCGGGTAATTTTGATCTGTAAAACTATTGAAAGACAAATTTTGGAGAATACTTATAAAGCATCCGGTGTTGATATTGAGGCCGGTGATGAAACTGTCAAAAGAATCAAAACTCATGCTAAATCAACTTTTAATAAAAATGTAATTTCAGATATTGGTTTGTTCGGTGCATTTTATCAGCCTGATTTCAAGGACATGAAAGATCCTGTACTCGTTTCTAGCGTTGATGGAGTCGGTACAAAACTAAAAATTGCATTTGGAATGAACATTCATAATACGGTTGGACAGGATCTCGTTAATCATTGTGTTAATGATATTGCAGTGTGCGGAGCCAGACCAATGTTCTTTCTGGACTATCTTGCGTTTGGAAAACTCGAACCAAACAAAGCTGAAAAAATTATTGAAGGTTTTTCAATCGCCTGCAGACAAAACGGATGTGCGTTAATAGGCGGCGAAACTGCTGAAATGCCCGGTTTATATGATGAAAATGAATATGACATGTCAGGGACCATTGTCGGTATAGTTGACAGATCAAAAATTATTGATGGGAAAAAAATTACAAAAGGTGATGTGCTAATCGGATTTGAATCAACAGGTCTGCACACTAATGGTTATTCATTTGCAAGAAAAGTATTGTTGGAAAAATATTCTTTGTATGATAAACCAATTGAATTAAATAAATCAGTTGGTGAAGAATTATTATCTGTACATAAATCCTACCTGACCCTTATAACCACGCTTACGGAAAAATTAGATGTTAAAGGTCTTTCTCATATTACAGGCGGAGGAATTGTCGGGAACACCAAACGAATTATTCCCGCAGGTTTAAGTCTGAAAGTTGACTGGAATAGCTGGGAGCAGTCATCGATATTTAAATTAATTCAGTCAACAGGAAATGTTTCCGATGATGAAATGAGAAAAGCATTTAATCTTGGTATAGGATTAATAGTTATTGTCGCCAGGGAAAATTATGAACAGGTAAATAAAATTTCACTTGAATTAAATGAAAAGTGTCATCTCATTGGCGAAGTTGTCTGATGGAATCAGCTAATATTAAATCAAATATTCTGTTTATCATTTTTGCGGTTTCAATTCTTATTGGCTGCGATAAGGGAATTACACCCGAACCTGAAAATGTAACAGGGTTCAGCGGAAAGGTTACGTTTACAGGCACCTGGCCTGATAGTATTACACGAACACATATTGTATTGTTTAAAGATCCGTTGCTTTCTGCATCTGATTTCAGTGCATTAAACCTGAGATACGTTAGTCTTGAAATCCCGTACGGAATTTCGGAATATAATTTCAGTTCTTTAGATACGGCATATATTCCGGCAGCCGGCAAATTACCAGCCGGAGAATATTCTTATCTTGCTGTCGCTATGTCAAAAAGTACGTCACTATCGTTAAACAGGGTGGACTGGTTTGTTGCCGGATTATATTTTGCAGTTGGAGACACTACCGCTCCGGGAAAACTTATTATTCCAGAGAACACCTTGGTTAAAGGAATAAATATTTTATGTGATTTTGATAATCCGCCTCCGCAACCGCCGGGAGGAAATTAATTTTTACTATTCAATGAAAAAATTTATAATCACAAAAATATTCCTGCTGATCTTTGTTTTTCCCGTTCTGGTGCAGGCACAAACTTTTAGCATCAGCGGAAAAGTTACTGATTCACTTCAGACACCAATGCCGGGTATTAATGTAGTTGTCGTTGGTTCATCAATCGGTGTTGCAACAAAATCCGATGGTACCTATGAGATAGAGAATTTATCTCCTGGTGTTTATAATCTCTCCTTTTCAGCGGTGGGATATGAAAGAACAGTCGTTGAGAATATTATAATAACTAATAATAATCATGTCGTAAATGTTGTTCTCCATCAAAAAATATTTCAGACCGATCTGATAGTTATTTCGGCAGGCAAACACGAACAGTTTATTTCTGATCTTCCGGTAAGTGCTGAAGTACTGCCTAAAGAAATATTCTCGAAAAGAAATATTTATAATCTTGAAAATATTCTAAGATATGTTCCCGGAGTCAGTATGACCCAGGATCAGATCAGTATTCGCGGTTCAAGCGGATACAGCAGAGGAGCCGGTTCAAGAGTTCTGCTAACTTTAGACGGAATTCCGTTTTACACAGGAGATACAGGAGAAACTATCTGGGAGGTAATACCAACAGCGGTAATAAAAAGAGTTGAAGTAGTTAAAGGCGCATCAAGTTCATTGTATGGTTCCGGTGCGATTGGCGGTGTTATTAGTGTTTTAACAAATGATCCTACAGTAACTGCAGCATCGTATATAAAAACTTTTGCCGGAGGTTATGATAAACCGCTTTATGATGAATGGGACTGGTCAGAAGAATACAGAACATTCAACGGATTGACTGCATCTCATTCAAACACCTTTGATAAATTCGGATTTAATGTTTCTCTTACACGGCTTGAAGATCAAAGTTATAAACAAAGCGGTTTTTCTAAAAAGTATTCAGGATTTCTAAAAGGAAGTTATGAACTGACTTCAGCATCATCACTCGATCTGCTGATAAATATGTTCAGAAAAAAAAGCGGCAATTTTGTTTACTGGAAAAATTCGATGAACGCGCTTGTGCCGCCAGATGCTGATCAGGGGCAAATAGTCAGCACAGAAAGAGATCTATTCGCTTTGACATACTCTAATGTAATGAGTGATAATTTTCTGCTTACTCTAAGAACAAGTTATTACAAAACTTACTGGGAAGACGGGGCAACACCCGTGAATAAATCAAATACTGATCTTTTCAGAGGTGAGGTTCAAACCAATTACAGTTTATCACAAAAATTGATTCTTGTTTCAGGTATCGAATCATCGGGTGCTACTGTAACTTCATCACTATTCGGAAATCCGGAATCATTTTCTGTAGGAGGATATTCACAGGCTGAATATAAATTTGAATCTCCCTTAACCATTACTGCCGGGCTTCGTTATGATTATTCAAAGCTTGATTCGCTTTCAGGTACATCTGCAGTCTCACCGAGACTTGGATTAAATTATAAAATCAGTGACGAAACAATTATTCGTATGAATGCAGGAACTGGATTCAGGTCGCCAACTCTGGCTGAATCATTTACCTCAACAACCGCAAGCGGAATTACTGTAAGACCCAATCCCGGACTCAAATCAGAATCAAATATTTCGCTGGAAGGCGGAATCAGTTTTCGTCCGTTTAATATTTTAATGACAGACATTTCATTGTTTTCTACTGAATACAGAAATTTTATTGAAGCCAGTTTAAAAGCTGATGATCAGGGCAACAGTTTTATTATTTTTGATAACGTTACTAAAGCCCGCATACAGGGGTTCGAAGTTAATACAGAATTAAATCTTTTTTCCGGCGCTGTTAAGACTAATCTGAATTATTGTTACCTTTGGGCAAGAGATATTGAAAAAAATAAAACTCTGAAATACAGACCGCGTCATCTTTTCAGCTCAGGAATTGAAGCCATATACAATGATATTCTCATTGGATTAGATTTCAGGTATTGGAGTAAAGTCGAAGAAATTGATGACGAATTAGTTGACCTGGGACTTGTATCTGACGGCAAAAAAAGAGTAGAAGTTTTTTTACTTGATGCGCGAGCAGGTTACAGAATTAATATTTTTGATTTGCCGGTAGATTTGTTTTTAAATGCTAATAATATTCTTAATTATAACTATGTAGAGTTAATCGGTAATCTTCAACCAATACGGCATTTTTCATTGAGTGCCGAAGTTACTTTTTAATAATTCACTTTCTATGTCAGAATATCTTTTCACTTCAAATAAACACTAGCAAGAGGGGCATAATGTTTATAGATACACACGCACATCTGTTTTATTCAAATTATGAAAATGAAGTTGATGAAGTTATCAGGAGAGCTTCGGAAAATAATGTTGACTTTATACTGGTTCCTGCAACCGACATCGCTACTTCAAAAGCAACAATTGAACTGACTAAAAAATATGACATGATCTATGGTGCAGTTGGTGTTCATCCGCACGATACAAAAGAATGGGATGATAAACTTATAGATGAAATTGAAGCACTTGCTTCGAACAATAAAATAGTTGCGATCGGTGAAATCGGTCTTGATTATCATTATGATTTTTCACCAAAGGAAAAACAGATTCAGGCATTCAGATCACAAATTGAATTAGCATTAAAACTTAATCTTCCGGTTATAATTCATAACAGGGAATCTGATGAAGATATGATGAAGATAGTTACCGAATATTGTAAGGATGGATTGAAAGCTCAGTTCCACTGTTTTAACGGTTCAATGGAAAATGCACATGACCTGATCCGTATGAAATATTTTATTTCGTTCACGGGTAACATCACATTTGCAAAAGCTGAAGAGTTAAAAAGGATTGCCGGTTCTGTATCTCTTAATCATTTACTACTTGAAACCGATTCACCTTTTATGACTCCTGTTCCGTACCGGGGAAAACGAAATGAACCTTCGTACATCAATCTTGTTGCTGAATCGCTTGCTGAAGCACAAAAAGTAAGTGTTGAAGATATAGCCCGGATTACATCACTCAATGCTTTCAGGTTGTTCGGGATCGGTGCAATGCCCGCTGCAAGTTTTACATACAAACTTGGCGATTCTCTTTATGTCAATGTAACAAACAGGTGTGATTCTGATTGCAAATTCTGTCACCGTAAAACCGATCCTTATATAGACGGTTATAATCTGAAAATGTCCAAAGCTGAAGAACCGCCGGCTCAGCATTATATTGAAGAAATCGGAGATCCGACACAGTACAAAGAAGTGGTATTCTGTGGTTACGGCGAACCAACGATAAGATGGGATGTTGTTAAAGATATAGCACGTTGTGTTAAAGCCAACGGCGGTAATACAAGACTTAACACAAATGGTCACGGAAGTTATATCAACAAACGTGATATCACCCCTGAGTTTTCAGGTATAATTGATGTGGTTTCAATAAGTCTTAATGCTTCCGATGCAAGACAGTATTCAGAAATAATGCGGGTAGAAACAAGAATGTTTAATGAGATGATTACTTTCGCCAAACACGCTAAACAATATGCAGGCAAGGTTGTTATGTCTGTAGTCTCAATCAATGAAACTGAAATTGAAAAATCAAGGAAAATAGTAGAAGAAAAAATCGGTGCCGAGTTCAGGGTGAGGGAATATTTTTAGAAAGCTTTGCGTGAAAATCATAAGTAAAAGATCAAGATAAAGAGTAAGATTAGGAAACGAGCAATTAAGAAGATCATGGTTAAAAGAGTTTATTCACTGCTATTGCTCTTATTGTTTTTCTCTTTTACGAATTATATTCATCCTCAAAAAACTTCCATTAAGACTTCACTTGATTCATTACTCAAGTCGGATATACTAGAATCAACAACAATCTCGATTGACATCTTTAACCTTAATGAAAACAAAGTAGTCTACCAGAAAAATAATAAGCTGCTTCTTACCCCGGCATCGAACATGAAACTGCTTACTTCAATTGCAGGCATATTATATCTTGGTGCAGATTACCAATTCGAAACATCACTTTATTATCACGGACAAATTGAGAACGATACGTTGGTTGGCGACCTATATGTTGTCGGCGGCTGTGATCCGGATTTTTCTCTTAACGATCTTCAGCAATTTGTAAACGCGGTTAAATCATCAGGAATAAAATTCATCAAAGGTAAATTATTTGGTGATGTTTCTTTTAAAGATGATGTTTACTGGGGCAGCGGATGGATGTGGGATGACGCCCCGTATTCTGATGCACCGTATTTATCTGCTCTGAACATTAACGACAACATGGTCACAGTTACGATTCAGCCTTCTGTCCAGGGGCAAACTGCTTATGCTTCTGTTTATCCTTCAACTGCTTATGTAAGTCTTATAAATGAATGCAAAACATCTTCTGCATTGGGATTAAATAATTTTTATGCAACACGTGATTTCAAAAATCATTCAAACGTAATTTATATCGGCGGAAATATTCCCGATAGAAGAGACCTCGACAGCTCTTCTACAAATATCCGTTTATCGGTACTTAATCCTGAAAAATATTTTCTTACGCTTTTCCGTGAAGAACTTGCGAGGAACGGGATTATCATAGAATCAGAACCCGAACTATTTTTTCTGCCGTATGATGCTATTCACTTAGCAACAGTAAAAAGATCATATGAAGAAGTAATGATCAACCTGAATAAAATCAGTGATAACCTGAGTGCTGAAATGACAATCTATGCACTCGGAAATAAATATCATGGCAAACCTGGTACCGCATATAACGGATTAAAAATGTTAAACAGTCTTATTTTAATGTGCGGAATGAAACCATTAAAATATTCTATCGCTGACGGATCAGGAGTATCAAGATATAACCTTGTTTCGACAGAACTGCTTCTTGAATTGCTTAAATATTTATACAAGGAAAACGCAGTAGCGTTTAATTACTTATATAATTCTTTACCCATTGGCGGTGTCGATGGTACTTTATCAAAAAGGATGATCGGAACTTCAGCAGAAAAAAATATTCGCGCAAAGACAGGAACTTTGAGAGGAGTAAGCTCACTTTCTGGTTATGCCTGGGCAAAGAACGGGTCATTGCTGGCATTCTCTATTATCATACATAACTTCACAAACTCTGTTGATGATATGAGGAATCTTCAGGATGAAATTTGCAGAATAATGACAAGCTATGATTTGAACTGAATTAACGGAGCAATAATGAAATCATATAAAGAGTATACAATTACAGCAGAACCCTTTATTCCTGAAATTATCAGCGGAATATTATGGGAGTTGAACATTGACGGTATCAGTGAAGAGGTGAATTGTCTTCGTGTGTTTGCAGGTGAAAATGGACCATCCTTAGATGAAGTAAATTCGCAGTTGAATGTTCTGTATGAACAGAAAATGTTATTCACATTTCTTGTTGAAGAAAATATTTTTGTTGAAAAAAACTGGAATGAAGAATGGGAAAAAACTATAAATGTTATTAAAGTCAGCGACAGAATAGTTATAAAACCCACATTCAGAGATTACGATAAAAAAGAAGATGAGCTGGTCATTACTATTGATCCTAAAATGTCATTTGGAACAGGCGAGCATCAGACAACAAAACTCATGCTTTTGATGATTGAAAAATATATAAAAAACGGAATGACCGTACTTGATGTTGGTTCAGGAACGGCAGTTTTAGCAATTGCTTCGTTAAAACTTGGCGCTGCTACTGCAGTTGCTGTTGATAATGATGAATGGTGTCTAGATAACGCAAAGGAAAACGCAATACTAAATTCAGTTCAAGATAGAATTGAAATTATTCTTGGTGAAATTAGTGATGTTAAGTCTGATAATTTTGATTTGGTTTTAGCCAATATTCAGAAGAATGTTTTAATAAATATTTCACCGGATTTAAAAATAAAAATGAATCGCGGCGGATTGCTGATCATTTCCGGTCTGCTCGTCATTGATGAAACAGATATATTAAAGCATTATAAATCACTTGGATTTATAATGCTTGATAAAATGCAGATGGATGATTGGATCGCTATTGTATTTAAACTTTCAGATCAAAGTTAACAGAGGATTTTTTTATTTGTCAAAGTTTTATTACCTGACTTTTATTCTGACACTGCCTGAGGTCAGGAATTCATCTTCATCGGTAGAAACATAAACATTATACTTTCCTCCTCGATAGAAAATTATTTCTTTATAAAACCAAACCCAGTCTGGTTCAACATCCATGTAAATTGTATTATCATAAATTTCGTTTCCATCTGAATCTACTTCATAAATTGCGAATTCAACTGAGTACGCTTCAACTTCATATCCAACCCGGCAGAGTATTTTTAAGGAACCGCCATCTTCAGTTATTGTAAAGGTATTGCTTGAATTGATTGCATATCCGTCCTCATCAACATCTTCACAAAAATAGAGTGACTGTGCTGATACAGAAGTTATTGATATCAAAAATATGGTTGAAAGCAAAAGAAATATAGATTTCATACAGACCTCGAATTTAATTTTAGAATTGATTGTTTTGGTAAGTAATATGCTAATAGTATGCCAGCAGAGTTTAGAAATAATTCTCTGACAATTATGGAGAGTGTCGGTAATTTGAGACTAAGTGGTGTTTAAACTATACTTATCTGAGACTAGCTGACATTTATTTTCTGTAAATAATTTCACCATTAAAAATTGTCATTTCGATTTTTACGTCTTTTATTCTCTCAGGTGAAATAGAAAAAATATCTTCGCTTAAAACTATCATATCTGCAAGTTTTCCTGTTTCAATACTTCCTAAAATCTTTTCCTGGAATCCCGCGTAAGCACTATTAAGGGTATAACAGCGGACAGCATCTTCAACCGAAATTTTTTCTTCAGGAATCCATCCTTCAGGATTTTTATTGTCAGATGTTCTTCTTGTTACAGCGGCATAAATTCCGAACAGGGGATTAAGAGGTGCAACAGGCCAGTCGGTTCCAAAACTTACATCTGCATCAGAATCTATCAGGCTTCTGATCTTGTATGATGAACTTATTCTTTCTTCACCCAATCTTTTATGTGCCCAGTTGCCGTCATCTAAAAGATGAACAGGCTGCATTGATGCCAGAACACCTAATTCAGAAAAACGTTTTACATCTTTATCTTTTAAATGTTGGGCATGTTCAATCCTGAATCTGCGATCCCAAACGGGATTTTCATTTTTAATTTTTTCATACATATCAAGCAGAAACGAATTGGCTTTGTCACCGATAGCGTGAATACAAATCTGTAAATGATTTTTATCTGCATCCTTTGACCATTTCTCTAACCTGCCGTCGAGAACAATATCATTCGGCAATCCAAAATTATCTTCTTGATTTTCATAACTTTCAGATAACCACGCAGTACTTGAACCAAGTGAACCATCAGAGAAACCTTTTAAAGAGCCTAATGAAAATATTTCATCATTTTTAAAAGAAGATATAAGTTCAATTACTTTTTTGTAGTTAGTGATGGGCAGTCTTGAATATAGCCGGCAGGTAAGTTTATCTTGTTGATGTGTTTCCAATAGAAAATTAAAATCATTCATTTCTGTAATGTCGTGAACAGAAGTTACTCCAAGTCTTTTGGCTTCATCAAGGGCAGCTTGTAATGCTTCACTTTTTTCTTCATCAGAATGTTCAGGAATTACTTTGAATACAAGATCCATAGCGTTGTCTTTTAGTATTCCAGTTGGTTCACCGGTTTTTGGGTCGCGTTCAATAAATCCGCCGACAGGGTCTTCCGTAGCTTTTGTTATGCCGGCGAGTTTTAGTGCGAAGGAATTAGCCACACCCATATGCCCGTCAAGTCTGCTTACAAATACAGGATTGTTCTGTGAAATATCATCAATCAGTTCTTTGGTCGGCAGAATAACTTCACTCCATGTTTCGTGATCCCATCTTCCGCCGGTAATCCATCTGTCAGGATGTTTAATGATATACGACTTTAATATTTCCCTGAATTCTTCTTTTGATTTGGCAATACGAAGATCTATTCCGCTTATATAAAAACCGCCGCTTAGAAAGTGTGTGTGATTGTCAATGAAACCAGGCAGCATTAATTTTCCTTCAAGATCAATGACTTCCGGAATTAATCCTGTTCTGGTAAGTACTTCATCGTTTGAGCCAACAAAAATAATTTTATTCTTTTCGATCAATACGGCTTCTGCAAAAGGTTGTTTATCATTAACCGTATATATTTTTCCATTAATAAATGCTTTAAAGGTTTGCGGTGAAGGAGTGTTGTACATTGTCATCCAGCAAATGATAATTAATAAAAATGATTTTGCAGTCATATTGTTTTTATTTTTTGTTGAAGGAAAGATAAAAAAAGAATGTCCATCGATTCCACTTTAAAAATAAAAACCCGGCTTTAGTTCAACCGGGTTAATTAAAAATTCAGCCATAAAAGCTATCTTAAAAGAACCATCTTGTTAACAAGATTTATAGCAGAAGAATTTCCGGATGGAAGAATTTCTATTGAACATAAATAAATTCCGCTGGCAAAATCTGTTGATGCTTCAAATGAAGTTGAGTGTAGTCCAGCATCCTGGTATTCACTTAAAAGTGTTGCTGCTTCTTCACCAACTGAGTTATATATTTTTACTTTCACAAAAGCCGGTGTTGATAGTTCCCAGCTGATCTTTGTTGAAGGATTGAACGGGTTTGGAAAATTCTGATGCAGGTTGAAATCTGCTAGCACAACAGATACTTCAGTTTCATTGCTGAATTTATATTTTCCGTCAAAGTCAATCTGTTTTAGTTTGTATGAAAATTTTCCTACAGATATATTTTTATCAATGAATGAATATGATTGCGGCTGCGAAGTAGTTCCCATTCCATTAACAAAACCTATTGCTGTCCATTCTGATCCTGGATTGTTACCGGATATTCTTCTCAGAATCTCAAATCCTTTATTATTTACTTCTGAACCTGTGGTCCATTTTAGATTAACATTTTTTCCAGATGCTATGGCTGTAAAGGAAGTCAATTCAACCGGAACACGCGGAATTATTCTTACAGGAAATTTTGGTCCAAAATTCCATCTGTCAATTGAAGAGGGAATACTATCATTGTTAACACTTTGTGCAACAGAATATATTGTATCCCACGTCACTGAGTTTGAGGCAGTGAAATTAAAATTCCAGCTAACAGTGTCATTAACAAAAGAACGAGGTGAGTTATGTGCAATTTCACCATCTATTTCCTGCGTCCCGGCATCACTTACTGAAATATTACTGAACCTTGCTGCAACATTAAATCCACCGGTTACTGCGGGACCCCCGGTCAGCTTAATTGTATATTCTGCTGTCTGATTTTGTTCAAGTGTATCCGGACCTTCGATCCACACATGAACTGTCGGGTCAGAATTTAAATTATGACACAAACATCCTTCACCATTTAATTGTGTAAGTCCGATTATTCCAGTTAACAGATCAGTGCCGGCATAAATAACAACAGAAGCAAAAATTGTAATTAGTAACAAAGTGTATTTCATTTTTAATTCCCACATTAGTTTTAAAATTACAGCCGGAAGTATTTCCGGCTGTGTAAATATTTGAAATGTTTACTTGAGGATAGTCATTTTTTTTGTTTGTCTGAAAATGTTACCGCTTCCATCAACAGCTTCGATGGTATAAAGATAATTCCCGCTGGCAAGATTGGCAGCATCAAAAGTTAACTGGTGATTTCCTGCGTTGTAAAAAGCGTTTGTCAGAACATTTATTTCTTCTCCAAGAAGATTAAATATCCTTAACTCAACTTGTGATTCAACGGGAATTGAAAACTGTATTGTTGTTGTCGGGTTAAATGGATTAGGATGATTTTGCGATAGCTGAAAAATATTTGGGACAGATATCTCTGCTTCAACAACAGAAGAATATTCGTAAGAGCCATCAAAATCAATTTGCTTTAACCTGTAGTAATAAGTACCAGATGAATTTTCCTGATGTGTGTATCTGTAATTGTGAACTTCAGATGAAGTGCCATAACCGGTAATGAATCCAATGTTCTCAAAATTAACATTGTCTGAACTTCTTTCCACATCAAATCCTTTATTGTTTACTTCAGATGCAGTTGTCCAGGTTAGCGTTACGATTCTGTCGTTAACATCAGCAGTAAAAGAAACTAATTCAACTGGGGTTGTAAAATTAGGTGATGTTAACTTATAAAAACCATTTCCCTGAGCCGAATATACATTCATCGAATCAACTATATATAACTGGTAATTTGAAGAAGGTATTGAGACCTGCAGCCAGTTTTGTCCGCCGTTTTTTGTTCGCCAGGTTGAACCGCATGAATAGCAGCCCGTATAAACTTCTTCACCATCAACCGGATTTATATGTACTCCCCACATGTTTATTCCGCTAAAGGTTGATTGTAGTGTCCAGCTTGCACCATAGTCAGTAGATTTCAGGAGTCCACCGCCTCCGCTCCACCTGGTTGCCCAGGCAGTACCGGGACTTCTGTAGTCGACAGCTATTGTAGGAATCTCTCCGCTCGTATTATGAACCTGGCTCCAGGTTTGTCCGTAATTTGTACTTCTAAAAATTCCTGTCCCATTATCGCCTACAAGAATTATACTTGTGTCGGGAAAAACCTCAATGTCACAAGGTGTTGCACAACCAACTGAAGAAGTAATTGTTGTCCATGTATCTCCAAAATCTGTTGAACGCATAAAATTTGAATTACTCATTGTATAAATGGTGTCGGGATGCGAAGGATCTGGAGTCATAGGAATTCCGAAGAAAGAGAAAGTTAATCCATCAGCAACTATTATCCAGCTTGCCCCGGCATCAGTTGATTTTAAAATTTTATCTGAACCTGATTCAATTGCGACAAGCAAAGTACCGGGAATATCATCATTGAGTATGATCGATTTAATATCAGTTGCGCCGGGAATATTTATCCCATATTGTGAAAAATTTTCGCCGCTGTTTGTACTTTTATAAATTTTATTATCGGCGCCGAAATAAACATTACTAGGATTATCTCTCTCAACGTCGATTGGTCCACCCAGGCTGCCGCCTGATTGTTTTAAAACCCAATTGTACTGGGCCAATGAAACAAATGTTACAGATAAAACAAAGAACAAGGCAGTGAACAGATTCTTCATCAGACAACCTCTTTTTATTTGGATTTAGTTTAGTTAAGAATTGCAGTGGGTGTAAAATAAGTATTAATCTTTTTAATCCAAAGATTTTTTAAATCCTGATTTTATTTGCGGTAAAAATTATTGGTAAGGTGAATATTTATTTTTAAGATGTAAAAGTCTAAATACTCACATATGAAAAAATTTTCGGCAATCCGGAACACTTCCGGATTGCCTTATATTTTATTTTAAAACTACCATCTTTTTAATTGAAGTAAAGGAACTGCCATCAACACCTTTTGCTTTCAACTGGTAATAATATACACCTGATGAAAATGTTGATGCATTAAAGTTAACGGCATGATTTCCCGAGGCGTATGAAACTTCGGCAATATCACTGACTTTTTCACCCAGAGTATTAAAGACGATTATTTCAACCTGAGCTTCAACGGGAAGAGAAAAATTAATAGTCGTTGCAGGATTAAAAGGATTTGGGAAATTTTGAGCCATATCATACGAAGCCGGGAGTGGAGCATCAACTTCAACTGCATCATAAACTTTGAACGTACCATCGAGGTCAATCTGTTTTAATCTGTAATAAGTTTTTTGAGTAATCCTATTATCAGTTATGTATGAATAATTTTTACTTTCTGTTGTAGTACCAAATCCGGGGACAAATCCCAATCGGCTGAAATTGTTATTATCAATACTCTGTTCAATTTCAAAGCCAAGATTATTAGTTTCTGTTGAAGTTGACCATTCAAGCAGCACTTTGTGATCACGAATATTTGCAGTGAAAGAAGTTAGCTCAACCGGTACAAAAGATGGTGACCATAATTTATAAAAGCCTCCGGATTGTGCCGCAAAGATTGTCATCGTATCGATTATTGCAACAGAATAATTGCTTGCAGGTAACGTCGTCTGCTGCCATGTGGTGCCCCAGTCACGCGTAATATAAATATTGCTTCCTGACCAGGTACCTGTTATAACAAAATCAGAGTTCTCAGGATGGATATGAACACCCCAGGTACTTGTACCGCTATAAGCTACCGTTGACCATGTTTCTCCATAATTGGTTGATCGGATTATTCCGCCACCGCCGGAAAATTTTGTAGCCCAGGCAACTCCCGGATTTCTGAAATCCACTGCAATTGTTGGAATCTCACCTGACGTTGAATATTTTAAACTCCATGTTTGACCATAATCGGTACTTTTAAAAATACCGTGTCCAAGATCACCGACAAGTATAATGCTGGTATCAGGAAAAACAATCAGATCACAAGGTGCCTGACTTGTTCCGACATTACTAGTAATGGTTGTCCAGGTACTTCCAAAATCTGTAGACCTGTCAAAATTATTTCCATTCATAAGATATAAAGTATCTGGATGTGTTGGATCCTGATCGGAAGGAATGCCATAAAATGAAAATGATAAATTGTCTGCAGTTGTTACCCAGTTAACTCCGTTATCCGTTGATTTAACCATTTTGTAACTGCTGCCTTTGTAAACTGAGACAACTATTTCATTTGGTCTCGCCGGATTCAAATGTAAACATTTTATTGCAGAAGATTGAGGAATGTTTGAACCCATTTGTGTAAAAGATTCTCCCTTATTTGTGCTTTTGAAAATTGCACTGGATGAACCATAGTAAACAATATTCTTATCTATTGGATCAATCAAAATTGGATTTCCTCTTCCGCCGCCGGACATTTTTTAACTGCCACGTATAT